>JAYUPN010000365.1:0-6342 GCA_043760065.1 Rubrivivax sp.
GTCGAGCACGCTCACCTAACCCCCAAAGTGTCAAGCCTCGTCAGCTCGAGGGGGATCGAGCGCCTGCCCAAGGCCCGCGCGGCGATCACTTCTTGCCCTTCACGTGGCTCTCGAGCTCGGTGAACGACGGCCGGTCGCCCGAGTACAGGACCTTGCGGCCGAACTCGATCGCCACCTGCGGCGCGTAGCCCTGCATGCTGGCCAGCAGCGTGGTCTTGATGCACTGCAGCTCCTTGCTGCCCTCTTCCACCTTCTGCTCCAGCAGCCCGGCCATCGGCTCGGCGAAGGCGTAGGCCAACAGGATGCCCAGGAAGGTTCCGACCAGCGCCGAACCGATCATCGCGCCCAGCACCGCCGGTGGCTGGCCGACCGAGCCCATGGTCTTGACCACGCCGAGCACGGCGGCCACGATGCCGAAGGCCGGCAGGCCGCCAGCGACACGCTGGATGGCGGCCACGGGCGCGTGGGCCTCGTGGTGGTGGGTCTCGATCTCGCTGTCCATCAGCGACTCGATCTCGTGCGCATTGAGGTTGCCCGAGACCATCATGCGCAGGTAGTCGGTGACGAACTCGGTCACGTGGTGGTCGTTGCCCACGGTGGGGTACTTCTGGAACAGCGGGCTGCTGTGCGGGTCCTCGACGTCCGCCTCGATCGACATCAGGCCTTCCTTGCGCGCCTTTTGCAGGATGTCGAACAGCAGCGCCAGCAGTTCCATGTAGCGGGCCTTGGTGTACTTGCTGCCCTTGAAGCACGAGAGGGTGCCGGCGATGGTGGACTTGACCACCTTCATCTGGTTGTTGACCAGGAAGGCGCCCAGCGTGGCGCCGCCGATCATGGCCAGTTCCCAGGGCAGAGCCTTCAGGATCGGGCCCATGTTGCCGCCGTGGGCGATGAACACCCCGAAGACACAACCGAGCACGACGACCCAACCGATGATGACGAACATTTGCCGTGTTCCGCGAGAGCTGCCTCATGGCAGGGCCCGCGGTGCGCACCCGCGGCACGCGCCCCGCAGGGCTTGGCAGGGTTATCGGCCGCTGCGCGCCCCGGTTGAGCCGGGACTGGGCAGGTTCGGCCGGTAGATCCACAGCGCTCGCCGGCCATCGCTGTGCAGGCAGGCCCAGGGCGCGACGCCGTCGACGGCGAACTCCAGGCTCACCAGCCAGCTGCCGGGGCCCATCTCGGCGCAGGCCTTGGCCCAGACACGGCCCATGCTCTCGGGGCGCTGGAAGACGTAGACCAGGTCGTTCGCGCTCCAGTCCGCGACCCACATGTCGCCCTGGAGCACCGTCGACCACGGGCAGCGCAGGCGCGCGGCCAGGGCCAGCAGCGGGCTCCACTCGATGCCCTGCAGCCGCGCCTGCGGCCACAGCCGGTGCAAGGCGAAGAGCCCGTGGCCAAGGCCGCAACCGGCGTCGAGCACACGCTGCGGCGGCGGCAGCGCCTGCGCCAGTTCCAGCAAGGCATCGGGCGGGGTCGGGAAAAACGGGGCATCGCGCCAGGCGCGCAGCGGATAGGCCAGCAGCAAGGGCAGCATCAGCGCGAGCCAGGCCCAGGCCGGCCACACCGCAGCCCCGCCCAGCGACCAGGCCGAAAGCGGAAAGCCGCCGGCGGCCAGTGCTTGACGCCAGCGGCCGCGGCAACACGCGGCCAGCGCCGCGCCGGCCGCCAGCCCCAGGGTCAGCGCCCATGCCGGCGCTGCACCTGCGCACTGCGCCAGCCACCAGCAAGTCCAGGCCAGGGCCCAGGCGGCCAGCGCCGGCAACGGCCACGGCCATACTGCCGGCCCGCGAAGAGGGCGCGCATGCGGCGACGAAGAAGCAGGGGTGGCGGTGCTCATGGGCGATGTGGCGGCGCAGCAGGTGCAGCAGTGTCGGCCGCCGGCAGGACACCGAGCGCCGGAAAAGACGGGCCGCTGACCTGCTGAAGGCAGCACCGGAGGGCCAGAAAAAAGCGGGTCCCGAGGGACCCGCTGAAAGCACAGTGAACTGTGCCAGGAGGAGACAAGCAATGAAACATCAAACTCAACCGGTGTATCGACCCCCAGTGGGCGGACTTGAAGCGGCGGCCGTGAAAAATGTCCGCCGCTGCAGCTTCATTCAGTGTGCGACCGCGGCCACATCGGCGGCGCGGCCCAGTTGCAGCGATCCGGCCATCTTGCCCTTGCCGGCACGCGCCGGCGGGTTGCACAAACCGCAGACGTAGTGGCGGGCGATCTCGTGCGGATGCGTCACGTAGTGGCCGCCGCACTTGCTGCAGGCGGTCATCGTCAGCATGCCGTTGTCGACGAACTTCACCAGGCGCCAGGCGCGCGTCACGCTCAGCAGCGGCTCCAGGCCCTGCGACTGCACCTGCTCCAGGTAAAGCTGGTAGGCCTTGATGACGGTGTCGATCTCGTCCAGCGCCGCGACCTTGTTGAGGTACTCGTGCGTGTTCAGGAACAGGCTGGCGTGGATGTTGGGCTGCCAGGTCATGAACCAGTCGGTCGAAAACGGCAGTTGCCCCTTGCTCGGGCTCTTGCCCGCGACTTCCTTGTACAGGCGCAGCAGGCGCTCGTAGCTGAGGTCGGTTTCGCTCTCCAGCACCTGCAGGCGAGCGCCCAGGTTGATCAGCGTCACCGCGCGTTCGATCTGTCGCGCTTCGGTCAGGATGCTCTTGCTGCGTGCCATGGGGTCGTGCTCCTCGGGGCTGGTGTTGGCGGCGGCGACTTGTTCAGGCCGCTTCTTGGTGCCGGCCGGCCATCAGGATCGAGGCATGCAGGCGGCTCATGCCGTCGTTGGCAGCGCCCTTGCCGTGGCTGGTCAGCAGGTTCCACACCAGGTCGTCGTCCATGCGAAAACGGCACAGCAGCGTGTTGCCACCGGCGATCTTCATCATCTGGGCCGGGGTCAGGGTGCCGATCAGCGCCGCGGTGTCCTCGTTGATGCCGAGGCGGAACAGCGCCTGGTCACGGTCGGTGCGGATGAGGCTTTGCGCCAGCATCAGGTACGACAGGTTGGCTTCGCGGATTTCGGCAAGAACTTGTTCTGAGGTCATGGCTTGTGCTCGGTGGTTGTTGGGGGGCGGGAGTCGATGGAAGTGACTGTACGGAGCACAAATGGGCCCGCCCATCAGGCCAGTTCCGTGGCTGCAGTCCTGCTTCTTCCAGCCTTCGTGTCAGGCAACTTCCTACACGCGGCTTCGCTTGTGACGGACATCACGGCCGGCGCCCGCGGCACCTGACCAAAAGGCAGGGCCCCGGGGCGCTGGATGGCGCCGCGAGGCCCTGGCCGACATGCGGTGACGGAAGGTTCAGCCGCGTTCGATGCGCGCGTAAGCCGAGTGGTTGTGTATCGACTCGAAGTTCTCGACGTCGACGCTGTAGCGCCCGACGCGCGCATCGGCGTTGAGCGCCAGCGCCACGTCGCGCACCAGGTCCTCGACGAACTTGGGGTTTTCGTAGGCGCGCTCGGTGACCCACTTCTCGTCGGGCCGCTTGAGCATCGGCCAGATCTCGCTGCTGGCGGCGTCTTCGGCGAAGCGAACGAGTTGTTCCCAGGGCAATGGCTGCAGGACCTCGACGCGCACCGTGACCATCGAGCGCTGGTTGTGCGCGCCGTAGTCCGAGATCTCCTTGCTGCACGGGCACAGGCTCTTCACCGGCACCGACACCTCGGCCCAGACCGCGGTGACCCCGGCGCGCGTCTCGGCGATCCAGCGACCCTGGTAGTCGAGCAGACTGGCCAGGCCGGAGACCGGCGCGCGCTTGCGCAGGAAGAAGCTGAAGGCGGCCTCGATGCGGCCCTCTTGCGCGCCCAGCTTGTCCAGCATCGCGGCGTGGCGGCTGCGCAGCGTGGCCGCGTCCAGCGGCACGTGATCGGTGGCCAGGGCGTCGAGCCATGCCACGAAGCGCGACATGTGGGTGCCCTTCTTCTCGGCCGGCAGCGCCACGTCCAGCGACCACATCGCGGCCGTGGTCTGCACCGCGCCGGCCACCGTCAGCTGCAGCGGATAGCGCACGTCCTTCACGCCCACGCGCTGGATCGCCAGGTGGCGGCCGTCGGGCGCGCTCTGTGTGTCGGGGATGTGCAGGGCGTTTCTCAGGTCTGACATCAGGTTCGTCATCAGGGTCGGAAGCATGCCACCGTTTGGGCGCCGATACCGTCGCGCGGTTTACACCGGCGGGGCGCCGGTCCGCCGCTTCAGCTGTTGACCGCCGCCAGCGTGGGCCGGCCGCCGAAGCGCTGCAGGATCGACTTCTCGATGCCGGCGGCGTCCAGGCCGCACATCGCCAGCAGCCTGGCGGGTTCGCCGTGTTCGATGAACTGGTCGGGCAGGCCCAGCTGCAGCACCGGCACCGCGACCCCGGCCGCGGCCAGGCACTCCAGCACCGCGCTGCCGGCGCCGCCCATGATGCAGCCTTCTTCGACCGTCACCAGCGCGTCGTGGCTGCGCGCCAGCTGCAGCACCAGCTGGGCGTCCAGCGGCTTGACGAAGCGCATGTCGGCCACCGTGGCGCCCAGCCGCTCGGCGGCGGCCAGCGCCGGGTGCAGCAGCGTGCCGAAAGCCAGGATCGCGATGCGGGCGCTGCCGCGTGCATCGGCGCGGACTTGCGCTTCCCTGCGCACGACGCCCTTGCCCCAGGGCCAGGCCGTGAGCTCCTTCTCGATCGTGGCGCCGATGCCGGCGCCGCGCGGGTAGCGCACGGCCACCGGGTGGTCTTGCCGGAACGCGGTGGTCAGCGCCTGGCGGCACTCGTTTTCGTCGCTCGGCGTGAGCATGCTGCAGTTGGGAACGCAGCGCACGAAGGCGATGTCGTAGGCGCCGGCGTGCGTGGCGCCGTCGGCACCGACGAGACCGCCGCGGTCGAGCGCAAAGACCACCGGCAGGTTCTGCAGCGCCACGTCGTGGATGAGTTGGTCGTAGCCGCGCTGCAAAAAGGTGCTGTAGATCGCGACCACCGGCTTCAGGCCCTCGCAGGCCATGCCGGCGGCGAAGGTGACGGCGTGCTGCTCGGCGATGCCCACGTCGTGGTAGCGGCGCGGGAAGCGCTTGTGGAACTCGACCATGCCCGAGCCCTCGCGCATGGCCGGCGTGATGCCCACCAGCCGCTGGTCGGCCTCGGCCATGTCGCACAGCCACTGGCCGAAGACCTGCGTGAAGGTCGGCTTGCCGGGCTTGCTGGGCGGGAAGCCCTCGGCCGGGTTGAACTTGGCCGACGCCGCGTGGTACTTGACCGGGTCGGCCTCGGCCAGCTTGTAGCCGTAGCCCTTCTTGGTCACGACATGCAGGAACTGCGGACCGCGCTTGCTGCGCAGGTTCTCCAGCGTCGGGATCAGCGAATCGAGGTCGTGGCCGTCGATCGGGCCGACGTAGTTGAAACCGAACTCCTCGAAGATCGTGCCCGGCACGACCATGCCCTTGGCGTGTTCCTCGAAGCGCCGCGCCAGCTCGAAGAGGGGCGGCGCATTCTTCAGCACCGCCTTGGCGCCCTGCCGCGCGGCTTCGTAGAAGTTGCCGCTCATCAGCCGCGCCAGGTACTTGTTGAGCGCACCCACCGGCGGGCTGATCGACATGTCGTTGTCGTTGAGCACGACCAGGATGTCGGCATTCACGCCGGCGTGGCTGACGCCGGCGTTGTTGAGCGCCTCGAAGGCCATGCCGGCGCTCATCGCGCCGTCGCCGATGACGGCCACCGACTTGCGGTCCTCGCCCTTCAGCTTGGACGCCAGCGCCATGCCCAGCGCGGCGCTGATGCTGGTGCTGCTGTGCGCGGTGCCGAAGGTGTCGTACTCGCTCTCGTCGCGGCGCGGAAAGCCGCCGATGCCGCCCTGCTGCCGCAGCGTGTGCATGCGGTCGCGGCGGCCGGTCAGGATCTTGTGCGGGTAGGTCTGGTGGCCGACGTCCCAGACGATGCGGTCGTGCGGCGTGTTGAAGACGTAGTGCAGCGCCACCGTCAGCTCGACGGTGCCGAGGTTGCTACCCAGGTGGCCGCCGGTCTGGCTGACGGTCTGCAGCACGAAGTCGCGCAACTCGGCGGCCACGGCACCCAGGTCCTGCCGCGGCAGCCGGCGCAGGTCGGCCGGGCTCTCGATCTCTTTCAGCAATCCAGTCATGACATCAGCTCTCTCGCTCCACCACTTTGTCGGCCAGCACGCTGAGCAGGTCCGCGGCACCACCGAGGCCGCTGCGGTCCAGCGCCGCATGGGCCTGTTGGCGCAGCTCCAGCGCATGGCGCCGGGCGGCCTCGAGTCCCAGCACCGAGACGTAGGTGGGTTTGTTGTTGTTCTGGTCCTTGCCGGCGGTCTTGCCCAGCGTCTCGGCGGACTGTGTCACATCCAGGATGTCGTCGACGACCTGGAA
>JAYUPN010000366.1:0-6327 GCA_043760065.1 Rubrivivax sp.
CAGTGGGACGCGCGCGAGCCCAACAACATGGCGCACATCAACCTGTCGCGGCAGGCCGACGCGATCCTGGTCGCGCCGGCCAGCGCCGACTTCATCGCCCAGCTGGCGCAGGGCCGCGCCGGCGAACTGCTGGGCCTGCTGTGCCTGGCGCGGCCGGCAGCGACCTGCCCGCTGCTGGTGGCGCCGGCGATGAACCGCGAGATGTGGTCCCACCCGGCAACACAGCGCAACGTGGCGCAGGTGGTGGCCGACGGCGCCACCGTGCTCGGGCCCGGCAGCGGCGACCAGGCCTGCGGCGAAACCGGCGACGGCCGCATGCTCGAGGCCGAGGAACTGCGCGACGCGCTGATCGCTTTCTTCCAGCCCAAGCTGCTGGCCGGCCGCACCGTGCTGGTCACGGCGGGCCCCACCTTCGAGGCCATCGATCCGGTGCGCGGCATCACCAACCACTCCAGCGGCAAGATGGGCTTTGCCATCGCGCGTGCGGCTGCCGAGGCCGGCGCGCAGGTGACGCTGGTCGCCGGCCCGGTGCACCTGGCCACACCGCGCGGCGTGCGCCGCATCGACGTGCAAAGCGCGCAGCAGATGTTCGACGCGGTGCTGCCGCTGGCCGCCCGGCACCAACTCTTCGTGGCCACCGCGGCGGTCGCCGACTGGCGGCCCGTGAGCTGCGGCGCGCAGAAGATCAAGAAGGACGGCAGCGGCCAGCCACCCGCGCTGATGCTGACCGAGAACCCCGACATCCTGGCCACCGTGGCCCGCCTGCCCGCAGGCCAGCGCCCCTGGTGCGTGGGTTTTGCCGCCGAGAGCCACGACGTCGTGCGCCACGCGCGCGGCAAGCTGCAGCGCAAGGGCGTGCCGCTGATCGTCGGCAACATCGGGCCGGCGACCTTCGGCCAGGACGACAACACGCTGGTGCTGGTCGACGCCCAGGGCGAGCGCGAACTGCCCCGCGGCGACAAGCTCGACCTGGCGCGCCAGCTGGTGGCTGAGATCGCCCGCCGCATGCCGGTGTCCGCATGAAGGCCCTCGTCGACCTGAAGGTGCTCGACGAGCGCATGGCCGAGCACCTGCCGGCCTACGCCACGCCCGGCAGCGCCGGCCTGGACCTGCGCGCCTGCCTCGACGCAGCGCTGGTGCTGCAGCCGGGCCAGGCCGCATTGATCCCCACCGGGCTGTCGATCCACATCGCCGACCCCGGCCTGGCCGCGATGCTGCTGCCGCGATCGGGGCTGGGCCACAAGCACGGCATCGTGCTCGGCAACCTGGTCGGCCTCATCGACAGCGACTACCAGGGCCCGCTGATGGTGAGCTGCTGGAACCGCGGCAGCACCGCCTTCACGATCGAGCCGATGGAGCGCATCGCGCAGATGGTGATCGTGCCGGTGGTGCAGGCCACCTTCAGGCGCGTCGACGGCTTCGGCAGTTCCGACCGCGGCGCCGGCGGCTTCGGCTCGACCGGACGCGCCTGAGCCGCGGGCTGCTCAGTGGAATGATTCGCGCGGTGGCCGGGCGCCGCTGCCCAGCACCGCCACCTGCTTGCCGCTGACGCTGCCGGCCTCGATCTCTTCGTCGGTGGCGGCGCGCACGCCCCGCACCTTGATGGCCATGCGCAGCGACATGCCGGCCAGCGGATGGTTGCCGTCCATCACCACGTGGGAAGGATAGATTTCGGTCACGAGGTAGATCGCATCGGCGGGCATGCCGGGCGTGATGCTGCCGGCCGGCAGGCCCTCGAAGGCCATGCCGGTTTCGAGCTGCTCGGGGAAGAGCTTGCGGTCCTCGAAGCACACCAGTTCGGGCCGGTAGTCGCCGAAGGCGTGTTCCGGCTCGAGGTGCACGCTGAGTTCGCCGCCGGCCTCGTAGCCGGCCAGCGCTTCTTCCACCTTTTCGAGCAGGTCGTCGCCGCCGTAGAAGAATTCCACCGCGTCCTGGAGTTCGTCGATGGGTCGGTTCTGTCCGTCGGTCAGGTCCCAGGTGAGGCTGACGACGCAGGGTGCGGAGATGATCATCAAAAGATGATCGCACAGCGGCGTCGGCGCTTGGTGCCGGCGCGGCGCGCGCGGCACGAGAATGCCGCCATGGACGTGAACGAGAAACTGCCGCTGCTGGGCGGGCTGAGCCCCGCGGCCTTCATGAAGCGGCACTGGCAGAAGAAGCCGCTGCTGGTGCGCCAGGCCTGGCCCGGCGTGGCGCCGCCGCTGCCGCGCGCGGCGCTGTTCGACCTGGCGGCGCAGGACGACGTCGAATCGCGCCTGGTGGATTGCACCGACGGCCGCTGGCGCGTGCGCCCGGGCCCGCTGCCGCGGCGCGCGCTGCCGCCGCTGTCGCGCCCGGGCTGGACGCTGCTGGTACAGGGCCTGGACCTGCACGCCGAGGCAGCACACCGGATGCTGCAGCGCTTTCGCTTCGTGCCCGACGCGCGGCTGGACGACCTGATGGTGTCGTGGGCCAGCGCCGACGGCGGCGTCGGGCCGCACCTGGACGCCTACGACGTGTTCCTGCTGCAGGTGCAGGGCCGGCGCCGCTGGCGCGTCGGCCGCGTCGGGCAGCCGCAGTGGGTGGTCGACGCGCCGCTGAAGCGGCTGGCGAACTTCGAGCCCGACGACGAATGGGTGCTCGAACCCGGCGACATGCTCTACCTGCCGCCGAACTGGGGCCACGACGGTGTCGCCGTGGGCGGCGACTGCATGACCTGCTCGGTGGGTTTCCGCGTGCCGGCGGCCGACGAACTGGCGCGCGACCTGCTGCTGCGGCTGGGCGACGAAGAGGTGATGCCGTCGCGCCTGTACCGCGACCCAGTGCAGCCCGCCACTGCGTCGCCGGCGGCAGTGCCGCCGGCGTTGCAGGCTTTTGCCATGGCCGCCGTGCAGGCGCGGCTGGCCGACCCGCGCTGGCTGGCGCGCGCGCTCGGCGAGTCCTTGTCCGAGCCCAAGCCGCAGGTCTGGTTCGAAGGCCCCGGACAGCCGCGGGGCCGCGGCGGCGTGCGCTTGTCGCCGCGCACGAAGATGCTGCACGATGCGCAGCATGTCTTCATCAACGGCGAGGCTTTCGAAGCGGCCGGGCGCGATGCCCGGCTGATGCGCAGCCTGGCCGACCAGCGCGGCCTGTCTGCGGCCGACATCGCGCGCCTGAGCCCGCCGGCGCGCGAGTTGCTGGACCAGTGGATCGCTTCCGGCTGGGCTGAAGGAGAGGCTCCATGAACCCGCCCCCGACCATCGACACGCGGGAATCCTTTGTCGCCGCGCTGCGCTGGGGATTCGAAACGGCTGCCGCAGAGGGCGCACGTTGCATCACCTGCGTCGACCCGAGCTTCGAGCACTGGCCGCTGGACGACCCCGGCCTGGTCGACGGCCTCACCGCCTGGGCCCGGCTGCCGCAGCGTCGGCTGGTGCTGCTGGCCGCGCGCTACGACGAGGTGCCGCGGCGCCAGCCGCGCTTCACCGCCTGGCGGCGCGACTGGGCGCACACGGTGACGGCCTTGCAGGCGCCGGCGGAGTTTGCCGTCGACCTGCCGACGCTGCTGCTGGACGATCGCAAGCTCAGCGTGCACCTGGTCGATGCGCTGGCGTGGCGCGGCCGCGCTGCAGTCGACGTGCGCACGCGGCTGCGCTGGCAGGAAAAAGTTGATGCAGTTTTGCAACGGTCCGAGGCTGCCTTCGTCGTCACGACCCTCGGCCTCTAGGGAATATCCTAGGACGGGCTATACTCGTGGGCTAGACACCGTGCAGCTTTTGCGATCCCTTCGCAGATGCAAATTGCGCCACGTCTGCCTGTGATGGGTCTCTGAGCTTTGTCGAAGAGTGCCCTTGAACGCTCTGACCTTGAGCTCCATTTCCGCCCCATAACTCCTGAGGACACACACATGAACAAGTCACTCGTCTTGGCTTCCCTGGTTGCTGCCGTTGCCCTGGCCGCTTGCGGCAAGAAGGCCGAAGCGCCGGCGCCGGCGCCCGCCCCCGTGGTCGCCCCGGCTCCGGCCCCGGTGGCTGATGCCGCTGCCAGCGCCGCCGCTGGTGCCGCGTCGGCGGTCGCCGCCGTGGCCGACAGCGCCGCTTCCGCCGCCATGGGTGCCGCTTCGGCTGCCCAAGGCGCCGCGACCGCTGCCAAGGACGCCGTTGGCGCCGCCAAGGACGCCGCCGCTGCTGCCAAGGACGCCGCTGGCAAGGCTGCCGACGCCGTCAAGAAGTGATGCACCGCGCGCCTTGCGGCGCGCCGGTTTCATCCATGAAAAAGCCACCCTCGGGTGGCTTTTTTCTTGCCCGCGTCGATCGCGCGCGGGACATCGGGGCCGCAGCCCCAACTGCCGATTTCAGCGCAGTTCGTTGACCAGCGCGCTGGCGATGCGTTGGCCGTTTTCACCGACGTCGGCGGCACCCGCCGAGGTCAGCACCGCCACCACCGACTTGTCGCCGTTGCCCTTGACGGCGATGCGGTAGCGCACGGCCGCCAGCGGGTTGTTGGTGTCGCCGAGCAGCCGCGCCCAGAAGCCGGGTTCTTCCTTGCCCACGCTCTTGGGGTCGACGTAGCGCACGTAGTACACACCCAGGTTGCGGTCGCGGTCCTCGACCGTGAAGCCGCCGCGGTCCAGCGCCAGGCCGACGCGCCGCCAGGCGCGGTCGAAGGGGTCGTCGACTTCGAGCGCGGCTGAGCCCGCCACGGCGCGTGCCCGCGCCGGTTGGTCGGGGGCGGCGGTCACGGTGGCCACCAGCGGGCGCCCCGGTTCTTCCTTGGCGCCCAGCGACAGCATCAGGCGCGCGAGCATCTCGGCCTCGAGCTGCGGGTCGGAAGCACGGCCGCGCCAGGTCGTGTTTTCCTTGCGCTCGTTGATGTAGACCTCTTCGGCACCGCGGTGCGCGATGTAGATCTCGCTGCCGCTGGCGGTGCGCTCGACGCGCATGCGGAACTGGTCGCGCTCGCCGGTGTCGTACAGGTTGCCCAGCAGGCGGCCGATGGTGTTGCGCACCGCATCCACCGGCAGCTTGGCGCGGTTCTCGGCCCAGGTCGTCTCCAGCACGCCGGCCTTGGCGTCCTCGACCGCGATCGTGAAGCCGCGCTGTTCCCAGAACGCGCGCAGCTGCGGCCACAGCTTCTCCGGCGGCTCGGCCACGACCAGCCAGCGCTGCTGGCCCGCGCGTTCGATGCGCATCGCGCCCTGCACGTTGAGCGCCACGGTGGGCGCACCCAAGGCGGCGACGGTGGCCACCGGCGCGGCGCCGACGGCCGAGGCATTGACCACGCCGCCCTGGGCCTGGTAGCGCGAGTCGCGCGCCAGCTGCGTCAGGTCGGGCGGCACTTCCAGCGGCTTGGA
The DNA here is from genome assembly GCA_043760065.1 of Rubrivivax sp. Taxonomy (GTDB): domain Bacteria; phylum Pseudomonadota; class Gammaproteobacteria; order Burkholderiales; family Burkholderiaceae_C; genus Rubrivivax. The sequence continues at coordinate 5,312 of JAYUPN010000366.1, forward strand.
CTTGGCGGCGGTGCTGCGGTAGTTGACCTTGTCATCCATGCCCAGGTCCAGCGATGAGCAGCCGGCCTGCAGCAGGCTCAGCGCGGCCAGCGCAGAGGCCGTCAGCAGGGACGGTCGGATGGGGGCGGCAGGGAGCAGTTTCACGTTCGGGGTCTCCGGCACGGCCGCATCGCGGCCGGGCAGTGGCGGGCAGGGGAACAGGCGGCGCGGGGCGGGTGCAGCCGGAGGATGTCAGGCCAGCAGGCCGCTGTCGCGCAGCGCCTGCCGCACCAGGGTCTGGCCGCTTTCGGTCAGCGGCACGATCGGCAGCCGCACGTGCGGCTGGCACAGGCCGAGCTGGGTCATCGCCCACTTGGCCGGCGCCGGGCTGGGTTCGCAGAAGAGTTGCTTGTGCAGCGGCAGCAGCCGCAGGTGCAGCGCTGCGGCGCGGCGGCTGTCACCTTCGAGCGCGGCCATGCACAGCTCGTGCATCAGGCGCGGCGCGACGTTGGCGGTGACGCTGACGTTGCCGTGGCCGCCCAGCAGCATCAGCGCCACGGCGGTGCCGTCGTCGCCGGAATAGATCGCAAAACCCTTGGGCGCATGCTTGATGAGCTGGCAGGCGCGTTCGATGTTGCCGCTGGCTTCCTTGATGCCGATCACGCCCGGCACCTGCGCCAGCCGCAGCGTGGTCTCGGGCAGCATGTCGGCCACCGTGCGGCCGGGCACGTTGTACAGCACCATCGGCAGGTCGACCGATTCGGCGATCTTGCGGAAGTGCTGGTAGATGCCTTCCTGCGACGGCCGGTTGTAGTACGGCACCACCGAGAGGTGGCAATCGGCGCCCACGGCCTTGGCAAAGCGCGTCAGCTCGATGGCCTCGGCGGTGGAGTTGGCACCGGTGCCGGCCATGATGGGCACGCGCCCGGCGGCGATCTTCACCGCGGCGCGGATGACTTCGCAGTTCTCTTCCATCGACACCGTGGGCGATTCACCCGTGGTGCCGACGACGCCGATGCAGTCGGTGCCTTCGGCGA
>JAYUPN010000367.1:0-6306 GCA_043760065.1 Rubrivivax sp.
GGAGACGAAGGCGTCGCGCGGGTCTTCACGCTGCCACACCGCGGCCAGCACGAAGCCGCTGGGCAGGTCCATCGGCACGTCCTTCAGCGAGTGCACCGCCAGGTGCGCGGCGCCGGTCTCCAGCGCCGTCTCGAGCTCCTTGACGAAGAGCCCCTTGCCGCCGACCTTGGACAGCGCGCGATCCAGGATCTGGTCGCCGCGGGTCGTCATGCCCAGCAGCTCGACGACGAGGCCGAAGCGCGCCTGCAGCGCGGCGCGCACGTGCTCGGCCTGCCACAGTGCAAGGCGGCTCTCGCGGGTGGCGATGATGGTGGGCAGTGTCATGGCGTCGATCATAGCCACCCGCCCCGTCCCGCCGTCTGGGCCGCGGCGCCGGCCGGGACTGGACCGGGGACCTGCTTTGAAGGCAGAATTGGTAACTAGGTTACATCCAACGGAGCCCCTGATGACGCGCACGCCGGTGAAGAGAGCCCGCTCGCCCGCTGGCGCGAAACCCAGTCGCAGCAAGGCCCAGTCGGACGCCGCGGCCAAGAACAAGCCCCTCGTCGATGACATCCGGTTACTGGGCCGCATCCTCGGCGATGTGATCCGGGAACAGGAAGGCGCGGCCGCTTTCGACCTCATCGAACGGGTGCGCCAGTTGTCGGTGGCCTACCGGCTGAAGGCCGATGCCAGCGCCGGCCGCGTGCTCGACCGGCTGCTCAAGAACCTGTCGGCCGACCAGACCGTGACCGTGATCCGCGCCTTCAGCTACTTCAGCCACCTGGCCAACATCGCCGAAGACCGCCACCACGTGCGCCGCCGCGCGGTGCACGAAAAAACCGGCAACCTGCAGGAGGGGTCGCTGGCGCTGGCCTTCGAACGTCTGCACCGCGCCGACCACCGCGCCGCCGACATCGCGGCTGTGCTGCAGCGCGCCTACATCAGCCCGGTGCTGACGGCGCACCCCACCGAAGTGCAGCGCAAGAGCATCCTCGATGCAGAGCGCGCGGTGGCCGAACTGCTGGGCGAGCGCGACGAGCTGCCGACCGCCGAGCGCCGCGCCGACAACGAGGCGCTGATGCGGGCCCGCGTCACGCAGCTGTGGCAGACGCGCATGCTGCGCACGGCCAAGCTGACGGTGGCCGACGAGGTCGAGAACGCGCTCAGCTACTACCCCACGACCTTCCTGCGCGAGATCCCGCGGCTGTACCGCGAGATCGAGCGCGCGCTGCCCGGCCACGCCATCGCGCCCTTCCTGCGCATGGGCCACTGGATCGGCGGCGACCGCGACGGCAACCCCAACGTCACCGCCGCGACGCTGCAGCACGCGCTGGCGCGGCAGGCCGAGGTGGCGCTGCGCCACTACCTCACCGAGGTTCACTCGCTGGGCGCCGAGCTGTCGATCAGCGGCACCTTGGCGCCGGTGTCGGCCGAGATGGTGGCGCTGGCCGAAAAATCGCCCGACACCAACGAACACCGCCAGGACGAGCCGTACCGGCGCGCGCTGATCGGCATCTACGCGCGACTGGCTTCGACGCTGCACGCGCTGACCGGCACCGAGGCGCTGCGCCACGCCGTGGCACCGCAGAACGCCTACGGCAGCCCCGAGGAGTTCCTGCGCGACCTGCAGGTCATCGAGCGATCGCTCGCCACGCACCACGCGCAGGCGCTGGTGGGGCCGCGGCTGGCGCCGCTGCTGCGCGCGGTGCAGGTCTTCGGCTTCCACCTCGCGACGCTGGACCTGCGGCAAAGCAGCGACAAGCACGAAGCCGTGGTCGCCGAGCTGCTGCGCGTGGCGCGCATCGAGGCCGACTACGCCGCGCTGCCCGAGGCGGCGCGGCGCAGCTGCCTGCTGGCGCTGCTCAACGACGCGCGGCCGCTGCGTGTGCATGGCGCGGTCTACTCTGCGCTGGCGCTGGACGAACTGGCTGTTTTCGAGACCGCGCGCCGCGCGCTCGCCAGCTTCGGCCGCGGCGCCATCCGGCACTGCATCATCAGCCACACCGAGGAGGTCAGCGACCTGCTCGAAGTGCTGCTGCTGCAGAAGGAGTGCGGCCTGCTGCAGGGCACGCTGGACACCGAAGCGCGCGCCGCGCTGATCACGGTGCCGCTGTTCGAGACCATCGGCGACCTGCGCCGCAGCGAGCCGATCATGCGCGAGTTCTACGCCCTGCCCGGCGTGCTGCCGCTGGTGCTGGCCGGCAGTCCGGGGCCGGTGGGCGAGCAGGACGTGATGCTCGGCTACAGCGACAGCAACAAGGACGGCGGCGCCTTCACCAGCAACTGGGAGCTGTACCGCGCCGAGATCGCGCTGGCAGCGCTGTTTGCAGAGATCGGCAAGACGCACCCGGTGACGCTGCGCCTGTTCCACGGCCGCGGCGGCACCGTCGGCCGCGGCGGCGGCCCCAGCTACCAGGCCATCCTGGCGCAACCGCCGGGCACCGTGAACGGCCAGATCCGCCTCACCGAACAGGGCGAGGTCATCGCGTCCAAGTACGCCAACCCCGAGATCGGGCGCCGCAACCTGGAGACCCTGGTCGCGGCGACTCTCGAAGCGACGATGCTGCACCCGACGAAGAGCGCACCCAAGGCCTTCCTCGACGCCGCGGCCGAGATCAGCGAGGCCAGCTTCAAGGCTTACCGCAAGCTGGTCTACGAGACACCCGGTTTCACCGACTACTTCTTCGCCGCGACGCCGATCCGCGAGATCGCCGAGCTCAACATCGGCTCGCGCCCGGCGTCACGCTCCAAGGACGGCAAGGCGACGCGCGCGATCGAGGACCTGCGTGCGATCCCGTGGAGCTTCTCCTGGGGCCAGTGCCGCATGGCGCTGCCGGGCTGGTGCGGTTTCGGCACCGCGATCGAGGCCTTCCTGGCGGCCGGTGACAAGGCCGAGCGGACCGAGCTGCTGCAGCGCATGCACAAGCAGTGGCCGTTCTTGCGCACGCTGCTGTCCAACCTGGACATGGTGCTGGCCAAGAGCGACTTGCGCATCGCCGCGCGCTATGTCGAACTGGTCGAGGACAAGGCGGTGGCCAGGCGCATCTTCACGCAGCTGCGCGCCGAGTGGCGGCGCGCCAACGACGCGCTGACGCTGATCACCGGCGAGGCCAACCGGCTGCAGTCCAACCCGGCGCTGGCGCGCAGCATCGCGCACCGCTTCCCGTACCTGGACCCGCTGAACCACCTGCAGGTGGAGCTGATGCGGCGCTACCGCAACCGGCGTGAAGGGCAGGACGGCGTCGAGCGGCTGCAACGCGGCATCCACCTGTCGATCAACGGCATCGCGGCCGGGCTGCGCAACACCGGCTGAGACTCAGTCGTCCGATGTCGTAAGCGCCTGCCGCACCGCGGCGACCTGGCGCCGCGACACCGCGAGCCACTCGTCCAGCGGCGCCACGCGCACGGCCCAGCCCTCGGCCTCGGAGCCGCGCAACTCCAGCGCCCGGATCGCCTTCACCGCCACCAGCGCGTTGCGGTGGACGCGGATGAAGGCGTCGCCCAGGCGCAGTTCGAGGTCGGCCAGCGCGTCGTCCAGCACATGCGTGTGGCGCGCGGTGCGCAAGGTGACGTACTTCTGCTCGGCCTTCAGGTACAGCACCTCGCGCACCGGCAGGTGCAGCACGCGGCCGCGGTCGCTGACGACGATCACCGGGTCGGGTGCGGCCAGCGCGGCGGTCGCGCCCTGCAGCATCGTCAGGCGCTGCTGCACGCGCTGCAGCGCCGCGTGCAGGCGGTCGCGGCGCACCGGCTTGGTCAGGTAGTCCAGGGCTTCGAGGTCGAAGGCCATCAAGGCGTGTTCTGCATGCGCGGTGACGAAGACCACCGCCGGCGGCTGCGGCAACGCCTTCAGCGCCGTGGCCAGGCGAAGGCCGTCGCGGCCGGGCATGCCGATGTCCAGCAGCACCACGTCGGCGGCCTGGTCGCGCAGCGCCAGCAGCGCTTCGTCGGCGTCGGCGGCTTCGGCAGTGATCTGGGCCTGCAGCTCGGGCAGGTCGTCGATCAGCGTGCGCAGGCGCAGCCGCGCCAGCGCTTCGTCGTCGACGATCAGGATGCGCATCACCGCCCTGCCCTCAAGGCGCAGGCAGCACGATGCGGGCGTGGAAGGCCGCGCCCTCCTCGCCACCGGGCAGCGCGTGGTCGCGCCAGACGTCGCACTGCGCGGCCACGTCGTGCAGCAGCCGCAGCCGTTCGCGCACGTTGTGCAGCGCCATGCCGTGGCCCGGGTTGCCCGGTCCGTCGTCGACCGGCGCCAGGGTGTTGCTGACCGTGACCACCACCTGCCCGCGCTGGCGCTGCGTGTGCACCCAGACGCGGCCGCCCTGCTGCGCCGGCTCGATGCCGTGGCGCACGGCGTTTTCCACCAGCGGCTGCAGCACCAGCGCCGGCAGCCGCGCGCCGCCGCAGCGCGCGTCGAGCTGCCACTGCACCGCCAGGCGCGGGCCGAAGCGGATCTGCTCGATGGCCAGGTAGCGTCGCGCGAGGTCAATCTCGTCGTCCAGCGTCACCGCCGCGCCGACCTCGGCCAGCGCGGCGCGGAACAGCTGCGACAGGTCCTCCAGCACCGTCTCGGCGCGCGCCGGGTCGACGCGCACCAGCGCCAGCGCGGCGTTCAGCGCATTGAACAGGAAGTGCGGCCGGATGCGCGACTGCAGCTCGGCCAGCCGCGCGCTGGCGTTGGCCGGGTGCCAGATGCGGGCGCGCAGGTCGAGCCAGGCCCACAGCACGCCGGCCATCGCGCCGCCACCCAGCAGCACCGCGCCCAGTTGCCAGGGGCCGCCTTGCACCAGTTCGCCCCAGGCCAGCGGCCCCCAAGCCGCGGCGGCGGCGGCGGCGCCCATCACCAGCACCGAGACGGCCCGCCCGGCAGCGTGCAGGCCGCGCAGGGGCTGGCGCAGGGCGCACAGCACCACCAGCCACAACAAGGTCGCGGCGACGCCGCCGAAGGCCAGCGCGGCCTGCAGCGCGAGCCACTGCGCCAGGCCCCGCGACTGCGACAAGGCCACCACCGCCAGCGCAGCCTGCACCAGCAGCACGGCGCGCAGCGCCAGCGCCGGGTGGCAGACGTCGAAGGCGGCGGCACCCAGCTCGTCCAGCCGCGCACGCTCGTCGGCCAGCGGGTCGAAGCGTGTCGGCGCAAAGCTGGAACTGCCGCCGGCGCCGGCGCGCGTGCTGTCCGGCCACAGGCTCGCCGGCCGCGTCGGACTTGCGGACAGGTCGATGCCCAGCGGTGCGGGCGGCTCGTCGGTGCCTGAAGGCTTCATGTCGGGCCGGATAATACGAAGTTCATCTGCAGCGGCCTTGCGGCCCCCTCACGGCATGTCCCACGATCCCTTGGCCAACAAGCAGCAGGCCTGGTCGGCGCTGTTCAGCGAACCGATGAGCGAACTCGTCCAGCGCTACACCGCCAGCGTCGGTTTCGACCAGCGCCTGTGGCGCGCCGACATCGACGGCAGCCTGGCGCACGCCGCGATGCTGGCCGCGCAGGGCATCATCGGCGCCGACGACCTGGCCGCCATCCAGCGCGGCATGGCGCAGATCGTGGCCGACATCGAAGCCGGACGCTTCGAGTGGAAGCTCGAACTCGAGGACGTGCACCTCAACATCGAAGCGCGGCTGACGGCGCTGGTGGGCGACGCGGGCAAGCGGCTGCACACCGGTCGCAGCCGCAACGACCAGGTCGCCACCGACGTGCGGCTGTGGCTGCGCGGCGAGATCGACCGCATCGCCGCGCTGCTGACCGGCATGCAGCAGGCCCTGGTCGATCTGGCGGCGCAGCACACCGACACCGTGATGCCGGGCTTCACGCACATGCAGGTCGCGCAGCCGGTGAGCTTTGCCCACCACCTGCTGGCCTACGTCGAGATGTTCGCGCGCGACGCCGAGCGGCTGGCCGACGTTCGGCGCCGCACCAACCGCCTGCCGCTGGGCGCCGCGGCGCTGGCCGGCACCAGCTACCCGCTGGACCGCGAGGCGGTGGCGCGCACGCTGGGTTTCGACGGCGTGTGCCAGAACAGCCTGGACGCCGTCAGCGACCGCGACTTTGCGCTCGAGTTCAGCGCCTTCGCCGCCATCTGCATGGTCCACGTGTCGCGGTTGGCCGAGGAGATCGTGCTCTGGATGAGCCAGAACTTCGGCTTCATCGACCTCGCCGACCGCTACTGCACCGGCAGCTCGATCATGCCGCAGAAGCGCAACCCCGACGTCGCCGAACTGGCGCGCGGCAAGTCCGGCCGCGTGATCGGTCACCTGAGGGGGCTGCTGACGTTGATGAAGGGCCAGCCGCTGACCTACAACAAGGACAACCAGGAAGACAAGGAGCCG
>JAYUPN010000368.1:0-18586 GCA_043760065.1 Rubrivivax sp.
CCGTCACCCGTTCCGACCTGCACACCTTGCTGCGCACCATGCCCAAGGCCGAACTGCACATCCACATCGAAGGCTCGCTCGAGCCCGAGTTGATCTTCGCGCTGGCCCGCCGCAACGGCGTGGCGCTGGCCTACCCCAGCGTCGAGGCACTGCGCGAGGCCTACGCCTTCAGCGACCTGCAGAGCTTCCTGGATATCTACTACGCCGGGGCCAGCGTGCTGCTGCACGAGCAGGACTTCTTCGACATGGCCTGGGCCTACTTTCTGCGCGCGCAAGCCGACGGCGTGGTGCACGCCGAGCTCTTCTTCGACCCGCAGACCCACACCGACCGCGGCGTGCCGATGGCCACCGTCGTGCAGGGACTGGCGCGCGCCTGCCGGCAGGCGAGGGCCGAACTCGGCATCAGCGCCTTGCTGATCCTGTGTTTCCTGCGCCATCTCAGCGAAGAAGCCGCGTTCGCGACGCTGGAGCAGGCGCTGCCGTACCGAGAGCACTTCGTCGGCGTCGGCCTGGACAGCAACGAGCGGGGTCACCCGCCAGAGAAGTTTGCGCGCGTCTTCGAGCGCTGCCGCGCGCTCGGGCTGCACGCCGTGGCGCATGCCGGCGAAGAAGGCCCGCCGGCCTACATCTGGAGTGCGCTCGACGTGCTGAAGGTGCAGCGCATCGACCACGGCGTGCGCTGCGTCGAAGACCCGGCACTCGTGCAGCGCCTGGTGGCGGAACAGATGCCGCTGACGGTGTGCCCGCTGTCCAACGTCAAGCTGCGCGTCTTCGACACCCTGGCCGCGCACAACCTGGCGGCGCTGCTGGACGCCGGCCTGTGCGTGACCGTCAACAGCGACGATCCGGCGTACTTCGGCGGCTACCTGCTCGAGAACTTTGTGCAGACCTTCGACGCGCTGCCGCAGTTGGGACCGAGCCAGGCCCATGCGTTGGCGCTGAACAGCCTGCACGCGAGCTTTGCGCCGGCGGCCGACAAGGCGCGCTGGGTGGCCTTGCTCGACCGGACCTTCGCCGGGCTGCCCGGCTGATCGCAGGCAGCGCTGCTCAGCCCAGCGCCGCCTGCAGCGCCGGCGCCGCCGTGCCGAAGGCGTAGGCGTCCATGCCGAGCTCGCCGAAGACCAGGCTGTCGTGGATGCGCAGCGCCGGCGCTTCGCGGCCGGCGCCCGCGGCAACATAAAAGGGCAGCAGGTGCTCGTCGGTGGGGTGCATCAGCACCGCGTGCGGGGCCTGCGCGCGGTAGTCCAGCAGCGGCGCCCACTCGGCCGCCGCGCCGCGCTGGGCAAACCAGTCGCGGAACGCGGTGCTCTCGGGCGTGGCGGCGCGCTCGGGCGGGTGCAGGCCGCCGCCGGCGAAGACGCGGCGCAGGTTGTGCGTGATGCTGCCGCTGCCGATGATGAGCACGCCCTCGTCGGCCAGCGGCGCCAGCGCGCGGCCGAGCGCAAACAGCTGCCCGGGCGTCCAGTGCGGCGGCCAGGCGAGGGGCAGCACCGGTACGTCGGCGTCGGGGAACAGGTAGCGCAGCGGCGTCCAGATGCCGTGATCGAGCCCGCCTTCTTCGACCCGATGCACCGGCAGGCCGGCGGCCGCAAGCAGCGCGGCCACGCGGTCGGCCAGCGCCGGTGCACCCGGGGCGTCGTAGCGCAGCGTGTGCAGCTTGGGGTCGAAGCCGCCGAAGTCGTAGACCGCTTCGTGGCGCGGCGCGGCAAGCAGCACGGGCTCGCGCTTCAGGCTGTGCGCCGACACGACCAGGATCGCCGCGGGCCGGCCCTGGCGGCGGCGGATGACGTCGCCCAGGTGCTGCATGAAGGCGCCGGCCTCGCGCGGCTCCAGCGCCGTCATCGGCGAGCCGTGGGAGATGAAGAGGGGTGCGAAGGTGTCCATGGCGGCATTGGAGCACCGGCGGGCCGTGCCGGCGTTCAAGCCGGCTGCACGGTCAATTCAGAGCGCCGCGCCGTGCGCTGCGGCTTGGGCTATGGTGTCGGCCATGAACGAACCCGGCTCCTTGTCACCGCCCTCCATCGCTGCCTTGGCCTGGCGCCAGACACGGCGCGACTTCCGCGCCGGCGAGTTGCGTTTGCTCGCGCTGGCCGTCGTGCTGGCGGTGGCGGCGCTGACGGCAGTCGGGTTCTTCGCCGACCGCCTGACCAGCGGCCTGCAGCGCGACGCGCGCCAGCTGCTGGGCGGCGACGCCGTCGTCGGCAGCGACCGCCCGGCGCCGCCGGAGGTCGCAGCCAAGGCGCGCGAACTGGGCCTGCGCGTGTCGGCCAGCGCAGGTTTCCCGAGCATGGGCCGCGCGAGCGAGGACCAGGGCGGCGCCTCGCGGCTGGTCTCGGTCAAGGCCGTCAGCCCGGACTACCCCTTGCGCGGCAAGCTGCAGCTGCAGGACAGCCCCGGCGCCCCGGTGCGGGCGCTGGCCGCCGCGCCGGCGCCGGGCACGGTGTGGGTCGACGCCGCACTGCTCGACGCCCTGCAGTTGCGCGTCGGTGACCCGCTGCTGCTGGGCGACGCGACCTTGAAGATCGCCCGCATCATCGTCATCGAGCCCGACCGCGGCACCGGCTTCTCGACCTTCGCGCCGCGCGTCATGCTCGCCGATGTCGACCTTCCCGCCACCGGCCTCGTGCAACCCGCCAGCCGCGTCAGCCACCGGCTGGCCGTGGCCGCGCCCGACGGCTGGAGCGCGGCGCGCGGCGACGAAGCGGTGCGCGCTTTCGTCGACTGGATCGAGGCCCGCATCAAGTCGGTGCCGCTGCGCGGCGTGCGCGTCGAGTCGCTGCAAAGCGGCCGCCCCGAGATGCGGCAGACGCTGGACCGGGCCGAGAAGTTCCTCAACCTGGTGGCGCTGCTGGCCGCGCTGCTGGCCGCCGTGGCCGTGGGCATCGCGGCGCGCGACTTCGCGCAGCGCCACCTGGACGACTGCGCGATGCTGCGCGTGCTGGGCCTGAGCCAGCGCCGCATCGCCGGCGCCTACACGCTGGAGTTCGGCTTCGTCGGCCTGCTGGCCAGTGCGGCCGGCGTGCTGCTGGGGCTGGCGGTGCACTTCGTCTTCGTCTGGCTGCTGGCAGGGCTCGTCGACGCGCAGCTGCCGCCGCCGGGGCCGTGGCCGGCGCTCTTCGGCCTGGGTGTCGGGCTGACGCTGTTGCTCGGCTTCGGCCTGCCGCCGGTGCTGCAACTGGCCAGCGTGCCGCCGCTGCGCGTCATCCGCCGCGACGTCGGCGGGCTCAAGGCCAGCTCGCTGGGCGTGCTGCTGGCCGGCACCGGGGGCTTCGTGGCGCTGCTGATGGCGGTGTCTTCGGATCTGAAGCTGGGCCTCATCGCGGTCGGTGGTTTTGCGGCCGCGATCGCCGTCTTCGCGCTGCTGTCGTGGCTGGCCGTGAAGGTGCTGCAGCGGGCGGTGCCGGAGAGCCGCGCGCCGCGCTGGATGGTGCTGGCGACGCGGCAGCTCGCGGCGCGGCCGGCGTTTGCGGTGCTGCAGGTCAGCGCGCTGGCGGTGGGGCTGCTCGCGCTGGTGCTGCTGGTGCTGCTGCGCACCGACCTCATCAGCAGCTGGCGCCAGGCCACGCCCCCCGATGCACCCAACCGCTTCGTCATCAACCTGCAACCCGAACAGGCCGAGCCCTTCCGGCAGAGCCTGTCGGCGGCCGGTGTGAAGCACTACGACTGGTACCCGATGATCCGCGGCCGGCTGGTGGCGATCAACGACCGTGCGGTCACGGCGCAGAGCTTCGCCGGCGAACGCGCCGCGCGGCTGGTCGAGCGCGAGTTCAACATCACCCACAGCGCCGCCGCGCCCGAGCACAACACCATCGTCGAAGGGCAGTGGGTCGCCGACGAAGCCGAGGGTCTGTCGGTCGAGGAGGGCCTTGCCGCCGAGTTCGGACTGAAGCTGGGCGACCGCATGCGTTTCGACATCGCGGGCCAGCTGCACGAAGGCCGCATCAGTTCGTTCCGCAAGGTCGATTGGGGCTCGATGCGGGTCAACTTCTTCGTCATCTTTCCGCGCGCTTCGATGCCCGAGTTGCCCGTCACCTACATCAGCGCCTTCCGCGCGCCCGAGCCGCCGGCCGGTGCGCCCAGCTTCGACAACCGCCTGAGCCGCGACTTCCCGAACATCACCAGCATCGACGTCTCGGCCAGCATCGCGCAGGTCCAGCGCGTGCTGGACCAGGTCATCCGCGCCGTCGAGTTCCTGTTCGGCTTCACGCTGCTGTCAGGGCTGGTGGTGCTGTTCTCGGCCATCACGGCCACGCGCGAGGCGCGCTCGCGCGAGTTCGCGATCATGCGCGCGCTGGGTGCCGGCAGCCGGCTGCTGGGCCAGGTGCAGCGCGCCGAGCTGCTGGGCGTGGGCGCGCTCGCCGGCCTGCTGGCGTCGTTCGCCGCGATGGCGGTGGGCTGGCTGCTGGCCCGCTACGCCTTCGAGTTCAGCTGGAACCCCTCGCCGTGGGTGCCGCTGGTGGGCACCGCGGCCGGCGCCGTGCTGGCGCTGGCGGCGGGCTGGTGGGGCCTGCGTGAGGTGCTGCGCCGGCCGGTGCTGGACACGCTGCGCCGTGCCGGCGCGGTGTGAACAAGCCCTGGGCACGCTCCTAGAAACTCTCCCAGTTGTCGTCGGCGCCTGAGCCCGCAGCGGCCGGGGCTGGGCGGGAGGAGGGTGCCGCAGCGGCTGCCCCGACCCGTGTCGCGGCCGCGGCCGGCCTGGTGGACGACTGTGCCGGCGCGCGCGCGCGCCACGGCTGCTGCGGCCACGGTTGCCGGTCGGCCCGGTGCTGCGGGCGGCGCCGGGCGCGGCACCGCCATCGGCTGTGCTGCCGGTTGCCGCGCGGTGCTCTCGCTGACGGCGTGGCCCAGCTGGAAGCGGTTGATGACCTCGGCCAGCAGGGCGGCCTGCTGGCGCAGGCTCTCGGCCGCCGCCGCACTCTGCTCGACCAGTGCGGCGTTCTGCTGCGTCATGCCGTCCAGGTCGGCCACGGCAGCGTTCACCTGGCCGATGCCGACGCTCTGTTCACCGGCGGCGGCGCTGATCTCGCCGATGATGTCGCTGACCCTTTGCACGCTGGCCACGATCTCGGTCATCGTGCTGCCGGCCTCGACGACGAGCTTGGAGCCGACGTCGACGCGCTCGACGCTGGCGCCGATCAGGGTCTTGATCTCGCGCGCGGCCTCGGCGCTGCGCTGGGCCAGGCTGCGCACTTCGCTGGCGACGACGGCAAAGCCGCGGCCCTGCTCGCCGGCCCGCGCCGCTTCGACCGCGGCGTTGAGGGCCAGGATGTTGGTCTGGAACGCGATGCCATCGATGGTGCCGATGATGTCGGCGATGCGGCGCGAGCTGCTGTTGATCTCCTGCATCGTGCTCACCACCTGCGACACCACCTCGCCGCCACGCTGGGCGACGCTGCTGGCCGATGCCGCCAGCTGGTTGGCGGTGCGTGCCGAGTCGGCGGTCTGGCGCACGGTGCCGGTGAGTTCTTCCATCGACGTGGCGGTCTGCTGCAGCGCGTTGGCGGCCTGCTCGGTGCGCTGGCTCAGGTCGAGGTTGCCGCTGGCGATCTCCTGCGACGCGGTGTTGATCTGGTCGGTGGCATGGCGCACCGTGCCCAGCGACTCGCGCAGGTGTTCGGCCATGCGGTCCACGGCGCGCAGCAGGTCGCCGATTTCGTCGCGCGAGCTGCTCTGCGCCGACGCCGAGAGGTCGCCCGCGGCGACCGCCTCGGTCAGACGCACGGCCTGGCCGAGTTCGCGCACGATGCGTCGCTGCGTCTGCCAGGCGATGCCCATCGCGCCGGCGGTTGCCAGCAGCATCAGCAGGCCCAGGCCGATGGCCACGACCTGCGCCCGGCTTTGAGCCGCCTGGGCGCGCGAGGCCTGCAGCTTTTCCTTCTGCGCCATCACGGCCTGCAGCGAAGTTGCAACGGCACGGTAGCTCTCTTCGGCGCCTTTCATGGCCCCGATGCCGACGTTGGGATCCATGCCGCTCAAGTCGATGGCCTTGTCGCAGCGGGCCAGGAACTGCTTGATCTGCGGCAGCGTCGCCGTGGCGAGCTGGGTGATCTCGGCGTCTGCGTCGGACTGCGCGGGGATCGCCTCCATCACCTGGTGCACGCCCATCAGCTGCTTGGCCAGGTCGGCGCGGAAGGTCTTGACCTTGGCCTCGTCGAGCGAGCCGATGATGGTCAGCGTGCGGAACACCTCGGCCCGCGCCTGCGACATCTGCTCTTGTGCACCGGCCAGGGCCTTGAACTGTTCGACATCGGCCGCGCCGGCCTTGCGCGTCTCGTTCGATTCGTGCTGCGCGATGCCGGATCCGAACAGGCCCGAGGCCAGCGCCACCACGGCGGTCAGCAGCGGTGCTGCGATGAGCTTGGTTCCAATCTTCATCTTCGTCCTCGGCGGGGCCTGGGGTTCAGGAGGGACGCCTCACGGGTAGACGCCGCCGCAGACCGCGGTTTCGCCGAGCTTCTCGCAGTACATGACCTTGGGTTCGATCTTCTTGGGCACCGGGTTGGTGAACTTGTATTCCTGCCAGAAACCGGCCGGCTTGGAGCGCGCCATCGAGACCCGTTCCTTGACGAAGTACTTGCCGTCGACGTCGGTCAGGTCGATCAGGTCACGGCCGATCTGCTTCGGGTTGGCGCCGTGCGCCAGGCACTTGCCGTCCAGCCCGTAGACGACCAGGCAGAGGTCGCGGTCGATGAAGGGGCCGCTCTTGTTGCTGATCTCGGCGTAGCCCCTTTCGACGCCGTTGGCCTTGATGAAGGCCACGCCCTTCTTGACCATGGCGATGGCGTCGTCCTTGGTCGCGTCGGTGGCAGCCAGGGCGGTGCCGGCCAGGGTGCTGGACAGCACAATCGCGGCAAGCGCGGGGAAGGTCGGTTTCATGGGGCTTCAGGTCAGGTTGGGGTGGGGCCGTGGATCTCGGCGACGTGCCGATCAGGCGTTGACCAGGCCCATCTCGGGGCTGCTCATGAGCCCTTCGATGTCCATCAGGATCAACATCCGCTTGGCATCGTTCTCGCCGTGTCCGTGGCGCACGGTGCCGATGCCGGTGATGAAGTTGGCATCGATCGAAGAGTTGAGTTCGGGCGCCGGCTTGATGTCGTTGCGGCCGAGTTCGAGCACGTCCGACACCGAGTCGACCACCGCGCCGACGACGCGGCCGCGCACGTTGAGCACGACGACCACGGTGAAGGTGTTGTACTCGGCCGACTCGCAGCCGAGCTTCAGCCGCAGGTCGACGATGGGCACGATCACGCCGCGCAGGTTGACCACGCCCTTGATGAAGGCCGGTGCATTGGCGATGCGCGTGGGCTGTTCGTAGGAGCGGATCTCCTGCACACGGAGGATGTCGATGCCGTACTCCTCGGCGCCGAGCCGGAAAGTCAGGAACTCGCCGGCCTGGGCGTGCTGGTGCGCTGCGGCGCCGGCCGCGCCGCCGCGGGCGGCTTCGTGGCGGGCCACGACGGTGGCTTCGGCAATCATCTCCATGATCTTTCCTCGGGGTGCATGAGTGGGTCCGGTCAGGTTATCGGCAGTGCAGCGGGGTGCTGAAGCGGAGGTTGGGTCAGCGTCTGAAGCAGCCCGGTGAGTTCGCCGCCGGGCGGGGTGCCGGCGCTCAATGGCGCGAGCGCCGGACCAGCGAAGCGACGTCCAGGATCAGCGCCACGCGGCCGTCGCCCATGATCGTGGCGCCGCAGACGTCGTTCACCTTGCGGTAGTTGCTCTCCAGGTTCTTCACCACCACCTGCTGCTGGCCCAGCAACTCGTCGACGAGCAGCGCGACGCGGCCGCCTTCGGCCTCGATCACGACCATGATGGTGCTGGCCGGTTCGGCGCCCTGCCGCGGCACCTCGAAGATGCGTTCCAGGTCCACCACCGGCATGTACTCGTCGCGGACCTCGACCACGCGGCCGCTGCCGCCGATGGTCCTGACGATGCCGGGCTGCACCTGGAACGACACGACGACGCTGTTCAGCGGCAGGATGTAGCACTCGCGTCCCACCCCCACGCTCATGCCGTCCATGATGGCCAGCGTCAGCGGCAGGCGCACGCGCACCGTCATGCCGTAGCCTTCGGCGCTGTCGATCTCCACCGTGCCACCGAGCGCAGTGATGTTCTTCTTGACCACGTCCATGCCGACGCCGCGGCCCGAGACGTCGGTCACCACGTCGGCGGTGCTGAAGCCGGGCGCGAAGATCAGGCCGTAGACCTCGGTGTCGCTCATCGTGTCGGGCGCGTCCAGGCCGCGCTCGCGGGCCTTGGCCAGCAGCTTGCCGCGGTTCAGGCCCTTGCCGTCGTCGCGCACCTCGATGACGATGCTGCCGCCCTGATGGCTGGCGATGAGCGTGATCGCGCCCTGTTCGGGCTTGCCCTTGGCGATGCGTTCGGCCGGCAGCTCGATGCCGTGGTCGCAGCTGTTGCGCACCAGATGCGTCAAGGGGTCGGTGATCTTCTCCACCAGGCCCTTGTCGAGCTCGGTGGCCTCGCCCACCTGCACCAGCTCGACCCGTTTGCCGAGCTTGCTGGCCAGGTCGCGCAGCATGCGCGGGAAGCGGTTGAAGACGAGCGACATCGGGATCATGCGGATGCTCATCACGGCTTCCTGCAGGTCGCGCGTGTTGCGCTCCAGGTCGGCCAGGCCGCTGGTGAGCTGCGGCTGCTGCGCGGCGTCGACGCCCTTGCTGTTCTGCGCCAGCATGGCCTGCGTGATGACGAGTTCACCCACCAGGTTGATGAGCTGGTCGACCTTGTCCACCGAGACCCGCAGCGTGTTCGCCTCGGCCGCCGCGGCAGCCTTCTCGGGTCGCGGTGCGGCCGCCGATGCCGCCGACGCCGCTGCAGCCCTGGCCGGAGCCTGCGCCGGCGCGGCAGCCGGTGCCGCGGACGCTGCGGCGTCGTTCGCGCGCGTCGGCGCCCCCGGGGCATCGTCGAAGAAGCCGTAGCCCGCGGCCGCGGCCGGTTCGGTGACCGGCGGCGCGCCGGGCGCACCGTCGTGGAACCCGTAGCCGTCGCCCAGCGGCGCCAGCCGCACCTGCTGGCGCGCGACGTGGAAGCCGAAGAGGTCGATGAGGTCGTTGTCCGCCGACGTGGTGAGCACCTTGAAGCGGCGCATGCCTTCGGCCGCGCGGCCGCCGTCGAGCGCTTCGATGGTGCCCAGGTTGGTGATCTCGCTGAACAGCTCGACCAGGCTGTCGGCGGCGGAGGTGTCTTCCAGCGGACCGACGGTGAGCTCCAGCGCGCGCAGCCCGGCAGGGGCCGGCGGCTGCGCGGGTGCGGCTTCGGCCGGCGCGGCCGCCGTGCGATGCAGCGGCGGCGCCGGGGCCACGGGAGCGCCGCCTTCGACGAGGCCGCGGATCGAGCGCAGCAGTTCGGCCGTGTCCACCGCGTTGCCGCCCTGGCCTTGGTGGCGCGCCAGCTGTGCCCGCAGCGCGTCGCCCGAGGCCAGCAGCACGTCGACCATCGCCGGCGTGGGCGCCAGTTCGCGGCGGCGCAGCTTGTCCAGCAGCGTCTCCATCTGGTGCGTGAGCTCGGCCACGTCGCCGAAGCCGAAGGTCGCCGCGCCGCCCTTGACCGAGTGCGCGCAGCGGAAGATGGCGTTGAGCTCTTCCTCGTCGGCGCGCTCGATGTCCAGCGTCAGCAGCTTGCGCTCCAGGGTCTCGAGGTTCTCGCCGGCTTCCTCGAAGAAGACCTGGTAGAACTGGCTGAGGTCGATGCCGGCGGACTGCGTGCTGCCGGCGTTGTTGGTTTCACCCATCTCGGGTCTCCTGCTTCTGGGCTGGGTGTCTGGTGGGGGAAAGGCCCGCGCTCAGCGGATGACCTTGCCGATGACTTCCACCAGCTTGGCCGGGTCGATAGGCTTGACCAGCCAGCCGGTGGCGCCGGCGGCGCGCCCGGCCTTCTTCATCTGGTCGCTGCTCTCGGTGGTCAGGATCAGGATCGGCGTGTGCTTGAACTTGGGGTGTTCGCGCAGCTTGCGCGTCAGCCCGATGCCGTCCATGCGCGGCATGTTCTGGTCGGTGAGCACGAGGTTGAAGTCGCGGCTGCCGGCCTTTTCGTAGGCATCCTGTCCGTCGACCGCCTCCACGACGTTGAAGCCGGCGTTCTTGAGCGTGAACGACACGATCTGGCGCATCGAGGCGCTGTCGTCAACGGCAAGGATCGAGTGCATGGTCTTGTCTCCTGGAGTTCTGATCGCGGGCTCGGGCTTGGGCAGGGGCTCAGAAGAGCTCGACGCTGCCGGCGTCCATCTCGTCCTGGGTCGCGGGATTGGGCCGATCGGGGCCGGCTTCGATGAAGGCCGGGCCGTCCTCGTCGTCCCCCATCGTCTGGCTGGCCAACCGGTCGGCGCAGTTGCGCAGCCGCCGTGTGGTGTGCGTGACCAGCTGGGCCGCCATGTCCTGGAACTGCATGGCGGTGATGGCGCCGGACAGGTGCTGCACGGCGCGGTGCAGCGGTGCTGCGCTGTCCGCGTCCGCGGCCGACGCGCCGTGCAGGAAGCCCCGGAGCTCGTGGTTGGCGCCGAAGAAGTGCGCCCCCAGCAGGTCGCAGGCTTCGCTGAGCAGGCCCTGCAGCCGTTCCAGGTCGTTGCTGGCCACCAGCAGGTGGTCCTGCAGGTCGGTCGCTTCCAGCGGCGATAGCCCGACGCCGGTTGGCCATGCGGGTACGTCCTGGCTGAGCATCGGTTCTCCATCGGGGGGGCTGTGCATGGGGCGATCGCCGGCGGGCTTGGCACGGCGGCGCGTGCAGCGGCCGGCGGCCCGCGATGAACACGGGCGAGACCGTCCTTCCGGGCATTCTCGGCAGCGACAGGCCAGACGTTGAGCGGAAGTTCGGCGCAAAGGCCCCTCATTTCGCCGCTGCGTGCCGGGCGGCCGGCGGATGGTCGCCCGGGCTTTGCGATACTGCCCGCATGAATGGCTCTGTGAACCCGGGCGGGCGCGCCATCCGGCTGCTGCACCTGGAGGACTCCGAGCTCGACCATGCACTGGTCGTGGCCCAACTGCGCCGCGGCTCGGTGCTGGTGCGCGAGCGCCGCGTCGAGTCGCGCGCCGAGTTCGTGGCCGCGCTGGCGTCGAGCTGGGACCTCGTGATCTCCGACTACCACCTGCCGGGCTTCTCGGGCCTCGAGGCGCTGCACCTGCTGCGCGAGCGCGAGGCCGCCGGCGCGGCGCCGGTGCCGTTCATCCTGGTGTCGGGCCAGATCGGCGAGGACACCGCGGTCGAGGCCATGCGCAACGGCGCCGCCGACTACCTGCTGAAGAACAACCTGTCGCGACTGGCGGTGGCGGCCGAGCACGCCATCCGCGCCAGCGAGACGCAGCGCGCGCGCATCCGCGCCGACCACGAGCTGCAGGTCTCGCGCCAGCGCCTGTCCGAGCTCGCCCAGCACCTGCAGACCAGCGTCGAGGCCGAGCGTTCGGCGATCGCGCGCGAGATCCACGACGACGTCGGCGGCTCGCTGACGGCGCTGAAGTTCGAGCTCGACTGGATCCGCCGCCACGCCGATTCGCCGCAGCTGCAGCAGCGTGCGGTGTCGGCGCTGGAGACGGTGACGCATGCCATCGAGTCCAGCCAGCGCATCATGCAGAACCTGCGCCCGGCGATCCTGGAGCAGGGCCTGGTGGCGGCGCTGCAGTGGATGACGAGCCGCTTCGAGAAGCGCACCGGCGTCCAGTGCGAGCTCCGTGCCCCCGAAGGCCGGCCGCTGGACGGCCTGGCGCTGGCCGCCGGGGTGCCGCTGGTGGCCTACCGCACGGCGCAGGAAGCGCTGACCAACGTCAACAAACACGCCCAGGCGACGCGCGTCGTCGTCGACCTGTCGCTGACCGGCGGCATGCTGTCGCTGGAGATCAGCGACAACGGGCGCGGGCTGGGCCAGACCGACCTCGCCAAGACCAGCAGCTTCGGCATCCGCGGCCTGCACGAGCGCGCATCGACCGTCGGCGGCTGGGTCGACCTCAGCAGTGGCGCCGCCGGCACCTCGCTGATCCTGTCGGTGCCGCTGCGCGGCCCCGGCCTGCCGGCGGGCGGACCGGTGCCCGGCGCCGAGCGCGACGACGACGGCGACGATGCCGATGCCGATGCCGACTGGACCACACATTGACTGCACCTTCCGAGCACCGCACCCCACCATGATCGAAGTCATCCTCTGCGACGACCACGCACTGATCCGACGCGGCATCCGCGACACCTTGTCCGATGCGCCCGACATCAGCGTCATCGGCGAAGCGGGCGACTACGGCGAGCTGCGTGCGCTGTTCCGCACCCACACCGCGCCGGGCAGCGGCAAGGTCTCGCCCTGCGACGTGCTGGTGCTGGACATCAACCTGCCCGGCCGCAGCGGCCTGGACGTGCTGCACGCGCTGAAGGACGAAGGCTCAGCGGTCCGGGTGCTGGTGGTCAGCATGTACCCCGAGGACCAGTACGCGATCCGCGCCCTGCGCGCCGGCGCCTACGGCTACGTCAACAAGGGTGGCGACCCGCAACTGCTGGTGCAGGCCGTGCGCACGGTGGCGCAGGGCCGCAAGTACGTCACGCCCGACATCGCGCAGATGCTGGTCGAGAGCCTGACGGCGCCGAGCACCGAGCTGGCGCACAACAAGCTCAGCGACCGCGAACTGCAGACGCTGGTCATGATCGCCTCGGGCAAGCGGCTGTCGGACATCGCGCAGGAGCTGACGCTGAGCCCGAAGACGGTCTCGGTCTACCGCGGCCGCGTGCTCGAGAAGCTGCAGCTCGCCAACAACGCCGAGCTCACCGTGTACGCCATCCGCAACGGGCTCGTCGGGCAGTGAGGCGCGGCCGTGCGGCCAGCGGCGGCGGCGGGTGAGTGCGCCGCACGCGCTCGCCGACCCGCTGGCCATCCGGCAGGCCGGGCGCGAGCTGCTGTCGCTGGCGCTGCTGGACACACGCAACCACCTGCTGCAGCGCCTGGCGCTGGACGAGACCGCGCCGGCGCTGCGCCTGGCCTTGCACGCCGGCTGGTACCAGGAGCATTGGGTGGCCTGCCATGTGCAGCGCGGACGCGGCCTGGCTTGCGACCCGGCAGGCGTGCGCCTGGCGGGGCTGGAGCCCGCGGTGGCCGGCTGGCTGGCGCGCGACGGCAGCCCGCCTTCGCCCGAGGCCGTGCGTGCCTACCTGGCGCAGACGCTGGAGGTGACGCTCGAACTGCTGGCCGGCAGCGCCGAAGACGACGCCGCCTTGCACTTCTACCGCATGAGCCTGCTGCACGAGGACCGGCTGTGCGAAGCGCTGGATGTGCGCCTGCGCGCCGGCGCGCCGGGCGCGCGCGCGGTGCGCGATGCGATCTGGCTGCCGGCGCAGCGCTGGACGCTGGGCAGCGCGGCCGGCCCGGGCCTGGCGATGGCGCACGAGCAGGGCGAGGTGCAAGCCAGCCTGCCCGAGTTCGAGATCGACGCCCAGCCCGTCAACTGGGCGCAGTTCGTCTAGTTTGCCGAGGACCGCGGCTACGACCGGCCCGAGCTGTGGACCGACGCCGGCTGGGCCTGGGCGCAGGCCCACGGCCGGCGTGCGCCGGCACACGTCGAGCAATGGCGCGGCGCGGTGATCGTGCAGCGCGGCAGTGCCACGGCGCCGGTGCTGCAGCGTGCGGCGCCGGGGCAGCCGGCGCTGCACATCAGTCGCCACGAGGCGCAGGCCTGGTGCACCTGGGCCGGCCGCCGCCTGCCCACCGAACCCGAGTGGGAACTCGCCGCCAGCACCTGTGCCAGCCGCGGCTTCGTCTGCGGCGACGTCTTCGAGTGGGTGGCCGGCAGCGCACGCAGCTGGCCCGGCGCGCCGGCCGCTGCACCCGGCGCGCTCGACCACCCGCCGGCTGCCGGCAGCGGCGTGCTGCGCGGCGGCTCCTTTGCGACCCGGCCGCGCTGGCTTCATCCGAAGGCGCGGCGCTTCGCGGCGCCCGACAGCGATAACATGTTCTGCGGCTTCCGGAGTTGTGTCCTGTGAGCCCCCAAGCTCGCTGGCGCTCGCTGCCCCCCAAGGGGGCCGCCCGCCAACGGCCCGGCAAAGCCGGTTCCGTGGCGGGAAGCTGGGTCCGGTTTGCCCTTCACGAAGGTTAGAAAGGTCTCGATGAGTACGGCTCTGAATTTCACCCTCAACGGCCGTGCCGCCAGCACCGCCACCGAGCCGTCCACGCTGCTGGTCGACCTGCTGCGCGGCCCGCTCGGCCTGACCGGCACCCACCAGGGTTGCGACACCGCGCAGTGCGGCTGCTGCACCGTGCTCGTCGACGGCGACAGCGTCAAGGCCTGCAGTGTGCTGGCGCTGCAGGTGCAGGGCCGCGCGGTGACCACCGTCGAAGGCCTGGCCAAGGCCGACGGCAGCTTGCACCCGGTGCAGGAAGCCTTCATTGCCTGCCACGGCCTGCAGTGCGGCTTCTGCACGCCGGGCATGATGATGACCGCCACCTGCCTGTTGCAGCACAACGCGCGGCCGAGCGAGGCGCAGATCGTGCACGCGCTGGAAGGCAACCTGTGCCGGTGCACGGGCTACGTCAACATCGTCGCCGCCGTGCAGCAGGCGGCCGTGGTGATGGCCGGGGGTGCGAAGTGAGCGCCGCACTGGAAGCGGCGCGCTTCGGCAGCGGAAGCGCGGTGCGCCGCGTCGAGGACCCGGCGCTGGTGCGCGGCGAGGGCCGCTTCACCGACGACGTGACGCTGCCCGGCCAGACCTGGCTGGCCTTCTTGCGCAGCGACCGTGCGCACGCGCGCATCGTCTCGATCGACCTCGACGCGGCGCGCGCCGCGCCCGGCGTGCGCGCCATCTTCACCGGCGCCGACCTGGTGGCCGCCGGCGTCAAGCCGATCGCGCTGGCACCGGCCTTCAAGCGTCCCGACGACCAGCCCTGCACCGCGCCGCCCAAGCGCGCGCTGGCGCACGAGTTCGTGCGCTACGTCGGCGAGGCGGTGGTGGCGGTGGTCGCCGACTCGCGCGAAGCGGCCCGTGCTGCGGCCCATGCCGTCTTCGTCGACTACGAGGAACTGCCGGCGGTGGCCGACGTGCAGCAGGCCACCGCGCCGGGCGCGCCGGTGGTGTGGGCAGCGGCGAGCGACAACGTCTGCGCCGAGATGCGCCACGGCGACGCCGCAGCCTGCGAGGCTGCCTTCGCAGCGGCCGCGCACCGCGTCGCGCTGGACATCGTCAACCAGCGCCTGGCGCCGGTGAGCATGGAGCCGCGCAGCGTGCTGGCCTACCCAGACGGCGAACGGCTGACGCTGCGCATGAGCAGCCAGATGCCCAGCGGCGTGCGCAATTCGCTGGCCGACCTGATCCCCGGCCGCACGCAGGACAACGTGCGTGTGCTCGTCGGCGACGTCGGCGGCGGCTTCGGCATGAAGACCGGTATCTACCCCGAGGACGTCGTGCTCGGCTTCGCCGCGCTGCAGCTGGGCTGCCCCGTCAAGTGGCAGGCCGAGCGGGTGGAGGACTTCCTGTCGGCCGTGCACGGCCGCGGCCAGATGAGCCACGCCGAGCTGGCGCTGGACGCGCAGGGCCAGGTGCTGGCGCTGCGCGTGCGCACGCTGGCCGGTGTCGGCGCCTACCCGAGCACCACCTCGCTGGCGATCCCGCTGCTGATCGGGCCCTGGGTCAGCACCAGCATCTACCACGTGCCCTGCGTGAG
Source organism: Rubrivivax sp. (assembly GCA_043760065.1). Lineage (GTDB taxonomy): Bacteria > Pseudomonadota > Gammaproteobacteria > Burkholderiales > Burkholderiaceae_C > Rubrivivax. The sequence goes on from JAYUPN010000368.1 coordinate 15,635, forward strand.
CCTGCAGCTGACCGCGATCCTGACCCACAACGGCGCCACCGGCGCCTACCGCGGCGCCGGGCGGCCCGAGGCGATCTACATCATCGAGCGGCTGATGGACGCCGCCGCGCGCGAGATGGGCATCGACGGCGCCGAGCTGCGCCGGCGCAACATGGTGCGGCCCGACCAGATGCCCTACACCAATGCGATGGCGCAGGTCTACGACAGCGGCGCCTTCGAGAAAATCCTCGACCAGGGCCTGGCGTTGGCCGACTGGTCCGGCTTCGAGGCCCGCCGTGCGGCGTCCAAGGCGCGCGGGCTGCTGCGCGGCCGCGGCATCGCGACCTTCCTGGAGTGGACCGGCGGCAACGCGCTGGAGGAAAACGTCAGCGTTGCCGTCACCGCCGACGGCTTCATCGAGCTGACCAGTGCCACGATGGCGATGGGGCAGGGCATCGCCACCAGCTACGTGCAGCTGGCGCACGACGTCTTCGGCGTGCCGCTGGAGCGCATCCGCGTGCTGCAGGGCGACACCGACCGCGCCAACGGCTTCGGCAGCGCAGGCAGCCGATCGCTTTTCACGGGCGGCGCCGCAGTGCGCGTGGCATCGGAGCGCACCGTCGACGAAGGCAAGAAGCTGGCCGCTGAAGCGCTGGAGGCGCCGGCCGCCGACATCGAGTACCGCGCCGGCCGCTTCACCGTGGCCGGCACCGACCTCGGTGTCGGCCTGTTCGACCTCGCACAGCGCCAGCACGGCGGCCGCCTGGTGGTCAGCGCCAGCGCCAAGGCCGGCGCGCCGAGCTGGCCCAACGGCTGCCACGTCGCCGAAGTCGAGATCGACCCCGCCACCGGCGACGTGCAGGTCGTGGCCTACGCCAGCGTCAACGACATCGGCCGCGTCGTCAGCCCGGCCATCGTCAAGGGCCAGGTCGAGGGCGGTGCGGTGCAGGGCATCGGCCAGGCCTTGTGCGAGCAGGTGGTCTACGACCGCGACACGGCGCAGATGGTGTCGGCCAGCTTCATGGACTACGCGGTGCCGCGCGCCGACGGTTTTCGTGCCTTCAAGACCGCCTTCGACGAAAGCGTGCCCTGCCTGACCAACGGCCTGGGTGCCAAGGGCGTCGGCGAACTGGGCACCATCGGCGCCACGCCGGCGGTGGTCAACGCGGTGGTCGACGCGCTGGCCGCCAGCGGGCTGGGCCGGCAGGCGGAGAAGGTGCAGATGCCGCTGACGTCCGAAGTGGTGTGGCGCGCGCTGCGCGGGCAGCTGCCGCCGGCGCTGAAGCTGCGGGCCTGAGCGTCGCGCCGGCCAGCGGCCGGGGCGCTGGCTTGAGGCTCAGGAATTCGCGCGCACTTCGTCGATCGTCGTCACGCCGGCGAGCACCTTCTCGATGCCATCCTGGCGCAGCGTGAACATGCCTTCGCCCAGGGCGTGGCGCTGCAGCTCGTCGGCACGCTGGCCGGTCTGGATCAGATGCCGCAGGCCGCGCGAGACCATCATCAGTTCGTGGATGCCGGCACGCCCGTCGTAGCCGGTGTCGCCGCACTTGTCGCAGCCCAGGCTCTTGTAGAGCTTGATCTTGCCGCCGCTGCCGAAGCGCTGGCGCCAGCCGGCCAGCACGTCAGCGGGCTGCGGTGCGTCGTGCACGCCGGCGAGCACGTGCAGGTGGTCGTGCAGCAGTTCCTGTTCGTCGTCGTCGCTGGCCACGCGCTCGACCCGGCAGTGGTTGCACAGGCGGCGCACCAGCCGCTGCGCCAGCACGCCGAGCAGCGCGTCGGCGAAGTTGAAGGGGTCCATGCCCATGTCCAGCAGCCGCGTGACGGTCTCGGGCGCGCTGTTGGTGTGCAGCGTGGACAGCAGCAGGTGGCCGGTCAGGCTGGCCTCGATGGCCACCTGCGCGGTTTCCTGGTCGCGGATCTCGCCGACCATGATGACGTCCGGATCGGCGCGCAGGAAGGCTCGCAGCGCCTTGGCAAACGTCCACTCGATGCGCGGGTTGACCTGCACCTGGCGCAGGCCGGCCTGCGTGATCTCCACCGGGTCCTCGGCGGTCCAGATCTTGCGCTCGGGCGTGTTGATCGAGCCCATCAGCGAGTGCAGCGTCGTCGTCTTGCCGCTGCCCGTGGGGCCCACGCACAGCAGCATGCCGAAGGGCCGCTGGGCGGCTGAGCGCAGGCGTTCCAGGTTGTTCGGGCTCAGGCCCAGGTTCTCCAGCGGAATCGGCTTGCTCGACTGCAGCAACCGCAGCACGGCGTCTTCGAGGTTGGCGGCCGTGGGGATGGTGGCCACGCGCAGCTCGAGCTTGATGCCGGGCACGAACTTGCTGAAGTTGATCTTGCCGTCCTGCGGCTTGCGGCGCTCGCTGATGTCCAGGTCGCACATGATCTTGATGCGGGCGATCAGGGCGCTGCGGTAGTTGGAGGGCAGCTCCATGTAGGAGCGCATCAGGCCGTCCTTGCGGAAGCGGATGCGCACCTTTTCCTTGCCGGCAGGGCATTCGATGTGGATGTCCGAGGCGCGCTGCTGGTGGGCCTCGGCGATCATCGAGTTGATCAACCGCACGAGCGAGTTGTCGCTCTGCTCGATGTTGGTGGTCTCTTCCTCATCGATGTGGGCGTCGATGCGCTCCATGCTGGCCAGCAGCTTGCCGGCATCGTAGGCATCGAAATCCACCGGCCGCCCCGGGTCGACGAGCGGGGCGGCCCAGGGGTTGGTGCTGCCCAGTCGTTCGTAGGCACGTTCGATCGCGTTTTGCAGCACGCCGGTGCGCACGAGTACCGGCACCACCTTGCACTCGGCGGCGAACTCGACCTCGTCGAGCTTGCCTCGGTCCGAGGGGTCCTCCACCGCAACCACCAGGCGGCCCGAGCGCATCATCAAGGGCAGCGCCTGGACGCGAGCCGCCATCGCATAGGGCACCCGCAGCAGCGCATCGACCTCGGCCGGGAACTGCTGCACGTCGACCAGCGGAT
>JAYUPN010000369.1:0-6277 GCA_043760065.1 Rubrivivax sp.
CCAGCTACAGGTCCGGGTCGAGGAGCTCGCCCTCGCCCGTACGCGTGCCGAGGAGGCGACCCGGACGAAGGGCGAGTTTCTTGCGAATATGAGCCACGAGATCCGCACGCCGATGAACGCCATCCTGGGCATGCTGGCCTTGCTGCGCAAGACCGAGCTGAACGCGCGCCAGGCCGACTACGCCGTCAAGACCGAGGGCGCGGCGCGCTCGCTGCTGGGCCTGCTCAACGAGATCCTGGACTTCTCCAAGGCCGAGGCGGGCAAGATGACGCTGGACCACCACCCCTTCCGCATCGACCAGCTGCTGCGTGACCTGTCGGTGATCGTCTCGGCCAACGTCGCCGCCAAGCCGGTGGAGGTGTTGTTCGACATCGACGCCGCGCTGCCGCGCCAGTTGGTGGGCGACGCCATGCGCCTGCAGCAGGTGCTGACCAACCTCACCGGCAACGCCATCAAGTTCACGGCCCGCGGCGAGATTGTGCTGTCGATCCGCGTGCTGGAGCAGGACGCGGCGCGCGTGAGCATGGAGATCGCGGTGCGCGACACCGGCATCGGCATCGCGCCCGAGAACCACGCCCGCATCTTCAGCGGCTTCACCCAGGCCGAGGCCTCGACGACGCGGCGCTTCGGCGGCACCGGCCTGGGCGTGGCGATCAGCCAGCGCCTGGTGGCGCTGATGGGCGGCGAGCTGCGGCTGCACAGCGCGCTGGGCCAGGGCAGCCGCTTCCACTTCAACGTCACGCTGGCGGTGGCCCCCGCAGGCACGGCCGGCGGCGACACACCGCGCGCGCACTGTCGCGCGCCGCTGCGCGCACTGGTGGTCGACGACAACCCGACCGCGCGCGAAGTGCTGCAGCGCATGGGCGACTCGCTGGGCTGGACCATCACCGTCGCCGACAGCGGCGAAGCCGCGCTGGCGCTGTTGCACGACGAGACGGCGCGCGGCATGGTCTGCGATGCCGTCTTCGTCGACTGGCAGATGCCGGGTCTGGACGGCTGGGCCACGAGCCAGCGCATCCGTGAGCTGGGCCTCGGCGGCAAGGCGCCGGTCATCGTCATGGTCACGGCGCACGGGCGCGAGATGCTGGCCCAGCGCAGCGCGGCAGACCAGTCGCTGCTCGACGGCTTCCTGGTCAAGCCGGTGACGCCGTCGATGCTGTTCGACGCCATCGCCGACGCCGGGCTCGGCCTCGGACCCAGCGGCCCGGCACGCCTGGCCGGCACCGCAGGCGTGCAGCGCCTGGCCGGTCTGCGGCTGCTGGTGGCCGAGGACAACCTCAACAACCAGCAGGTGGCGCGCGAACTGCTGGAGGACGAAGGCGCCAGCGTGCACATCGCCAGCAACGGCAAGGAAGCCGTCGAAGCCGTGGCCGCCGCCGACCCGCCCTTCGACGTCGTGCTGATGGACCTGCAGATGCCGGTGATGGACGGCTTCACCGCCACGCGGGCGATCCGCGAGGACCTGGCGCTGCCGGCGCTGCCGATCGTGGCCATGACCGCCAATGCCATGGCCTCCGACCGCGAGGCCTGCCTGGCCGCCGGCATGAACGATCATGTCGGCAAACCCTTCGATCTCAATCACCTGGTGCAGGTCTTGCTGCGGCAGGCCGGGCGCAGCGCGGCTGTGATCACGAGCGCTGCACCGGTGAGCGCCGCCGGGGAGCTGGCAGACGCCGTGCACGCGGCCGCCGGCGCCGCCGGCGTGCAGATCGGGACCGCGCTCGCGCGCCTCGGCGGCAAGGCCGACGTCTACCGCCACATGCTGCAGCGCTTCGTCGACGATCTGGTGCGCCTGCCCGCCGAGCTGCTAAGCCTGGCCCGCGCGGCCGACCAGGAAGCGGCCGCGCGCGTACTGCACACCGTCAAGGGCGTGGCGGCGACCCTGGGCGTCGAGGCACTGGCCGCCGAAGCCGCGCGCGCCGAGAAGATCCTGCTTGCCGGCAACGGTGCGGCCGCTGCGCACCAGGCGCTGGCCGCCGCCGGCGCCGCCATCGAAGCCGCGGGCCCGGCGCTGCAGGTGCTGCTGGATGCGTTGCAGCCCGCCGACCCGCCCGCGACAGCCGTCACCGCCACCACCACCGAGATCGACCGCCCCGCGCTGCGCCAGGGCCTGCTCCGGCTGGCCGAGCTGCTGCGCAACTCTGACATGGCGGCGATGCAGGCCCTGAGCGGCCTGCAGTCGCAGTTTGGCGGCGCGCTGGGCGAGCGCTTGCGGGCACTGGACGGCGCCGTCGCCGGCCTTCACTTCGACCCCGCGCTGCGCCACTGCACGCAGCTTCTTGAGGAGCTGCATACATGACCACCAGCGCCCTGCTCAACGTTGCCGAGCGCCGTGCGCGCCTGCTCGTGGTCGACGACCAGCCGGTCAACATCCAGGCCCTGCACCAGGCCTTCGGCGCCGACCACCAGGTGCTGATGGCTACCAGCGGCGAGCAGGCCCTGGCGCTGTGCGTCAACCAGCAGCCCGATCTGGTGCTGCTGGACGTCGTGATGCCCGGCATGGACGGCCACGAGGTGTGCCGCCGGCTGAAGGCCGACGCGGCCACCTGCGACATCCCGGTCATCTTCGTCACCGCCCACGACGACGAGGCCGCCGAGACGCTGGGCCTGGAGCTGGGCGCGGTGGACTTCATCTCCAAGCCCATCAACCCGAAGATCGTGCGCGCCCGCGTGCGCACGCACCTGACGCTGAAGGCCCAGTCCGACCTGCTGCGCCAGTGGGTCTACATCGACGGCCTGACGGGCGTGCACAACCGGCGCCACTTCGACGAGCGGCTGGCCGCGGAGTGGGGTCGCACCGCGCGCAGCGGTGGCGCGCTGAGCGTGGTGCTGCTCGACGTCGACCTCTTCAAGCGCTACAACGACCGCTACGGCCACCAGGCCGGCGACGACTGCCTGCGCCGCGTGGCCGCGGCGCTGAAGCTCGGCCTGCGACGGCCGGGCGACCTGGTCGCCCGCTATGGCGGCGAAGAATTCGTCTGCCTGCTGCCCGACACCGCGCTGCCCGGCGCCATGGCGCTGGCGCAGCAACTCGGCGCGGCCGTGCACGCGCTGCAGATCGAACACGGCGACTCTGCCGTGTCCCCGGTGGTGACGGCGAGCCTGGGCGTGTGCACACAACCCGGTGGCGTGCCGGGCAGCGCGGCCGCACTGCTGCGCGAAGCCGACGCACAGCTTTACCGCGCCAAGTCCGAAGGCCGCCACCGCACCTGCGGCGCCGAACTGCGCGCCCTCTGACGCCGCACCGCGCGCCGCCAGGGCGGCATGCCCCCGGCGCCGCGCCTCTCAGCGCTCGCCCGCCGGTCCCGGATTCTCGATGCGGCAAGCGGCAGAGCCGTCCAGGAATGCGCGGACCTGCGCGCCGAAGTGCCTCACGTCGATCGGTTTGGACAGATACCCGTCGCACCCGGCGGCGCGCATCTTGGCCTCGTCGCCGCGCATCGCGAAGGCGGTGAAAGCGATGATGCGGATGTGCTGGGTTTGCGGGTCGGCCTTCAGGTGGCGGGTCACGTCGAGCCCGTCCTTGCCGGGCATCTGGACGTCCATCAAGATAAGGTCCGGCCGGAACGATGCCACCTTCTGCAGCGCTTCCAGTCCGTCGGCCGCGACCTCGACCTCGAACCGCTCGGCCAGCAGCAGGGTCTCGGCAATCGCGATGTTCATGGCGTTGTCGTCGACGATCAGCACCCGGGATGCACTCACGTCTTCATCCCGGCGCCGACCGCAACGGGCTGGCGCCAGCGGCGCAGGCTCTCCAGCACGGTGTCCATGGCGCCGCCGCCCTTGATCAGGACGGCGCGCGCCGACGCTGCCAGGGTTGCGTATTCATCGTCGGTCAGCATCATCCCGGTCCAGATGAACACCGGCACCTCGCGCCAGGCAGGCAGGCTCTGCAAGGCGTGCAGCACCTGGAAGCCGTCGAACTCGGGCATCATCAGATCGAGCACGATGGCCGTCGGCCGGTGCTGGTCAATCTGCTGCAAGGCCACGCGCCCATCCTGGAAGCACGAAGCCTCGATGCCGATGCTGGCCAGCGTGGCGTGCATCAGATCGAGAGCCGATGGGTCGTCGTCGATCACCATGACATGCGTGCGCTGTTCGCCCGACAGCTTCAAAGTCGCCATCGCAGACGCTATCTCGTCGCTGCGGATGGGCTTGCACAGCACGTTGGCGATGGCGAAGCTGGCACTCAGCTCCTGGTTGGCCGGCATGCTGACGCCGACCACGGGTGATGCGTGACTGGCACCCTGGCCACGGATGTCACCCAGCAGTTCCAGTCCGCGGCGGCCCTGGGGGCACAGGTCCAGCGTCAGTGCCGCCTACGGCGTTTCACGCGCGCGGCGAACGGCATCCGTGCCGTCGGCCACCGCGTCGACCTCGAAGCCGGCCTGCGAGAGTGCGCCGGCAAGCAGCGCTTGTGCGTGTTTGTCGTCCTCGATCACCAGCGCGCGCTCGGCCTCGCGTTGCTGCACGCCCAAGGCGGCGGCCTCGGCGCGCAGCGTGTCCGTCCCGTCCGTCCGGTTGAGCACGACATAGAACACGCTGCCCATGCCGACGGTGCTGCGCACGCCCACCTTGCCCCCCTGCGCGTGCACCAGACGCTGCGTCAGTGCCAGGCCGAGGCCGGTGCCCTGATGCCGCTTGCTGCAGCCGTCGTCGAGCTGCTGGAACTCGGTGAACAGGCGCGGCAGGTCGGCCGCCGAGATGCCGATGCCGGAGTCCTCGACCTCGATCCGGAAGTGCTCGGGCCCTTCGCTCATGGCCCGCACGGCGATGCGCCCACCCGGCTCGGTGAACTTGATGGCGTTGGACAGGTAGTTGTAGAGCACCTGCTTCAGCCGCGCCTGATCGAGCGTCAGATCGACGAGGTCGGCATCGATGTAGGTCGACAGTCGGATGTTCTTGTCCAGAAGGGCCTTGTGCAGGATGTCCTGCACCTCCTTGAGCAACATGTGCAGGTCCACGTGTTCGGGGTAGAACTCGAACTTGCCGGATTCGACCTTGGACAGGTCGAGCACGTCGTTGATCAACTGCAGCAGGTGCCGTCCGCTGGTGCCGATGTGACCCAGGAACTGCTGGTGCTTGGGCGAATCGGGCGGGATGTAGCCCGAGTGCAGCAGGTCCGCGAAGCCGATCACGACGTTCAGCGGTGTGCGCAGTTCGTGCGACATGTTGGCCAGGAACTGGCTCTTGAGGCGGCTCGCCTCGCGGATCTGCCGGTTCTCGACGTCGAGCCGGAGGGCCTCCAGCCGGACCTCTTCGGCGCGCTTGGCCGCCGTGATGTCGGTGCGGATCGAGATGTACTTCTCGATCCTGCCGTCCGCGCCGGCGAAGGGTGCAATCACGCTGTCGACCCAGTACAGCGAGCCGTCCCTGGCGCGGTTGCAGATCTCGCCGCGCCAAGGGCGTCCGGCCGAGATGGTGCGCCACAGGTCGACCCAGAACGCCTGCGGCTGCACGCCGGAGTTGATGATGCGGTGCGTCTGCCCGAGCAAGGCATCTCGCGGATAGCCCGAGATCTTGCAGAAGCTTTCATTGACGTCGATGATGTGACCTCCGCGGTCGGTGATCGAGACGATGAAGTGCATGTGGATCGTGCACAGCAGCGAGTCGGAGTCGCGCAGTGCCGCCGCAGCCCGCCGCTGCATCGAGATGTTGCGCGCGATCTTCGAGGCACCGACGACCCGGCCCGTGCCGTCCCTGATCGGCGAGATCGTGATCGACACCTCGAGGCTCTCACCCGTGCGTGTCAGACGCACGGTGTCCAACGGCGGCACCGATTCGCCCGCGGCCAGCGCCGCGAGGCTGCGCTGATCCTCGATTTGCAGCTGCAGCGGCACCAGCATCTGGATCGGCTGCCGGATGGCTTCTTCGGCGGTGTAGCCGAAGGTCGCCTGCGCCGCGGCGTTCCAGCTCGTGATGCGCCCGTCCAGGGTCATGCCGATGATCGCGTCGTTGGACGACTCGACGATCGCGGCCAGCCGCTTGGACTCGGCTTCCGCCTGGTCGATGCGGGTCATGTCGCGAAAGACGACCGAGAGCCCATTGACCTGACCGTCGATGTCGAGCGTGCGCGCGGCCCGGACTTCCAGCGGCGTGTGCTTACCGCGGCGCGAGATGCACACCGCGCGCCACACCGTGTCGACCGTGATGCCGCTGTCCAGCATCGAGTCGCGCAGCCGCATCGCCACGAAGGCCGGCCGGTGGTCGCGGTGCTCGACGACCTGCCAGAGGTCGAGCACCTGCGCGAGGTCCAGGCTCGACGCCTTCTCCAGCG
>JAYUPN010000370.1:0-6276 GCA_043760065.1 Rubrivivax sp.
GACGCGCGCAACGACTACTGGATGCCGATGGACCAGTACATCGGCGGCATCGAGCACGCGGTGCTTCATCTGCTCTATGCCAGGTTCTGGACCAAGGCCATGCGCGACCTGGGGCTGGTCAAGTTCAGCGAGCCTTTCACCAAGCTGTTCACGCAGGGCATGCTGCTCAATGAGAGCTTCTACCGCGACGACGGCGGCGGCAAGGTGCGCTGGTTCTACCCGAGCGAGGTCGAAGTCGCCTACGACAACAAGGGCCACCCGAGCGGTGCCACGGCGCGCGCCGACGGCCTGCCGGTCAAGCTGGGCGGCATCGAGAAGATGTCCAAGAGCAAGAACAACGTCGTCGAGCCCAAGGACATCATCGCCAAGTTCGGTGCCGACACCGCGCGCGTCTTCACGATGTTCGCCGGCCCGCCCGACCAGAGTGCGGCCTGGTCCGACTCGGGCGCCGAAGGCAGCTACCGCTTCCTGCGCCGGCTGTGGGCCAGCGCGCTGCGCCTGCAGCCGCGCGTGGCCGCCGCGGCCGGCAGCGTGGACGGCCTGTCGGCGAGTGCCGCGGCACTGCGCCGCGAGATCCACCTGCTGCTGCGACAGGTCAGCCACGACTACGAGCGCATGCAGTACAACACCGTGGTCTCGGGCGCGATGAAGATGCTCAACGCCATCGACGACGCCGCGCTCGCCGACACGCCGGCCGACGCTGCCGCGGCGGCCGAGGCGGTCGGCATCCTGCTGCGCACGCTGTACCCGGCGGCACCGCACATCGCGCACGCCCTGTGGCGCGAACTCTGCTACGAAGCGCGCCACGGCGAGATCATCGACGCGCCCTGGCCGCAGGTCGACGATGCGGCGCTGGAGCAGGATGAGATCGAACTCGTGCTGCAGGTCGGCGGCAAGCTGCGCGGCGCGATCCGCGTCAGCGCCAGCGCCGACCGCGCCACCATCGAAGCCGCAGCGCTGGCCTCGCCCGAGTTCCTGCGTTTTTCCGACGGCAAGGCCGCCAAGAAGGTGGTGGTGGTGCCGGGCCGGCTGGTCAATGTCGTCGTCTAGCCGGCGCCTGCTGCTGGCATGGGCCGGCGCCACGCTGGCCGGCTGCGGCTTTCAGCTGCGGCAACCGGCGCGGGTGACCTTCGGCAGCATCGCGCTGACGGGCTTTGCGCGCCATTCACCGCTGGCCGAAGAACTGCGGCGCCAGCTCGCGCAGCAAGTGCGCGTGATGGAGTCCCCGGACAAGGTCGACCTCGTGCTGCAGGCGCTGGACGACGTGCGCGAGAAGAGCGTCGTCGCATCGACCTCGTCGGCGCAGGTGCGTGAACTGCAGCTGCGGCTGAAGTTCAACTTCCGCGTGCGCACGCCCGGTGGCCGCGAACTGATCCCGCGCGCCGAACTGCTGGTGCGGCGCGACCTGAGCTACAGCGAGAGCGCCGCGCTGGCCAAGGAACACGAAGAAGCCGAGCTCTTTCGCGAGATGCAGGCCGACGTGGTGGCGCAGGTGCTGCGCCGGCTGGCCGCGGTCACGGTGTAGAAGGCGGCATGCAGCTCCGCGCCGATCAGCTGGACACGGCCCTGGCCCGCGGCCTGCGTCCGCTGTACACCATCCACGGCGACGAACCGCTGCTGGCACAGGAAGCCGGCGACGCCATCCGCGCCGCGGCGCGTGCGGCCGGCTACGGCGAACGCAAGGTCTTCACCGTCAGCGGTGCGCACTTCGACTGGAGCGCGGTGCTCGGCGCGGCGCAGGCGATGAGCCTCTTTGCCGAGCGGCAGCTGATCGAGGTCCGCATCCCGGGCGGCAAGCCCGGCAAGGACGGGTCCGAGGCGCTGCAGCGCTACTGCGAGCGCCTGAGCGACGACGTGCTGACGCTGATCACGCTGCCGCGGCTGGACTTCCAGCAGAGCAAGGCGGCGTGGTTCACGGCGCTGGACGCTGCCGGCGTGACGCTGCGCGTGGAGACACTCGCCCGCCACGCGCTGCCGGCCTGGCTGGCGCAGCGCCTGGCGCGCCAGCCGCAGCGTGTCGCCGCCGGCGAGGTAGGGCAGCGCTCGCTGGCCTTCTTTGCCGACCGCGTCGAAGGCAACCTGCTGGCCGCGCACCAGGAACTGCAGAAGCTGGCGCTGCTGCACCCGGCCGGCGAGCTGAGCTTCGAGCAGGTCGAGGCCGCGGTGCTGAACGTGGCGCGCTACGACGTGGCCAAGCTCGCCGAGGCGATCTGGACCGGCCAGACCGCGCGCGCGCTGCGCATGCTCGACGGCCTGCAGGCCGAGGGCGAGGCCGCCGTGCTGGTGCACTGGACGCTGGCCGAGGACATCCGCGCCCTGGCGCGCGCGCACGCCGCGCTGCAAGCCGGCAAGCCGGTGCCGCTGGCACTGAAGGACGCGCGCGTCTGGGGCGTCAAGGAAAAGCTCTTCGAACGCGTGCTGCCGCTGCTGACCGACCACCAGGTGGCGCACCTGCTCGACGCGGCGAGCATCGTCGACGGCATCGTCAAGGGTCTCAAGCACCCGGACTGGCCGCACGAGCCGTGGCCGGCGCTCAAGCGCTGGATGCTGAGCATGTTGCAGGTCAGCGCCTCGCAAGGCCGCGTGCGCGTGCGGCTGGCGTTGCACGCCTGACGCGCCGGACGCCGCGGCGCCCGTGGCGCTTCAGTAGCCGCGCGTGCGCTCGACGCGGTTGAGCACTTCGCCGCCGTCGCGCCAGGCCCGCAGGCTGGCCACCGCCACCGCGGCGGCGCTGCGCGCATCGGTGCCGGCGGCGGCGTGCGGCAGCACCGTCACGCGCGGGTGGCGCCAGTAGGGGTGCTGCGGCGGCAGCGGCTCGGTGTGGAAGACGTCGAGCACGGCATGGCGCAGCCGCCCGCTGTCCAGCGCCGCCAGCAGGTCGGCGTCGACGACATGTGCGCCGCGGCCGAGGTTGACGATGCTGGCCTGGTCGGGCAACGCGGCGAAGAAGCGGTGGTCCAGCACGCCACGCGTCAGGGGCGTCAGCGGCAGCAGGTTGATCACGATGTCGGTGCGCGCCAGCAGCGGCAGCAGCGGCGTGCCGTCGCGGCGCCAGGTGTTGAGCGCATACCCGAGCGGCGCGACGCGCGCGACCGCCGCGCGGCCCATCTGGCCCTGCCCGAGCACCAGCACGCGCACCTCGTCGGCGCGGCGCTGCGCATGCACGCGCCACACCCCTTCGCGCTGGCGCTGCGCGTAGGCGAAGAAACCGCGGTGCAGCGACAGCACGGCCCACAGCGCGGTCTCGGCCATCGCCGCGTTCATCGCCGGGTCGACCATGCGCGCCACCGGCACGCCCTCGGGCAGCGTGGGGTCGGCCAGCAGGCGGTCGACACCCGCCCACAGGCTCTGGATCAGGCCCAGCGCGGGCAGCCCCTGCAGGCTGCCAGGCGGCGGGTTGGCGACCACCGCGGCCTGCACGCGGGCCGGCGCCGAGCGGGCCGCCGCCAGGTCGAGCCAGTGCGCTTCGGGCATCGCGGCGGACAGCGCCTGGTGCCACTGCGCCCACTCGGTGGCATCCATGTCGCCGCACAGCAGCACGTTCACGCGCGCGCCTCCTGCAGCAGCCGCTGCAGCGCCGCGCTGACGCTGGCGCCGCGCACCGCGTCGCGGTCGCCCGGCAACTGCAGCCGCTCGGCCTGCACGCCGCGCGCGCTGCCCCAGGCCAGCCAGACCGTGCCCACCGGCTTGCCAGGCACCGCGCCGCTGGGGCCGGCGATGCCGGTCACCGCCACCGCCAGTTGCACCGGCGCGCGCTGCAGCGCGCCTTGCACCATCGCACGCGCCACCTCTTCGCTGACCGCGCCGACGCGGTCGAACAGCGCCGCGTCGACGCCCAGCAGATCCGACTTGGCCTGGTTGGTGTAGGTCACGAAGCCGCGCTCGAACCAGTCGCTCGACCCGGCCAGCGCGGTGCACGCAGCGGCGATCAGGCCGCCGGTGCAGCTCTCGGCGGCAGCCATGCGCCAGCCGCGCGCGCGCAGCGCGTCGGCCAGCGGGGCCACCAGGGGTTCGAAGCTCAGCAGTTCCATCGTCTCAAGCCCACCAGCGGGTCAGCAGCGCCAGCACGAGCAGCGTGCACAGCGCCGCCACCGCGTCGTCGAACAAGATGCCGAAACCCTGCCGCCAGCCGATGGCCTGCCCGGGCTGCAGCTTGAAGCGGCGGTCGGCCCAGCCCACCGGGCCGGGCTTGGCGGCATCGAAGTAGCGGAACAGCACGAAAGCCAGCAACTGCAGCCCCCACGACGCCGGCGTCAGCAGCCACAGCACGGCCCAGAAGGCCAGCACCTCGTCCCAGACGATGGCGCCAGGGTCGGCGATGCCCAGGTGTTGCGCCGCGCGCGTGCAGGCCCACCAGCCCGCGGCCGAGCCCAGCAGCAGCGTCCAGCCCCAGCCGGCAGGGCCGATCCAGTGGCTGAAGATCAGGAACGAGACCCAGGCCCACAACGTGCCCACGGTGCCCGGCGCCAAGGGCGACAGGCCGCTGCCGAAGCCCAGCGCCAGCAGGTGCGCCGGGTGGCGCAGCATGAAGCCGGTGGAAGCGCGCTGCGGCGCAGTCGGCGACGTCATCTGGCGAAGTGGTCGAAACCGCGCAGGTCCAGCCCGACGGCACGGCCTGCGCCGTCCACCACCTGCAGGCCGCTGCCCGGTGTGATCGATCCGCAGCGCGTGACCGCTACGCCGGCCTGCCGCGCCGCCGCCAGCACCGCGTCGCGCTGCGCCGACGCTGCGCTGAACAGCAGCTCGTAGTCGTCGCCGCCGGCGAGCAGGCATTCGTGGCGCAGCGCCAGCGGCTGCTCGGCCAGCAACGCGCTGTGCGGCAGCAGGTCGACATCCACCCGCGCACCGACGCCCGAGCGCTGCAGCACATGACCCAGGTCGCCGACGAGGCCATCGCTCAGGTCGATGGCGCTGCTGGCCACGCCACGCAGCGCCAGGCCCAGCGCAACCCGCGGCTCGGGCTGCTCCATGGCGCGGCGTGCCTGCTCGAATGCCGCGCCGTCGAGCGCGACGCGGCCGCGGAACACCTCCAGCGCCAGCCGCGCGTCGCCCAGCACGCCGCTGACCCACAGGTCGTCGCCGGCCCGCGCGCCGCTGCGCAGCAGCGCCTGCCCGACGGGCACTTCGCCGAACACCGTGATGCAGAGGTTCAGCGGCCCGGCCGTGGTGTCGCCGCCGACGAGCTCGATGCCTTGTGCGTCGGCCAGCGCAAAGAGGCCGCGCGCCAAGCCGGCGGCAAAGTCGTCGTCGCCGCGCGGCAGCGCCAGTGCCAGCGTGAAGGCCAGCGGTTCGGCGCCGCAGGCCGCGAGGTCGCTCAGGTTCACCGCCAGCGCCTTGTGCCCCAGCCGCTCGGGCGCGACGGTGGACAGGAAGTGGCGCCCCTCGACCAGCATGTCGCTGGACACCGCCAGCTCCATGCCCGGCCGCACGCGCAGCAGCGCGCAGTCGTCGCCCACGCCTAAAGCGGCGCGGCGCACCGGTCGCGTGAAGTGGCGCGCGATGAGCTCAAACTCGCCGGCCATCACGCGCGGTCCAGGCCGGCCAGCAGGTTGGTCAGCTCGACCGCGCTCTTGACGTTCATCTTGTCGAAGATTCGCGCGCGGTGCACTTCCACCGTGCGCACGCTGATGTCCAGCGCATCGGCGATCAGCTTGTTGGGCCGGCCTTCGATGACCAGCCGCATGACCTCGCGCTCGCGATCGGTCAGCTCGGCCAGCGCGCTGCGCAGCCGCAGCCGTGCGCCGCGCTCGACCAGCGCGCGTGCGCTGAGTTCGAGTGCCAACTCGACGCGGTCGACCAGCGTGTTGTTCGAAAAAGGCTTCTCGACAAAGTCGAAGGCGCCGCGCTTGACCGCCGCCACCGCGGTCGGCACGTCGCCGTGGCCGGTGAGGAAGATCACCGGCAACAGCGACAGCAGGCCGCGTTCGGCCAGCCGCTCGAACAGCACCAGCCCGCTGGTGCCGGGCATGCGCACGTCCAGCACCAGGCACGACGGCGCGCCGGGCCATTCGGCGCGCCCCGGCGCGGTGCGCTCGGCGAGCCAGGACTCGAAGGCGTCGGCGCTGGCGAAACCTTCGGACAGCAGCCGGCGCGAACGCAGCAGCCAGGCCAGCGCATCGCGCACGACGTCCTCGTCGTCGACGAGATAGACCATCGGGATGCCGAGCGTCGGGTCCAGCGCCATCGTGCAGGTTCAGGGCTTGTCCACGGAAGCCGAAGTTTCGCCGCTTTCGGCGCTCTTGGGCGTGGGCAGCGTGAAGCGGAACTCGGTGCCGC
>JAYUPN010000371.1:0-6251 GCA_043760065.1 Rubrivivax sp.
ATGCCCACGCCGAGCAGATGCAGCAAGGAGGTGCTGACCAGGAAGCCGAGCGTGTAGAACGCCGGGCTGGCCGAGCCCGGCATTTCCGTGCCGTGGGCGTGTCCGTGGCAGATGCCGAAGAACAGCACGAAGGCGAACGGGATCAAGGGCGAGGTCTTCGCGTTGACGTGAATGATGGCCACACCGAGCAAGATCACCGACGCGGCGATGCCCAGTTCGCGCAGTGGCAGCGGAAACTGGAAGATGCCCATCAGGCCGCCGAACACCATGGCGGTGACAAACGCCGCCGGCACGCGCCAGATGTTGGCGCCCCCGAGTTGCGCACTGACCACCCCCACGCTGACCATCGCCAGCAGGTGGTCGAAGCCGAAGACCGGGTGCAACAGGCCGGCCATGAAGCCGTCGCTGTCGTCCTTCGCATGGGCGAAACACAGTGAGGGAAAGGCCAGAAGAACGAGCAAGGGCAGCAGGGCGCGAAGCCAGCGCTGGACATTGCGGGGGGCGACGAATGAGTGGTTCATGGCGACGTGCTGGTTGGAAGTCGGAAGGATGGGCAGCATGGTGTTGTTTCAGTGGGCCAGGCTGGGGCTCGGGTGGGAGGGCAGGAGTTGAATGCCTTCGTCGGATGCCTGGCGGGCCCAGCGTGCGGTCAGCACCACCATCCAGATCACCAGTCCGTGGTGCGCGAAATCGAAGGCGTGGATGATGTCGAAGGGGCGCGAGTTGGTCAGCGCATGCGCGACCTGGTGGGCCACGAAGAACAGGCCGAAGAAGACGGTCAGGCCGACCAGGGTCCAGCGAAACCAGGTCGCACCCACGCTGCGCACCAGCATCGGCATGACGATGTAGATCACCATCACGATCGAGATCATCTTCATGCCCACCGGGCCCGGGTCGTTGATCCACTTGCCGAAGTCGTTGTAGATGGCCGACTTGATCAAGTCGACCAGGAAGCCGCACATCACACAAAAGAACATGGCGGTCCAGCCTTGCGCAATGCGGCTTCTGAGTTCGTCGTGGGGGGTCATCGTGCTTCTCCGGTGGTCGTGGTGGAACTGCTGGCGCTGGCAAGACTTGCCGACCAGCGCGAAATCAGGTCGCTGCATTGCGCAGCGGTGTCGGGGGTGAGCAGGGTCTGGTGGGTGGCGTCCAGGACGTGGGTTCGCAAGTCCGCCTGGGTGTGGCGATGCCAGCCCCAGCCGGGTTCGTCGGCATGCGGATGGCGCGCAAATTCAGTCACGCTGCCGCGCGCCGCGCGCAGCACCAACATCGGTACGTCCAGGCGCGGCGCGCGGTAGCCGGCGGTGGCGCGCACCACCCCGTCAAAGCAGCGGTAGACCTCGACCAATTCGGCGGCGGCCAGCGGCAGCGCATGCCCGTTCTGCGCGAGCACCTGTTCAAGGGCGGCGAGCCGGCTGGCGTGGGTGCTGCCGGCCAGTTCGGCGCGGGTCGCCCAGGCAACGGCGCAGCGCAGCGCCGCGGGAGGCAGGTCCAGGTCTTCGATGAACCAGCCCAGCACCTGGGTGTCGTCCAGCGTGCCGACATCGGCCGGTGCCGGGCTGTCGATGATCACCAGGCCGACCACCGCACGCCCGGCGCGGCGCAGTCGGGCCGCCAGGTCGAAGGCGATCGGGCCACCGGACGACCAGCCACCCAGCAGCAACGGGCCCGTGGGGTGGGCCAGGGTGAGCGCCTGAAGGTAGGTTGCGGCCAGGTCCTCGACCGTCGTCCCGCTGGCCAGCCCGGTGTCGCCGGTGCGGGCCTCGAAGGCGTGCACCGGCTGATCGAGTCGGGCGGCCAGGTGCCGGTAGCACAACACGCTGCCGCCGGCGGGGTGAACGAGGAACAGCGGCACGCCGCTGCCGTGCCCCGCCAGGGTGCGCAAGGGGCCTTCGTGGCGTGCGCCACTGGCGCCGACCAGCAGCGCCTGACGCTCGATGCAGCGGTGCTGCCACAGGTCACCCAGCGACAGCCGCACACCAAAGGTCTGTTGCATCAGGCCGACCAGGCGCACCCCTTCGAAGGACTGGCCACCGCTGTCAAAGAAGTCTTCGCCGACCTGGCTCACCGCGCGGCCGAGTGCCTGGCTCCACAAGGCCATCAGGCGGGGTTCGATGGCGCCGCGCGGCGGGCGCAGCGCCAGCGTCGGCAGGTTCGTGTCAGCGGCGAGCGGCGCCAGGGCCTTGCGGTCCACCTTGCCGTTCGCCGACAGCGGCAGGCGCGGCACGAAGGCCACCAGCTTGGGCACCATGTAGGCTGGCAATCTTTCAGCGAGGTGGGCCGACAGCGCCGCCGCAGTGGCGTCCTGACCCGTCCGGCACACGATGTGGGCCGCCAGCTGCACCGCCACTGCGGACGCGCCGCCCGCAGCGCTGCGCTGCGCCAGCACCACGGCCTCGGCCACCGCCGGGTGGCTGCACAGCGCGGCTTCGATCTCGCCGAGCTCAATGCGATGTCCTTGCACCTTGACCTGGTGGTCGCGCCGCCCCAGGAACTCGATGCGCCCGTCCGGGTGCAGGCGCCCCAGGTCGCCGGTTCGGTACAGGCGTTCGCCATCGTCGGCGTGTTCGGCAAAGGCCAGCGCGGTCTTGGCCGGGTCGTTCCAGTAGCCCAGCGCGAGGCCGACGCCGCCGATGCAGAGCGCCCCGGTGACCCACACCGGCACGTCGCGGCCGTGCGCGTCGAGGATGCGCCAGTGCTGGTGGTCCATCGCGCGGCCGTAGGGAATGCTCGGCCAGGCGGGGTCGACGGCGTCGATCTCGTGCAGGATCGACCAGATCGACGCTTCTGTGGCACCGCCCAGGCTGACCAGGCGCGCATTTGGCGCCAGGCGGCGCAGCCGGGCGGGCAGGCCGAGCGGAATCCAGTCGCCGCTGAGCAGGATCAGCCGCAAGTCGGGCAGCCGCACGGCGCCGGTCTCGGCCAGGTCGGCCAGCAGCGCAGCCAAGGGCGGCGCCGAGTTCCACACCGTCACCGCTTCGCCCGCCAGAACCTCCAGCCAGTGGGCCGGGTTGAGCGCCTGTTCCGGCAACGGGTAGACCACGCGGGCGCCCGCTTCGGCGGCGCCAAACACGTCGTAGACCGACAGGTCGAAGCCGATCGACGAGACCCCGAACAGCCGGTCCCGCGGGCCCACGCCATAGCGATGGTTGACATCGACGACGGTATTCAAGGCGCCGCGGTGGTCGATCATCACGCCCTTCGGCTGGCCGGTCGAACCCGAGGTGTAGATCAGGTAGGCCAGGTCACTTGCGCCGGGCGGGTGGGTGGCGGGCGGGTGGGCCGGCGGCGCCAGGCCGGCCTTGATGTCGATCACCTGCAGCGTGGCGGGCCAGTCGCGCGCGACATGGCGGGCCGAGCACAAGGCGACGGCGGCGCCGCAGTCGGCCAGCATCGCGGCACAACGTTGCGCCGGCAGCGTCGGGTCGATCGGGACGTCGGCTGCGCCCACTGCCAGCACACCATGCACCGCGGTCAGCCAGGCCGGCCCCCGGTCGGCCAGCACCGCGACCCGGTCGCCGCGCACCACACCGGCCTGCGCCAGCACCGCGGCCAGGCGGTGGGCGCCGTCGTGCAGCCCGGTGTAGTCGAGGTGATCGGTGCCACACGAGACCGCCACCCGGTCGCCGTTGGCGCGCCGGGCCGACGTCAGCAGGCCTGCCAGCGTGCCGCCGGGAACCGCGTGCGGCCGCGCGTCTGACGCTGGCGGCTTCTGTGTGGACGCGCCGAACAAGGCGCCGGGGTCGGTGAGCCACGCGCCGGGGTCATGCGCCAGGCGCTGCAACAGGCTGGCGTAGGCCGCCCACAGGTCGTCGATCAGGCCGGCGGGGAAAAAGGCTTCGAGCAAGTCCCAGACGAAATAGAGGCGGCCGTCGGCGAGCTCCCAGAACTGGTGGTCGAGCAGCACCTGCGAGGTCTCCAGACAGCTGAAATCGCTGCGCTCGAAGCCCTCCATGAACAGGCCGCTGCCCACCACATAGGGCACGGGCGCACGGCCCAGGCTGGCGGTTCGGCGGTTCAGGGCCTGCATCACGCGCATGCCGCCCCACTGCAGGTGGCGCGCGTCGCGGATCACCTGTTCCTGCAGGCGCTGCGCGCCGTCCTGAAAGGACCCCCGGCCACGCAGGTCGACTTCCAGCGGGTACAGCGAAGCGAAGTTGCCGACGATCGCCTGCATCTGCGGATGCAGGTTCAAACGTCGCGTCATCATGTTCGAGAGCAGGAAGTGTTCGCTGTTGCCCCAGCGCGCCAGCACTTCCACATAGGTGGCGAAAACCGCGCTCGACGGCGTCAGGCCGGCGCCCTGGGCCTGCTGCTTGAAGGCGGCCCAGTCGGCCGAAGCGAGGTAGCCCTCGCGCCGCTGCAGGCGCGAGCGGCAGCGCTTGTCCAGGCCGCTGACCAGCGGCAGCGCCAGCGCATCGGGCAGGCCGGGCAGGCGGTCTTCCCAGTAGCGGCGGGCACGCTGGCCGGGCGGGTCCTGGGCCAGGCGTTCCAGGGCCAGTGCGGCATCGCGAAAACTCAGTTCGAGCGGCGGCAGTTCCAGCGCGGGGTCGGCGTAGCAGCGGTCGATTTCCTGCAACAGCCGCGTCGTGCCATAGCCGTCGGAGAAGAAGTTGTTGTGGTTGTAGTGGACGCGCGCCCGTTCGCGGCCGTCTTCGCGCCACAGCGAGACGCGCAGGTCCACCCAGGGCCAGCGGTCGATCGGCAGTTCGGAGCGCATCATGGCGTCGCGGGTGCGTTGCAGCGCCACCAGCGCGTCGGCCGTCGGCTGCTGGCGCAGATCGTTCACGCCGATGCGCAGCGCCTGGGGTTCACGCACCGTCTGCAACTGGCCGTCGGGCCGGACCGCGACGATCTCATGCCGATGGCGCTGCAAGGCGCGGTTCCACGCCGCTTCATAGCGCGGCACGTCCAGCGCGGGTGGGTTCTTTTCGACGTAGTAGTGCGGCCGCACATGGAACTCCATGAACGGGTCGTCGGCCATGTAGAAGCCCAGCTGCAGGTCGGACAGCGGGAAGGGCTCGTACACCGACTGCGGGTCGGGTGTGCACTGCGGCAGTGCTGCGCCATCGTCGGCCTGGCCTTCGCGCAGCCAGTTCAGCAGCGCCGACTTGTGCGAGCGCAAGTGCTCCCGCAGGTCGGCGCTCACGCTGCCGCGCGGGGCGTTGATGCGCAGGCCGTCGGCGCCGTCGAGCGCCAAGCTCACGCCGCGGGTGCGCAGGTCGTCGAGCACGTCAGCGAGTGTCATAGGACCTCGACCTCCATATCGTCGTGGCTTTCGTCGTGCCCGGTGTCACTGAGGCTGCGCAGCAGCAGCTTTTGGTGCACCAGGGCCAGCGCATCGCCGACCTGGTGGTTGCCGATCAACAGGTGGGCCGGAAGGTCCACACTCAGCCAGCTGCGCAGCTGGTTGCGCATTTCCATTGCCATCAGCGAGTCCAGTCCCAGCGTCGCCAGGCGCAGCTGGTCAAAGGCAGCGCCGTCCTGTGCGGCCCAGGTGTTCGCTGCCACCCCCAGCACCTGCGCCAGGTGCAGGCCGAACTCGTGGCGGATGACCGACTGGCGTGCGGCCGATGGCAGGGCCAGGACCGCCTGCAACGTGGGACGCCCGGCCGCGCTGGCGGGTGGTTCGGCGCGGAAGTCGGGCGGCGCCGCGCGCGCCCAGTCGTAGCGCCCCACCAGCAGCGTGGGTGCGCTGGCGCTCAAGGCCAGCTCGAAGGCGTCGAGCGCGCCCGGGCCGTCCAGCAGCCCGATGCCACGCTGCGCCAGCCCCTTGCCGGTGGCGACCGCCTGCGCCATGCCCGCGCCTTGCCAGGGTCCCCATTGCAGGACGACACGGCGGCGGCCCGCCGCGCCCGCAGCGTCGCCGACGATGGCTTCGAGCAGGCCGTTCGCGGCCGCATAGTTGCACTGGCCGGCCGACCCCAGCGGCGCGGCGGCTGACGAATAGGCCACGAAAAAGTCCAGCGGCAGCGGCCGGGTCAATTCGCTCAACCACAGCGCACCCCAGACCTTGCCACCCAGCACGGCCTGCCAATGGCCGTCGTCCAGGCGATCCAGGGCGGCGTCGGCGGTCGCGCCGGCGGCGTGCACGACGCCGCGCAGCGGATCGGCCGGCGTGTCCACGGCATCGATCAGGCGCTGCACCTCGGCACGCACGGCGAGGTCGCAGGCGAGCAGTCCGACCGCACAGCCCTGGGCGCGCCAGGCGTCGATCTGGGCTTGCTGCGCGGGTGTCGGCCGGGCCTGCC
>JAYUPN010000372.1:0-6248 GCA_043760065.1 Rubrivivax sp.
AAGAGCCACATCGTGATGATCTGCACCGGCACCGGCAGCGCGCCGATGCGGGCGATGACCGAGTGGCGGCGCCGGCTGCGCCAGTCCGGCAAGTTCGAAGGCGGCAAGCTGATGCTGTTCTTCGGCGCGCGCAGCAAGGAAGAGCTGCCCTACTTCGGCCCGCTGCAGGGCCTGCCCAAGGACTTCATCGACAACAACTTCGCCTTCAGCCGCGCCGCTGGGCAACCCAAGCACTACGTGCAGGACCTGATGCGCGAGCGCGCCGCCGACTTGGCGCCGCTGCTTTCAGACACCAACGCGTACTTCTACGTCTGCGGCCTCAAGAGCATGGAAGAAGGTGTCGTGCTGGCGCTCGCCGACATCGCCAAGGGCGCCGGGCTGGACTGGGAGGCCCTTGGTGCGGCGATGAAGCAACAGGGCCGCCTGCACCTGGAAACCTACTGATGATTTCCTTCGGCACCCTCGCCTTGAGCCAGCGCGCCAGCGGCGTGGCGCAGATCACGATGGCGCGCCCGGCTGTCTTCAACGCCTTCGACGAGGTGATGATCGGCGAACTGGACGCCGCTTTTGCACAGCTGGTCGAAGACGCCAGCGTGCGCGTCATCGTGCTCGCCGGCGAGGGCAAACACTTCAGCGCCGGCGCCGACCTGCAGTGGATGCAGCGCGCCAGCACCGCGTCGCGCGAATGGAACCTGCAGGACGCGCGCCGCTTCGCCGCCATGCTGTCGCGCATCGAAGCCGCACCCAAACCCACCGTCGCGCGGGTGCAGGGGGCGGCGCTGGGCGGCGGCGTCGGGCTGGCCTGCGCCTGCGACATCGCAATCGCCGCCGACAACGCCAGCTTCTCGGTCAGCGAAGCCCGGTTCGGCATCCTGCCGGCCGTCATCGGCCCCTACGTCACCAACGCCGTGGGCAAGCGCCAGGCCAAGCGGCTGGCCCTCAGCACCGAACGCATCGGTGCGGCCGAGGCGCTGGCGATGGGCCTGGTGCAGAAAGTGGTGGCCCTGGATGCGCTGGACGCCACCGTGGACGAGATGGTCGGCTCGCTGCTGGCCGGCGGCCCGGGCGCGCAGCGCGAGATCAAGCAGCTCTTCGCACAACTCGACGTCGGCCCGATCACGCCGCAGAAAATCGAACTCACGGCGCAGACCATCAGCCGCGTGCGCGGCAGCGACGAAGCGCGCGAAGGCTTCGCCGCTTTCCTGGGCAAGCGCCCGGCCTCCTGGATCCCGAAATGAGCACACCCACCCTCCAAGGCAGCACGGTCCTCGTCGTCGGCGCCGGCATCATGGGCGCCGGCATCGCGCAGGTCGCTGCGCAGGCCGGCCACCCGGTGCTGCTGCACGACGCGCGCGACGGTGCAGCCGCTGCCTCCAAGGCCAAGCTCGCCGCCACGCTGCAAAGCCTGGTGGCCAAGGGCAAGCTCGCCGCCGACGCGGCCGAGGCAGCGCTGGCGCGCATCACACCCGTCGTCGCGATCGGTGAAGCTGCCGCCGCCGGCCTGGTGGTCGAAGCCATCGTCGAGGACCTGGCCGCCAAGCGCGCGCTCTTCCAGCAGCTCGAAGCCATCGTGCCGGCCAGCTGCGTGCTGGCCACCAACACCTCGTCGATCAGCGTCACGGCCATCGCGAGCGGCCTGCAGCATCCGGGGCGCCTGGTCGGCATGCACTTCTTCAACCCGGTGCCGCTGATGAAGCTGGTCGAGGTCGTCTCGGGCCTGCACACCGATGCCCCGGTGGCCGAGGCGATCTTTGCGCTGGCCAAGGCCTGGGGCAAGGTCCCGGTGCACACCCGCAGCACACCCGGCTTCATCGTCAACCGCATCGCCCGGCCCTACTACGCCGAGACGCTGGCGCTGCTGCTCGAACAGGCCGCCACGCCGCAGGTGCTGGACGCCTGTCTGCGCGGCGCAGGCTTTCGCATGGGGCCGTGCGAGCTGATGGACCTGATCGGCCACGACACCAACTTCGCGGTCACGAACTCGGTCTACGAAGCCAACTTCTACGACAAGCGCTTCGTGCCCAGCCTGGTGCAGCGCGAGATGGTCGACGGCGGCCTGCTCGGGCGCAAGAGCGGCCGCGGTTTCTACCGCCACCCCGAAGGCGCGGCTTCGCTGCCGGTGGCGGTGCACGAAGCCCCCGCCACGGCACGCGAAGTCACGGTGCACGGCGACGGCGCCATCGCCGACCACCTGGAAGCCGCCGCCGTGCAGGCGCTGGCCGGCCAGGGCTGGGGCCCGGCGCGGCTGCGCCACAGCGGCTGGACCGGCCTCGTCATCGACGGCGCCCACCTGGTGATGAGCACCGGCCGCACCGCGCGTGAACTCGCGGCACAGCTGCGCACCGCCGACGTCGCCGTCTTCGACCGGATCATCGCGCTGCCTCCGGCACCCGGCACCGCGCTGGCCTACGCCGTGGCCGACACCGCCGGTGCCGTCTGGCGCGCGCAGGCGCCGGCGTGGCTGGCCGCCCTGGGCTTCGCGCCGCTGCCGGTGGCCGACACGCCGGGCCTCGTCGCCGCGCGCACCGTGGCCATGCTCATCAACGAAGCCGCCGACGCCGTGCTGCAGGGCGTGTGCACGCCCGAAGGCGCCGACGCGGCGATGAAGCTCGGCGTCAACTATCCCGCCGGCCCCTTCGAGTGGTTGGCGCGCTGGAACGAAACCGACGTCGCGCGCTTGATCGACACGCTGGACAGCCATTACCGTGGCGAACGCTACCGGGTCAGCCCCTGGCTGAGGCGGCGCGCCATACCCGATCTGGAGACGACATGAATCAAGCCTTCATCTGCGACGCCATCCGCACCCCCATCGGCCGCTACGGCGGCGCCTTGTCGTCGGTGCGCACCGACGACCTGGGCGCGGTGCCGATCAAGGCGCTGATGGCGCGCAACCCCCAGGTCGACTGGGCGGCCGTCACCGACGTGATCTACGGCTGCGCCAACCAGGCCGGCGAGGACAACCGCAACGTCGCGCGCATGGCCGCGCTGCTGGCCGGCCTGCCGCAAGACGTGCCCGGCGCGACGATCAACCGCCTGTGCGGCAGCGGCATGGACGCGGTGGGCAGCGCGGCGCGCGCCATCAAGTCAGGCGAAGCACAGCTGATGATCGCCGGCGGCGTCGAGAGCATGAGCCGCGCACCGTTCGTGATGCCCAAGGCCGAGTCCGCCTTCAGCCGCAGCAACGCGGTCTACGACACCACCATCGGCTGGCGCTTCGTCAACAAGCGCATGAAGGAACTCCACGGTGTCGACAGCATGCCCGAGACGGCGGAGAACGTGGCCACCGACTTCCACATCGAGCGCGAAGCGCAAGACCGCATGGCGCTGCGCAGCCAGCTCCATGCCGTCGCTGCACAGCAAGCCGGCCACCTGGCCGCCGAGATCACGCCGGTGAGCATCGCGCAGAAGAAGGGCGATGCGCTCCTCGTCGACACCGACGAACACCCGCGCGCCACGAGCCTGGAAGCACTGGCCAAGTTGAAGGGCGTGGTGCGCCCCGACGGCACCGTGACCGCCGGCAACGCCAGCGGCGTCAACGACGGCGCTTGCGCGCTGATCCTGGCCAGCGAAGCCGCCGCAGCGCACCACGGACTGACGCCGCGCGGGCGCGTCGTCGGCATGGCCACGGCGGGCCTGGCGCCGCGCATCATGGGCTTCGGCCCGGCACCGGCGACGCGCAAGGTGCTCGAACTCACCGGTCTGAGCCTGGCCCAGATGGACGTCATCGAGCTCAACGAGGCCTTCGCCGCGCAGGGCCTGGCGGTGCTGCGCGACCTCGGCCTGGCCGACGACGATGCGCGCGTCAACCGCTGGGGCGGCGCCATCGCACTCGGTCATCCGCTGGGCGCCAGCGGCGCGCGCCTGGTCACCACCGCGGTCAGTCAACTGCACCGGCTCGGCGGACGCTACGCGCTGTGCACGATGTGCATCGGCGTCGGCCAGGGCATCGCGCTGGTCATCGAGAAGGTCTGATCGACCCTGCCGCGGCGAGGACCTGCCCGCAGCATCCGGCAGCTTGCCGCGCTGCACGGCGGGTGCAGCAAGGCGCCCCGTCCGCAACGCCCCGGGACTTGAGCCCGCCCGTCTGTTCGACAGCGTACATGCGGGGCTTTGCAAACAGGGTGTGGTCGGCGCCGCACCCACATGCTACGGTTTGGGCTCGCCTTTGAAGGAGAACGGCCGTGCACCCGTCCCGCTTCGCGTCACTCGGCGTCGGCCTGTTCCTGCACCTGGTTTCCGGCAGCGCCGCAGCACAAGCGCTCGACACCCGGCTCGTGGCCAGCGGCCTGTCCGCGCCCTTGTACGCCACGGCGCCGCTGGACGACGGCCGCGTCTTCGTGGTCGAGAAGGGCGGCACGATCAAGGTCGTGCAGGGCGGCGTGGTGAGCAGCTTCCTCACCGTGCCCGTCAACACCGCCAGCGAGCAGGGGCTGCTCGGCCTCGCCTTCGACCCCGGTTACGGCGACGCGGCTTCGACCGGCTACCGGCGCTTCTTCGTCAACTACACCGACGCCACGACGCTGGACACCGTGGTGGCCAGCTACCGCACCACCGCCAACCCGCTGCTGGCGGACCCCGGCAGCCGGCTCGAAGTGCTGCGCGTGGACCAACCTTCGGGCCTGAACAACCACAAGGGCGGCTGGCTGGGCTTCAAGCCGGGCGACGCCAACCACCTGTACATCGCCACCGGCGACGGCGGCGGCAGCAACGACCCGTTCAACAACGCGCAGGACCGCAGCACGCTGCTGGGCAAGATGTTGCGGGTGGACATCAACCGCGACGACTTCGCCGACCCGTCGCTGAACTACGGCGTGCCCACCGACAACCCCTTCTTCGGCCAGGCCGGCTTGCGCGGCGAGATCTACGCCTACGGCCTGCGCAACCCGTGGCGCAACAGCTTCGACCGCCAGAGCGGCGAGCTCTGGCTGGGTGACGTCGGCCAGGGGGCGCGCGAGGAAATCGACCGCATCGCCAGCAGCAGCGGCGGCGGCCAGAACTTCGGCTGGCGCGTGCGCGAAGGCCGCATCGCCACGCCCGGCGTCGGCGGGCCGCTTGCGCCCGGCATGGTCGATCCCTGGCTCGACTACGACCACGGTTTCGGCGCGTCCGTCACGGGTGGCTACGTCGTGCGCGAGGCGGGCTCGCCCTTGTTCGGGCAGTACGTGTTCGGCGACTTCAGCAGCGGCCGCATCTGGGCCGTGAACACCGCGGGCAGTTCACAGACGCTGGCCGGTGCCACCGAACTGACGGCCGTGCTGGACGCCGGCGTCGGCGGCGCCCTGGGCAACATCGCCTCGTTCGGCGAGGGCGCTCGGGGCGAGGTGTTCATCGTCGACTTCGGCGGCAAGGTGGTGCAGATCAGCGCCGTGCCCGAGACCGCCAGTGCATGGCTGCTGCTGGTCGGCGGTGCCCTCATGACCGTCAGCCGGCTGCGGCGGAGCAAGCGCCCGGACTGAGATCCTGCCGGTTCGATCGCGAACCCGGTGGCGTGGCTCGGGCTTCAGGCGACGAAGCGCAGGTCCAGGTCGCCGTGGGCGTAGATCACCACGCCGGTGTCGGTGGCAGTGACGTGGTGGCCGGTGCCGGCCGGTGCCAGCTGGTAGTCGCCGGGCTGCAGCAGCAGGTCGTCCAGGAACAGCTCGCCCTGCACCATCAGGCATTCCTCGTCGTGGCCGTGCGTGTGATTCGGCACCTGCGCGCCGGGCCGTGCGTAGTACAGCAGCGCCGCCTGGCCGTCGCGCTGCCAGAGCACGCGGCGCTGGATGCCGGGTGCGAAGTCGGGCCAGCCGGCTCGTGCATCGTGCACCGTGAACGGCGCATCGCCGGCCTGCGCGGGCGTGTCGCTCTCGCGCAGGAAGAGCAAGGCGCCGCACTCCGTCGACCAGGGCTCGCCGGCAACGCCCGCCGGCACGACGTGGTAGTCGCGCATCGACAGCGGCTGCGGCCCCACTCGCGCGCTGCCTTGCAGCACCAGCCACTCGCGGTGCCGCGTGGCCGCCTCGGGCCCGACCGAAGCCGGCTGCAGCACGGCGCCGGCCTCGAGCCGGATCAAGCGCGCCAGCAGCGGCTCGCCGGGCCGCCGGGCGGCGCCGGGTGGCGCCCGGTACAGGGTCTGCGCCGTCGCGCCCGGCGCCAGCGGCAGCGCGGCCAGGCGGCGCTGGCGGGCGGTGAACATCGCGGCCTCGGCCGCGCTTGACGCGGCCAGCCGGCCCAGCAGGCGGCTGCGAACGGCCTGCGACGGCGCATCC
>JAYUPN010000373.1:0-6243 GCA_043760065.1 Rubrivivax sp.
CGACAGCTGCGACCAGCAACGCGTTGTCTGCCAGCGAGCTGAAGAACTGCGCCGACATGATCGTCGAAAAGCCTTTTTTCATCGTGTCGCGCGCTGCGCCGCCGGTCCTGTTGGCCGGCTTTGTCTCCAAGTCTTCAGCGCGCGGGTTATAGCATGCGGGCCTGGCCAGGCACCGTGCGTTCCGGGCCTTTGGAGTCCTCCTGATGCCGCGTCCGATCGAAGCCCTGATCCACCCGTCTGCACTGGCCCACAACATCGGCCGCGCCCGCGCGATGGCCGGCGACGCGCGGATCTGGGCGGTGGTCAAGGCCAACGCCTACGGCCACGGCATCGAGCGCGCTTTCGAAGGCCTGCGCGGTGCCGACGGCTTTGCGCTGCTCGACCTGGCCGAGGCTTCAGCGCTGCGCGCGCTCGGCTGGCGCGGCCCGGTGCTGCTGCTCGAAGGCTGCTTCGAAGCGCGCGACCTCGAGCTGTGCAGCCGGCTGAACCTGTGGCACGTCGTGCACTGCAGCGAACAAATTCACTGGCTGGCGGCGCACAAGACGCAGCAGCCGCACCGCGTGTTCCTGAAGCTCAACAGCGGCATGAACCGCCTGGGCTTCAGGCCCGAGGCCTTCCGCGGCGCCTGGGCGCGGCTGAACGCGCTGCCGCAGGTCGAAGAGGTGTCGCTGATGACGCACTTCTCCGACGCCGACGGCCCGCGCGGCGTGGCCCACCAGGTCGCCGTCTTCGAAGCTGCCACGCACGACCTGGGCGGCGAGCGCAGCCTGTCCAACAGCGCAGCGGTGCTGCGCCACCGTCTGCAGAACGACTGGGTGCGCGCCGGCATCCTGAGCTACGGCAGCGCGCCCGACTTCCCCGAGCACGACATTCACCACTGGCGGCTGCTGCCGACGATGACGCTGCGCTCGCGCCTGATCGCCACGCAGTCCCTGCAGCCGGGCGACAGCGTGGGCTACGGCAGCAGCTTCACGGCCGACGCGCCGATGCAGATCGGCATTTGCGCCTGCGGCTACGCCGACGGCTACCCGCGCCACTGCGCCACCGGCACGCCGGTGCTGGTGGACGGTGTGCGCACGCGCACGCTGGGGCGGGTGTCGATGGACATGCTGGCGGTCGACCTCGGCCCGGCGCCGGATGCCGGCACGGGCAGCGAGGTCACGCTGTGGGGCCGCGGGCCGGGTGAGGCCATACTTCCGATCGATGAAGTGGCGCGCGCGGCCGGTACCATCGGCTACGAGCTCATGTGCGCACTGGCCCCCCGGGTGCCGGTGCACGTCGCGGACTGAGCCCTGACAACACCACATCAGGAAGAGAGATCACCATGGGCTTCATCGGAACCATCATCGTCGGCCTCATCGTCGGCGCCCTCGCGCGTTTCGTGCTGCCCGGCGAACAGAAGATGGGCTGGATCCTCACCGGGCTGCTGGGCATCGCCGGTTCGCTGATCGCCGGCTTCGTCGGCCAGGCGCTGGGCTGGTACCAGGCCGGGCAGGGCGCGGGCTGGATCGCGTCGGTGATCGGCGCCGTGGTGCTGCTGTTCGTGGTCAGCAAGCTGCGCGGCGGCTCTTCGTCCTGAAGACACCCACCGTCGACCCGGGCGAGGTCGAGTTCACCGCCATCCGCGCCCAGGGCGCGGGAGGGCAGAACGTCAACAAGGTGTCGAGCGCGGCGCATCTGCGCTTCGATATCCGGGCCTCGAGCCTGCCCGACGACATCAAGGCCCGGCTGCTCGAACGGGCCGACCAGCGCATCACCGAAGATGGCGTGGTCGTGATCAAGGCGCAGACGCACCGCAGCCTGCCGCGCAACCAGTCCGACGCGCTGGCGCGGCTGCAGGCGCTGGTGGACCAGGCGGCGCAGCCCGAGACGCCGCGCAAGGCCACCAAGCCCAGCCGTGCCGCCAAGCGGCGGCGGCTGGAAGGCAAAGCGCACCGCGGGGCCCTCAAGGCGGGACGGCAACGCGTCGGCGACTGAGAGCCTGCGCAGGCCGGGTGCCCGCCGCCGGCGCACGACAATGCGCCATGGCCAAGACGATCTTCACCTGCCGCGAATGCGGCGGCAGCAACGCCAAGTGGCTGGGGCAGTGCCCGCACTGCAAGGCCTGGAACACGCTGGACGAGGCGGTGGCCGAAGCCAGCGGCGCTGCGACGCGCAACACCCGCTTCCAGGCACTGGCGAGAAGCCAGCCGGTGGCGACGCTGTCGGAGATCGACGCCGCCGAGGTGGCGCGCACGCCCACCGGCCAGGAAGAGCTGGACCGCGTGCTCGGCGGCGGCATCGTCGAGGGTGCAGTGGTGCTGATCGGCGGCGACCCCGGCATCGGCAAGAGCACGCTGCTGCTGCAGGCCGTCGACGCGCTGTCGTCGCAGATGAAGGTGTTGTACGTCACCGGCGAGGAAAGCGGCGCGCAGATCGCGCTGCGCTCGCGCCGGCTGGGCCTCGCGGGCAAGGCCGTGCGCGTGCTGGCCGAGATCCAGCTCGAGAAGATCCTGCACGCCATCGAGGCCGAGGACCCGGCCTTCTGCGTCATCGACTCGATCCAGACCGTCTACTCCGACCAGCTGACTTCGGCACCGGGCAGCGTGGCGCAGGTGCGCGAGTGCGCGGCGCAGCTCACGCGCGTGGCCAAGATGCGCGGCTGCACCGTGGTGCTGGTGGGCCACGTGACGAAGGAAGGCGCGCTCGCCGGCCCGCGCGTGCTGGAGCACATCGTCGACACCGTGCTGTACTTCGAGGGCGACACGCACAGCAGCTTCCGCCTGGTACGTGCCATCAAGAACCGCTTCGGCGCCGTCAACGAGATCGGCGTCTTCGCGATGACCGAGAAGGGCCTCAAGGGCGTCAGCAACCCGAGCGCGATCTTCCTGTCCACGCATGGCGAGCCGGTGCCCGGCACCTGCGTGCTGGTGACGCTGGAAGGCACGCGGCCGATGCTGGTGGAGATCCAGGCGCTGGTCGACAGCGGCGGCCCGAGCCCGCGCCGTCTGAGCGTGGGCCTCGACCGCGACCGGCTGGCGATGCTGCTGGCGGTGCTGCACCGGCATGCGGGCGTCAGCTGCATGGACCAGGACGTGTTCGTCAATGCGGTGGGCGGTGTGCGCATCGGCGAGCCGGCGGCCGACCTGGCGGTGCTGCTGGCGATCCAGGGCAGCCTGCGCGGCCGCGCGCTGCCGCGCGGTTTTGTCGCCTTCGGCGAGGTCGGGCTGGCCGGCGAGGTGCGTCCGGCGCCGCGCGGGCAGGATAGGCTCAAGGAGGCGGCCAAGCTCGGCTTCTCTGTCGCCGTGGTGCCCAAGGCCAACGCGCCGAAGAAGCCGATCGAAGGCCTCACGATCCATGCGGTCGAACGCATCGAGCAGGCGATCGAGGCGGTGCGGGGGTTGTAGGCTCCGGCATCGGCCCCATGTCAACGTCTGAGCTTGTTGCCCCCGAAGGAGGCCTGCCATGTGGAAACGCCTGTCGCTGCTGTGGACCGTGATCCGCGGCGATGCGCGGCTGCTGTGGCTGGCCCTGAAGCATCCGCTGTCGCCGCGCTGGCTCAAGCCCGCGGTGGCACTGATGGTGATCTACGTGATCTCGCCGATCGACCTGATCCCCGACGTCGTGCCCTTCCTCGGTGTGATGGACGACGTCGTGCTGGTGCCGCTGGCGATCCGCTTCGTGCTCAAGCGGCTGCCGGCGCGCGTGCGCGACGACATCGCAGGGCGCGTCGTCGGCTGAAGGGGCGCACGCCGCGGCTCAGGCGCGCGCAGCCCGCTCCAACAGCGCCTGCCGCAGGCCGTGGCCCAGGCGGCGCGCTTCATTGCCCAGCCGGTACACGAAGGCCGGCAGCCGCCGCGTCCAGTGGAACTTGCGGCTGGCGCCGGGCGGCGCCTCGATGGTCGAGGCGATCTGCTCGTCGTGGCCGCAGGGCGTGGGCGTGACGAGGCGGAACTTCAGGCCGAAGCGCCAGCCCTGGTCGAAGACGTGGTCGTAGGGCAGCGACATCGGCAGCAGTCCGCCGGGCTGGCGCAGGTAGGCCATCGCGGCGCGGCGGTTCACCAGGTAGGCGCTGGCCCCGGTGCAGCGGCTGAGCATCACCGCCAGCTGGTGGCCGGGCGCGACCTCTGCATACGGCACCGGCGTGCCCGAGTGCACCGCCGACAGCTTGGCCACGTCCCAGCGGCCGGCTTGGTGCATCAGGCCTTGCAGCACCGCGGGCAGGCTGTCCTTGAGCAGCACGTCGTCCTCCAGCACCAATCCGAACTCGGCCCCGCTGGCCAGGAACAGCTCCATCGCCCGCACGTGCGACAGGTAACATCCCAGCTCGCCCAGCACCGGTGTCATGCCGTGTTTGCGGCGGTAGGCGGCTTCGTCGAGCGCGCCGCGCTGTGATTCGGTCAGCGCACGGGCATCGACGGCGGGCAGGCGCGTGAACGGCAGGCCCAGCCGATCCATCTGAGACGCAATGCGGGCCAGGCGTTCGGGCGCCCGGTCGAGGTTGATCACCCATGTCTGCAAACGGCTCATCGACGGGATTCTGCGGCAAGGTCCGCGCGCGGCTGGTCTGGCTGCCGGTCATCGCGCCGATCGCGAAAGGCGCGCGATGAACGCCGCCGTTGGCTGGCTGCTGGTCGTCGCCGCCGTGGCGGCGGGGTACGTCGGCTACGGCTGGCGCGGCGTCGTGCTGGCGGTGTCGGTGGTGGCGTTCTGGATGCTGCTGCAGTTCAACCGCGCCGTGCGCGTCATGCGCGCAGCGGCCGCGCGGCCGGTGGGCACGGTGGACAGTGCGGTGATGCTGCAGTCGCAACTGCACAAGGGGCTGACGCTGGCGCAACTGATCAAGCACACGCACAGCCTGGGCCACAAGCGCGGCGACGACCCCGAGCGTTATGCCTGGTGCGACGCGGCCGGCGACGAGGTGGTGGTGGAGTTGCGCGACGGCCGGCTGGCCGAATGGCGTCTGGTGCGCGCTGGGTCGCCGGTGACGAACGAAGGCTGATCCAGGCGCACAGCCTGTTTGCCTGCGCCGGGCCCTCAGGCGCGGCGTCGCGCGTGCCAGCCGATGGCCAGCAGACCGGCCGCCATCAGCGCCCAGACGCCAGGCTCGGGCACCGCCGAGACGTACAGCGCCGCATGCGACAGCGCCAGCGGGTTGCCCTGGATGCTGGTGGCCACGCCTTCGGTGCTGTCGAAGCTGAGCGAGCCCAGCGCCGCCGCGCCGCGGAACAGGTAGTAGCTGTACTGTGGCCCTGCCTTGAGGCCGATCACGAAGTCGCCGCTGATCGGCGTGTCGAAGCCCAGCGCGCCGGAGAAGGCGACCTGCGGGTTGCTGGTGAAGGGGCCATTGCCGCTGTCGTCGCTCTTGCCGGCGTAGCTCCAGCCGCCGCCCCATTGCGCGGCGAGGTCGGCGAGTTCGGAGGTGCTGCCGATCAGGCTGCCAATGAACGACCCGCGGCACTCGGCCGCCGGCTGGCTGACGAAGCCGGTGTCGCCGCAGTTCTCGGCCCAGGCTGCAACGGGGCTCAACAAAACGGCACAGGCGATCCAGGCGCGGTTCAGACGGTTCATGGGACTTCCAGGTGGCAGAACTTTTGGCGTCGGACGCTCATTGGAACAAAGAAGCAGGTGCTGCGTCCGTCGGCGCAACCCCGCGGCCCGGGGGGCCCGGCAAACGCGTCGGGCCACGCCTTAAACTCGGCGATTACACCATTTTCAGCCCTGGAGCTCCCATGTCGATGTCCGACCGCGACGGCAAGATCTGGATGGACGGCCAACTCGTCGAATGGCGCGACGCCAAGATCCACGTCCTGAGCCACACCCTGCACTACGGCTGCGGCGCCTTCGAGGGCGTGCGTGCCTACAAGACCGACCGCGGCACCGCCATCTTCCGCCTGCAGGAGCACACCGAGCGCCTCTTCAACAGCGCCAAGATCCTGCGCATGAAGATCCCCTTCACGCACGAGGAAGTGGCGCAGGCGCAGCGCACGGTGGTGCGCGAGAACAAGCTCGACAGCTGCTACCTGCGGCCGCTGACCTGGATCGGCGACAAGAAGCTCGGCGTCAGCCCCAAGGGCAACACCATCCACCTGATGGTCGCGGCCTGGGCCTGGGGCGCCTACCTGGGCGAAGAGGGATTGAGGCGCGGCATCCGCGTCAAGACCAGCAGCTACACGCGCCACCACGTCAACATCACGATGACGCAGGCCAAGGCGGTGAGCAACTACACCAACAGCATCCTGGCCAACATGGAAGCCACCGACG
>JAYUPN010000374.1:0-18431 GCA_043760065.1 Rubrivivax sp.
GTTGGCGCCGCACAGCACCAGGGCGACGCGCTCGTGGGCTGCGGGCTGCACAGCGCCGCAGCGCAGCGCGGCCAGCGGCAGCGCCGCCGCCGGCTCGACCGCCAGCCGCAGCTCGCGCCACAGCAGGCGCTGCGCCTGCGCGATGGCGTCCTCGGGCAGCAGGTGCGCGGCGACCACGTGCTGCTGGCTCACCTCCCATGCGATGGCGCCGATGCGCCGCGCGCCCAGCGCGTCGGCGGCCAGACCGCCCACCGCCACGTCCACCGGCTCGCCGGCGGCACGCGCCGCATGCAGCGTCGGCGAACCCACCGGCTCCAGCGCCTCGACGCGGCAGCGGCTGTCGAACCACGCCGCCACGCCGGCGATCAGCCCGCCGCCGCCGACGCTGACCAGCACGCGGTCGGGCAACCCGGCGTCCTGTTCGATTTCCGCTGCCAGCGTGCCGGCGCCCACCACCACCTCCACCTGGTCGTAGGCGTGCATCAGCAGGGCGTCCGTTTCTTGCTGGCGCTTCAGGCAGGCCGCCAAGGCGTCGTTGTAGGCCGCGCCGCCCACCACCACGGTGGCCTGCAGCGCCGCCAGCGCCTGGCGCTTGGCGTTGCTGGAGATCTCGGGCAGGAAGACCTCGCAGCGCACGCCCAGCGCGCGCGCGGCGCAGGCCACCGCGATGCCGGCGTTGCCGCCCGAGGCGATGACGACACCGGCCGGCGGAATCGGCAGCGACAGCATGCGGTTGAACATGCCGCGCGCCTTGAAGCTGCCGCCGAGCTGCAGGTGCTCGAGCTTGAGCCAGAGTTCGGCGCAGGCCACACCCAGCGCCGCGCCCGGCAGGCGCAGCAGCGGCGTGCGCCGCACGTGGGCAGCGATGCGCTGAGCCGCGGCGGCGATTGCGGCGGCGTCGATCACAGGGTTCATCGACTGAATGGTAGCCGCTGAGCCTGCGCGCGTCGCGCCGGTGAGCCCCCGATCAATGCCCGCCAGCCACCCTTGCGCGCGGTGCAGGCGGCGTCGGCCGCATCGCTTCGATCAAGCTCTGCCACAACTGCGGGTTGCAGGTGTGGCGCGGGTCGGGCAGCAGGCGCAGGCCGTCCAGGCAGGCCACGCGGTCGTGGCTGACGTGGGCCAGCAGGTAACGGCGCTCGATCTCGGCGCTGTGGTCGGGATGCTGCAGCAGCGCGGCCCATCGCTGCGGCTCGGGCGCAACGAAATACGACGAGAAGTTGCCGCGCACGGCGACGAATTCGGCCAGCACTTGCCGCAGCCAGCTCGCCGCGTCGGTGCTGCGCACGCGGTCCAGGTCGGCGCGCTGCGGCGGCACGAACGGCACAGACGGCACAGACGGCACAGACGGCATAGACGGCATAGACGGCATAGACGGCACCAACGGCCCAGACTGCTCCGACGGCAGCAACGCGTCGGCCGACAGCGCCTGCTCGGGCTGGGCTTGCCAGTAGGCCAGCAGCTCGCTGCCCATCGCAACCGCGCCGCCGGGCTCGCCCAGCGCGTGCCGGCAGTGCACCACCAGGCACCAGGCCTCGGGGCCGAAGGTCTCGCCGCGGGCGGCAGCCGCCAGCAGCGACTCGCGCGAGCGCACCAGCAACGCCACCCGTTGCGCCGGGCTCAGGCCTGCTTGCAGGTGTGCGCTGGCCACTTCGCACAGCGCCTGGGTGTAGGTCTCGCCAGCGGCAGCGGCGACAGCGGCGCGCAGGTCGGCCGCCGCAACGGCCGTGGTGGCCGCGTCAGGCGCATCAGGCGTGTCAGGCATGTCAAGCGCCGACCCGCGCAGCGCGGGATGTGCGCACCAGGCCAACAGGCAGCCCGGGTCGGCGG
Organism: Rubrivivax sp.; assembly: GCA_043760065.1. GTDB lineage: Bacteria > Pseudomonadota > Gammaproteobacteria > Burkholderiales > Burkholderiaceae_C > Rubrivivax. Next base: position 1,831 of record JAYUPN010000374.1, read on the forward strand.
CCGCTGGCTCGGCCTGGCGCAGCTCTTGCGCCGTGGCCAGCAGTCCGCGCGCGGCCAGCGCACGCTGCTGCTGCGGCCGCACGGCCACGAGGTTCAGCGCGCAGGCGATCTCGTCGACCGCGGCGTCGAAGGGCAGCAGCAGCTCAAGCTCGGCGCTCCAGCGAAAGGGTTCGAAGCCCAGCGCCAGCCAGGCGCCGATGAGCGCGCTGTTGACGGCCAGGCCGTGTTTGAACTCGAACATCACCACCGGCGACTGGGTGGCGAAGAAGTGGCTGGCGCCGGCCATCACGCGCAGCTCGTCGCCTTCGGCATCGAGCTTGACGAAGCCGAGCGGCACGTCGATGGCGTGCTGCGCCAGATAGCCGTCCAGGGTTTCCAGGCGCACGGTTTCGCGCTGCAGACTGTGGCCGTCGCGCGAGTTCATCTCGCTGTTGCCGTGGATCGCGAAGCTGGCCGGGCCGGCGCTGTCGGACAGACCCGCGGCCACCACCGTGACGCGGTCCTGCTCGCCATTGGCGCGCACGCTGCGTTGCAAGCACGAGCGCGGCGCCAAGGTCGGCTCGAAAGCCCAGACATGGCCGCTGCCCACGCAGCGCGCCATCTCCAGGGTGTACATGCCGTGATTGGCGCCGATGTCCAGCGCGTTCATTCCCGGCTGCAGCAGGTGCGCGACCAAGCTGACCTCGGGTTCGAACCAGCGCTCTTGTTCGAGCAGCACATAGGTGCTCATGCTGCGCATCGAGGCCGGCACGAACAGCGTCAGCCCGCTGGCGCTGCGCAGCGGCCAGGCCTCGGTCTCAGGGCCGGTCTCAGGACTGTGCGGCGGCTCGCCGGTAGCGCCTGCAGCCAGGCTCGAAAGCGGGGGTGACGCGTCAAGGACTGTCATGGTGAGCGCTTTCGCTGGAAACCTAGTGTCAGGGCCGGCGTCAAAGCGGCCGTGAATGCGGCCGTCATGGCGGCAGATCAGACCTTCGCGGCACCGGCCGGCTGCTCGGCAAGCAGGTGCTCGCAGGGCAAGCCGGCACGCCAGCGCTGGACCATGCGCAACAGCAGCGCTTCGAGCTGGCGCGTGTAGGTGGCGCTGTCGAACAGCGGCAGCTCCATGCGCTGCTGCTCCAGGTGGGCGCGATAGCCGGCCAGCAGCGCGGGCTCCAGCGCCAGCGCGGTGATGGCGCAGCGATAGTCGTCAACGTCCTGGAAAGCCAGCTCGGCCAGGCCGACGGCGTTGAGCACGCTGGCCGCCACGCGTGAGGCGAAACTGTCGCCGTACAACGTCACCACCGGAACCCCCGCCCACAGCGCGTCGGCCGCGGTGGTGTGGGCGCCGTAGGGCCAGGTATCGACGAACACGTCAGCCAGCGCCAGGCGCGAGAAGTGCTCGGCGTAGGGCACGGCCTGGGCAAAAACCAGGCGCTCGGCGTCGACCCCGCGCGCGGCGGCCTCGCGCTTCACGTTGGCGTGCAACTGGTTGTTGGTTTCCTTCAGCCACAACACGGCGTGGGGCACCTCGCGCAGCACCGCGCACCAGGCGTCGAAGGCGGCGGGCAGGATCTTGTAGGTGTGGTTGAAGGCGCACATCACGAAGGCAGCCTCGGGCAGACCCACAGCGGCCCTGGACATCGGCTGCGGCAGCGGCCGCCAGCGCCCGTTGGGCTGAAACGTGAGCGGCATCTGGGCCAGCTTTTCGCTGTAGTGCGGTGCCAGCGCCAGCGGCGTGACGACGGGGTCGCCGATGAGGTAGTCGATGAACGGCGCGCCCGTGCTGCCGGGGTACCCGAGATAGGCCACCTGCACCGGCGCCGGCCGCTGCGCGAAGATGGCCATGCGGTGGCCACGGGTGTGGCCCTGCAGGTCGACCAGCACGTCGATGGCGTCGTCACGGATGCGCTGCGCGGCTTGGCTGTCGCTCATGCCGCGAATGTCAACAAAGCTGTCGGCCGCCGCGGCCACGCGCTGGCGCAGCGGCGAGCCATCGTCGGCGCCCGACGCATAGAGCACTAGATCGAAGAGTTCGCGGTCGATGCCTTCGAGTGTTTCCACCAACAGCTGGGCCACCGGGTGCTCGTAGAAGTCGTACGACAGCAGCCCCAGCCGCGGCCGCCGGCCCTGACGCTGCGCCGGCAGCACCGGGGCCATCTCGTTTGCCCCCACGGCGGCGGCCAGGGCCTCGCCACGCGCCGCAGCCAGCAGCAGATCGGGCGCGATCGGCAGCGACAGCATGCCAAACACGGTGGCCACGCGCGCCAGGCCGCTGGGCGCGCAGGCCAGGGTGTCGGACAGCGCTCCCACTTCGGCGTCGAGCCCTTGCCAATCGCAGATGTGACGGCGCTCGTACGACAGGTGCGACAGGGCCTGCAGGTTGCCGGGGTCCAGTGCCAGCACGGTTTGCAGGCACTCGATGGCCTGCCGATGCATCGCCATGTCGCGAAAGCCGGTGGCCATCAGCGCGTGCGCGTTGATGCATTCAGGGCGCACCGCTGCGGCCTGCATCAACGTGTCGATCGCCTCCACATGGCGGCGCAGCGCCAGCAGCATGGCCCCGTGCTGGACCATCGCGTCGTACTCGGCAACACCGTCGGCTTGCAGCGCGACGAACGCCGCCACAGCTTCTTCGTAGCGGTGCTGCTGGGCCAGGCATTCGCCCAGGATGCGCAGCGCCAGCGGCTGGCGCGGGTGAATCTTCAGGCAGCGCCGTGCCGCCGAGATGGCCGCCTCGGCGTGGCCGGCGCGGCGGTGGGCGTTGGCCAGGTTGATCCAGTACAGCGCATCGGCCGGTTCAGCTTTGGCGGCGCGGCGGAAGGAGCACGCCGCCGCCGCCCAGTCGGCACGCCCGGCAAGCGCCAGCCCTTCGTGCCAATGGGCCTGGCCGGCGCCGGCGGTTGGGCCGGCGGCGGCGGTTTGCAGAACAACATTGGTGTTCATAGTTGAGCGACGGCTGCGTTGGTGGCCGCTTTGTAGGCGTTGAGGTTCAGGCTGATCGGCGTGCCGCCGAGCACTTGTTCGCTGCTGTCGGCAAACAGGCCGTGGCGGGTGACGCGCTGCAGGTTCACGTAGCCGCTCTGCTCGAGATAGGCGGCCATGAAGTCGTGGTTGAGTCCGACGCGATGGTGGTCGTGCTCGTCCTTTTGGCCGCCGAAGATCATGCGCATGATCTGGAAGCGCTGGTTGACGTCGAAGACCCGGCGCTGCAGCAGCAGGTGGGCCAGGATGTCCAGATCAGGTACCGACAGGCGCAGCACGCCGCCGGGGCGCAGCACACGGTGCCATTCGCTCAATGCCGGCAGCAGTTGGTCGCTGTAGTTGAAGTGTTCGAGCACGTGCGATGCATAGAGCTCGACGAAAGTTGCGGTTTCGAAGCGGCCAAGGTCCAGCGCGTTGCCGACATGATCGACGTGCGCTGCGGGCAGCACGTCGAAAATCTCCCAGCCGGCTCGCGTCTCTTTGCCCCCGATATGCAATCGTCTGTCCATCCACAACCTCGTTCGGTCGGTTGATTGCGCCCGGCCGTGGCCGCAGCGTACAAGTCGATGATCGCCGGACGGCACCTGACGCGGTGGCTTGAGAAGCGGCCGGTTTGGCCGGCTGTTCACCCGCTGTTCACCCGCTGTCTACCCGCTGTCTTGCCTGCCGTATAGGCGCCTGCGACTGCGGCTGGAGCCCGCGCAGCCCGGTCTCCGCAAAGCAGCGTCGTGAGGGGATTTCAACAAAGAGCGCTAAAGATTTGCGGCGGTCCGACGAAAAAGCCTCCATCGCACCTGCTGTTCTGGGTGCGAGGTCCGGGCCGAAACGTTATTGCCTTGCCGCGCAAGCGGCTCGTCGACAGCGTCAGGTGCGGGCGAGTTCTGCAGGTGCAGGCCTTGCGTGCCGGTGCTTGCTGGAGTTTTAGGCAAGCACGGCAGTCGTGTGCAGCCGACTGCTGAAAACCTGTCAGGCAGATGCCTGAGGTTCACCCCCCCACTAATTGGAGATTCACCGTGCCCCAGACCATCAACACCAACCTGGTTTCGCTCAACGCCCAGCGCAACCTGAACGCCAGCCAGAACTCTCTGGCGACCGCGATGCAGCGCCTGTCTTCGGGCCTGCGTGTCAACAGCGCCAAGGACGACGCCGCCGGCCTGGGCATCGCCGAGCGCATGCAGTCGCAAGTGCGCGGCATGAACGTGGCCGTGCGCAACGCCAACGACGCGATCTCGATGACGCAGACGGCTGAAGGCGCACTGGGCAAGGTGGCCGACATGCTGCAGCGCATGCGTGAGCTGGCCGTGCAAGCAGCCAACGGCACCAACTCCAGCGGCGACCGCACCAGCCTGAACAACGAATACCTGCAGCTGGCCAGCGAGTCTTCGCGCACCCTGTCGGGCACCCAGTTCAACTGCCAGAGCATCCTGCAGACCTCGGTGGTGTCGTCGTACCAGATCGGCGCCAACACCTCGGCCACGCTGGACCGCATCACCGTGGCCGCTTTCAACTGGACCGGCGTGGCCTCCATCACCACCGCCGTCGGCGCTAGCGTCAGCTCCGCGCCGACGACCGCCGTGGCCGGCACCGACGGCAGCTTTGCCACCGCGGCGATCACCGCGCTGGACGCCGCGATCACCGCCGTCAACGACCAGCGCTCGACCTTCGGCGCGGTGCAGAACCGGTTCGACAACGTGGTCTCGACGCTGATGATCGCCTCGGAGAACCAGGCCGCCGCACGCAGCCGCATCATGGACGCCGACTACGCCAGCGAATCGGCCGAACTGTCGCGCGCCAACATCCTGCAGCAGGCGGGCAATGCGATGGTGGCGCAGGCCAACCAGCTGCCGCAGGGTGTGCTGGCGCTGCTGCGTTGACAAACGCGCCTTGCGGGGCCGTCCGCCGTGACGGCGCCGACGCGAGGCGCCGCCTGTAGTGAACAGCAAGTCCCGGCCCCCAGGGCGCGGGACTTTTTCTTTGCACGGCTGCGAAGTGGCCGGCAAAGCGGACGCAATTCCGGCGACCTGTGGGTCCGGGGCAGGCCTAAGCTGAAGGTTCGGCGTTTCGACCCGCGGGCGGTTCGAATCGCACTTCTTGCGAAACCCCCCGAAGCTCAAGGACACCCGCCATGCCCCAGACCATCAACACCAACCTCATCTCGCTGAATGCGCAGCGCAACCTGAGCATGAGCCAGTCTGCGCTGGCGACCTCGATGCAGCGCCTGTCGTCAGGCCTGCGCGTCAACAGCGCCAAGGACGACGCTGCCGGCCTGTCGATCGCCGAGCGCATGCACTCGCAGGTGCGCGGCATGAACGTGGCCGTGCGCAACGCCAACGACGGCATCTCGATGGCGCAAGTGGCCGAAGGCGCGCTGGGCAAGGTGGGCGACATGCTGCAGCGCATGCGCGAGCTGGCGGTGCAGGCGGCCAACGGCACCAACTCCGTCAACGATCGCACCAGCCTGAGCAACGAGTACCTCCAGATCGCCCGCGAAACCGCGCGCACGCTGGGCGGCACCCAATTCAACGGCCAGAGCATCCTGCAGACCTCGGTGGTGTCGTCGTTCCAGATCGGCGCCAACACCTCGGCCACGCTGGACCGCATCACCGTGGCCGCTTTCAACTGGACCAGCGCAGCGGCGCTGACCACCGCCGTCGGCGCCGTCGTCGGTACCGACCCGACGACCTCGCCTGCGGGCACCGATGGCAGCTTTGCGCTGGCTGCGATCTCGGCGCTGGACGCCGCGATCACCGCCGTCAACGACCAGCGTTCGACATTCGGTGCGGTGCAGAACCGGTTCGAGAACGTGGTCTCCACGCTGTTGATCTCGGCCGAGAACCAGACCGCCGCGCGCAGCCGCATCATGGACGCCGACTACGCCGCCGAGTCGGCCGAGCTGGCGCGCGCCAACATCCTGCAGCAGGCCGGCAACGCGATGGTGGCGCAGGCCAACCAGCTGCCGCAGCAGGTGCTGGCGCTGTTGCGCAGCTGAGGGACGAGGATTCTCACTTTCTTGCAGCGCGGGCCTCAAGTTCGCGCCGGGGCGGCCGAATAAGGCTCCAAGGGCGCGCAGTGCATGCGTGCCCGCGAGCCCTTTTGTGCCTTTCTGCTGCGGCCGCCCCGGCCAGGGAGAATTCAATGCCCGCTCTGACCTCACTCGGCATCGGCAGTGGCGCCGATCTCAACGCCATCGTCACCCAGCTGGTGGCGCTGGAGCGCCGGCCGCTGCTGGCCTTGCAGCAGGGTGCGGCGCGGCTGCAGACCGAAATCTCCTCGTTCGGCCGCCTGAAGAGCCACTTCAGCAGCCTGCAAGACGCCAGCAACAAGCTCAACAACACCTCCTTGTGGACACAATCGGTGGCCACCTCGAGCAACGACGCCGCGGTGGCTGTCGTGGCCGGCGGCGCCGCGCCCGCTGGCAACTACAGCATCACGGTGCAGGCCCTGGCCGGCAGCCAGACGCTGGTCAGCGGCGGCACCTTCGCCGCCACCACCGAACTGGTCGGCAGCGGCACCCTGACGCTGGAGCTGGGCACCTGGGACGCCAGCCACAGCGCTTTCGTGCCCAAGGGCGCGGTGTTCCCGCTGACGCTGGCGGTGACGGCGGCCGACACGGTGCAGACACTGCGCGACAAGATCAACGCCGCGGGCGCAGGCGTCACCGCCTCGGTGATCAGCGACGCCACCGGCGTACGCCTGTCGCTGCGCTCCACCACCACCGGCGCCGAGAACGGCTTTCGCATCAGTGCGGCCGACAACGACGGCAACAACACCGACGCCGCCGGCCTGTCGCGCTTTGCCTACAACCCACCCGCGGGTGCCAACGTGCTGCAGCTCAAGCAGGCCAGCAGCGACGCGCGTGCCAGTGTCAACGGCATCAACATCGTCTCGGCGACCAATGAACTCAGCGGCAGCATCGAAGGCCTCACGCTGCGCCTGCGTCAGGTGACGGCAGTGCCGGTGGACGTGGCCGTGGCACCCGACCGCGACTCCATCAGCAAGGCCGCCACCGCATTTGCCACCGCCTTCAACGAGCTGGCGCTGTACATCACCGAGCAGACCAAGTACGACGCCGGCACCCGCGTCGGCGGCCCGCTGCAGGGCGACAGCGCCGTCAACAACCTGCAGTCGCGTCTGCGCGCAGTGCTCAACACGCCCTCGGGTGCGTCGAGCCAGTTTTCACGCCTGTCGGACATCGGCCTGGAGCTGCAGCGCGATGGCTCGCTGAGCGTCAACCAGACCAAGTTCGGCAGCGCCCTTGCTAACCTGGGCGAGCTGAAGAAGGCCTTCTCCAACAGCGACATCGGGGTCCCGGCCAACGATGGTTTCGCGCGCCGCTACGCCAACCTGGCCAGCCAGGTGCTGGGCGTTGACGGCAGCATCACCACGCGCACCGATGGTCTGCGCAAGCTGGTCACCAAGAACAGCGAAGACCAGGACCGGCTGAATCAGCGCCTGGAGAACTTCCAGGCCCGGCTGACCACCCAGTTCGCGGCGATGGACGTGCGTCAGTCGCGCTTGAGCGGACTCAGCGCCTACGTCACGGCGCAGCTCGCGGCGATGAATCGCCCGACTTCCTGAGCGCGGCACCGCGCCCGGCCCGCAGCCTCAAGTTGGCCGGCGGGCGGGCCGATAAAGAAGGCATCCCAGCCCTTGCGACAGCCGCCCCAGCATGTACGCCAGCACCTTTGCCGACCGCTCTGCCGCCCCCCGCAACCAGGGCTCGATGTACCGCCAGGTGAGCCTGGAGACCGGCATCGCCGGCGCCTCTGCGCATCGCCTGGTAGCGATGCTTTTCGAGGGCTTCATGGAAGCCCTGGCGCAAGCCAAGGGCGGCATCCGAGAAGGTCGCATTGAAGTCAAGGGGCGGGCCATCGGACGCGCTGTTCGCATCGTCGAAGAGGGCCTGCGCGCAAGCCTGGACAAACGCGCCGAGGGCACTCTGGCGCAAGACCTCGACGATCTCTATGCCTACCTGACGATGCGCCTGACGCTGGCCAACCTGCGCGACGACGAAGCCGCGCTCGACGAGTGCCAGCGCCTGATGCTGCCGCTGCAGGCAGCCTGGTCGGCGATCGCCCCCGACGCCGCGGCGGCCGCGCGATGAGTTCGCTGCCCACGTCCCACCGAGACCACCCCATGGACCCGCAACTGCTCAGCTACTACGAAGCCATCGAACGCGCCAGCGCCGACATGCTGTCGGCGGCGCGCGCAGGCAAGTGGGACGAAGTGGTCAAGCTCGAAGGCGCCTGCGTGCTGCTCATCAGCCAGCTCAACCACGCGGCGCAGGAACCCAGTGAAAACCAGGCCCGCGTGCAGGCCCAGGCGCAGGCGCAGGAAGCGGCACGCATGAAGTCGCGCATCATGCAGCGCATCCTTGTCAACGACGCCGAGATCCGCCACCTGGCAGAGCCCTGGCTGCAGGACCTGGACGACACGCTGGCCGGACGTCGCAAGACGCTGCACTGAGGGAGGCCCGCATGTTCCAGGACACACGGCCGGCCGAACTCGACTCCTCGGGCGGCGAAGACGTCTGGGCGCCGTTCCGCGTCAACCACCCCCAGGAGCGGCTGGCGCTGCTGCGCCATCTGCGCGACGGCCAGGTGCCGGTGATCATCAACGGCCCCGGCGGCGCGGTGCTGACGAGCACGCTGTGGTCGGTGGAAGACCAGCAGCAGCGACTGAGTTTCAGCGCCAACCCCGGCCTGCCGGCGCTGGACCGCCTGGTCGAGGGCAACGAAGCCGTTGCCGTGGCCTACATGGACAGCGTCAAGCTGCAGTTCGACCTGCACGAGCTGGTGGTCGTGCACGGGGTGCAGGCCAGCACGCTGCAGTGCGGCTTGCCGCAGGCGATCTACCGCTTCCAGCGCCGCGGCGCCTACCGCGTGCGCACCGCCGAGCGGCACGCGCCCACGGCCCGGCTGCGACATCCCTCGATCCCCGACATGCAGATCGCGCTGCGCGTGCTCGACGTCAGCATCGGCGGCTGTGCACTGTGGCTGCCGCAGGACCTGCCACCGCTGCAGGCCGGCACCCGCGTCGGCGAGGTCGCCATCGAGCTCGACACCGACGCCCGTTTTGTGTCCGCGCTGCAGCTGCAGCACGTGACCTCGTCGAGCGCGGGCGATGCCGGCGTGCGCCTGGGCTGCGAGTGGCTCAGGCTGCCCGGCTCTGCCGAGCGCGTGCTGCAGCGCTGGATCGACCAGACGCAGAAGCGGCGGCGCCTGCTGTCGCTGGACTGAAGGGCCGCCCATGCACCGGCGCGGCCCCCCCTGCTTCGAGGCCCGGCCGCGCCGCCGCGCCGGCGGCTTCACGCTCGTCGAGTGCCTGGCCGTGGTGGCGGTGCTGGCGGTGGTCGGCGTGCTGGCCTATCCCTCGCTGCGGGCGCACGACTTCCGCGCCGGGCGCCTCGACGCGGTCGAGGCCCTGACCCGCGTGCAGGTGGCGCAGGAGCGGCATCGCAGCGCGCACGGCTTGTACGCCGGCGAACTGCAGGCGCTGTCCGGTGCCTCGGCGCTCAGCCCGCAGGGCCGCTACCGCGTCCAGCTGGCGCTCAGCGGGCCCGAGGCCTACCTGGCCACGGCCCAGGCACTGGGGATGCAGGCCGAAGACCCGGGCTGCGCCACCCTCACGCTGCAGGTCAAGCAGGGCTTCGCCCAGATCGGTCCACATTCCGGGTGTTGGCACCGATGAGAAGTGCACGCCCCGTTCGCGGCCTGACGCTGCTGGAGCTGGCCATCGCGATCGCGATCCTGGTCATCCTGGCCACCGTGGCGCTGCCGCAGCTGGCGCTGCAGATCGACCAGCGCCGCCTGCACGCGGCCGCCGAAGCGCTGGCATCCGACCTCAGCGAGGCGCGCTTCGAAGCCGCCCGCCAGGGCCGCAGCGTGCACTTCGTGCTGCACAGCGGCACCGCCTGGTGCTGGGCGCTGGCCACCGATCCGGGCTGCCCCTGCGGCTCGCGCCAGACCTGCGAGGTGCGCAGCGCGACGCCCTCCGACCACCAGGGCATCGACACGCTGCAGGGTCAGCCCGTGCAGCTCACGGCGACCGGCACCGCACAGGGATCGGGCGCGTTCACGCTGCAGTCCAGCCGGGGCTCGCGCCTGCGCGTGCAGGTGCAGGCGCTGGGCCGTCCGCGCGTCTGCACCGAACGCGGTCCGGCGCAGCGCTATCCGGCCTGCTGAGGATCAGACGGTCCCATGCACACGCAGGCTCACACCTGCATGTTCATGATCTCAAGCATCAGCAGGCAGCGATGCCCATGCACACGCAGGCTCACACCTGCATGTTCATGATCTCGCTGTAGGCCTGGACGAGCCGGTTGCGCACCTGCAGCGTGCCCTGGAAGCCGATCTGCGCCTTCTGCATCGCCACCATCGTCTCTTCGATGCTCACCGCCGGGTTGTCCAGCGCCACCTCGCGCTGCAGCCGGCCGGCCTCGAACTGGGTCTGGCTGACTTCCTTCAGCGCATCGACCATCGCGGCGCGGAAACCGCCGCCCACGGCCGCGGGGCCGTCGGTGCGGGGCATGCCGTCGGGGCGCAGCCCGGCGCGCGCCACGGCGGCCTGGAAGTCGAAGCTCTTGATGCGCAAGTCGTTCATGGTGGACCTCGGAACTCGGGCACCGGGCCGCGGGGGGGACCCGTGACGCAGTTTCCACGGCTTGCACTGTAGGCGCGCGCGGCGTCGGCGTGGGTGCAATCAGGCGCCTCTTTGCCCGGCTTCTCGCGCTTATGTTTTGTCACCATCGCGCCACCATAGGCATCGCATCCTGCGCCGAGACTTCGAACCCCCATCCCCCTGCCCATGGACAACGCCGTCGCCACGACAGCCCCTGCTTCCGCCGCCCTCACGCTGGTGCCCGAGAAGCCCAGCCTGCCCCAACGCTGGCAGGCCCTGCCGGGTCGCACCCAGCTCGGTGCCGTGTTCGGCATCGCCGGCCTGGTGGCCGTGCTGGCGCTGATGTTCGGCAGCGCGCGCAGCGCCGACTACCGGGTGCTGTTCCCCAACCTCAGCGACAAGGACGGCGGCGCCGTCATCGAGCGCCTGGCGCAGATGAACGTGCCCTACCGCTTCAGCGACGGTGGCTCGACGATCATGGTGCCGGCCGCCCGCGTGCACGAACTGCGCATGAAGCTGGCCAGCGGCGGCCTGCCCTCGGGGCTCGGCAGCGGCGCTGCCGGCTACGAGCTGCTGGACAAGAACAGCTTCGGCCAGACGCAGGGCCAGGAACGCATGAAGATGCAGCGCGCCATCGAAGGCGAGCTGACGACCACGATCCAGGCGCTGGAGTCGGTGAAGTCGGCGCGCGTGCACCTGGCGCTGCCGCAGCAAAACGGTTTCTTCCGCGAACAGCAAAAGCCCTCGGCTTCGGTCGTGCTGACGCTGCACCCCGGGCGCACGCTCGACCGCGGGCAGGTCGCCGGCATCGTCAAGCTGGTCTCGGGCAGCGTGCCCGAACTCGGCGCCAAGGCCGTCAGCGTGGTCGACAGCACCGGCGCCTTGCTTTCCGGCCCCGGCGATGACGACGCCGCCGGCACCGCGCTGGGCCTGGACACGCAACAGCTGCAGTACCGCCGCGAGGTCGAGGCCGGCTACATCAAGCGCGTGGTCGCCCTGCTCGAGCCGGTGGTCGGACGCGACAACCTGCGCGCCAGCATCACCGCCGACATCGACTTCTCGCAGGTCATGCGCACGGCCGAAGCCTACGGCCCCAACCAGGGCGCCGAAGCCAAGGCCGCGGTGCGCGAGCAGCGCAGCGAAGAGTCCAGCCAGCCCGGCAGCGCCACGCCGGCCGGCGTGCCCGGCGCCACCAGCAACCAGCCGCCGGTGCCGGCGCAGGCACCGATCAACGGCGCCGCGCAGCCGCTGCAGGGCGCCCAGGGCGCTGCTGGCAGTTCGACCGCCAACGCGACGCGGCGCGACGCGGCCACCCGCTTCGAAGTCGACAAGACCACCACCGTGACCAAGGCCGCGGTGGGCAACGTGCGGCGGCTGAACGCGGCCGTGGTCGTCAACCACCGCGCCGCCACCGACGCCAAGGGCAAGGTCAGCACCGCGCCGCTGTCCGACAAGGAGATCGAGCAGCTCACCGCCCTGGTGCAGCAGGGCATCGGCTTCAACGCCGAGCGCGGCGACGTGGTCAAGATCGTCAATGCCCCGTTCCGCGTCGAAGTCCCGGTGGCCACCGAGGAGACGCCGCTGTGGAAGCAGCCGTGGCTGATCGAGCTGCTGCGCAGCGCGATGGCGCCGCTGGCGCTGGCCCTGGTGGCGCTGGTCATCGTCTTCAAGCTCATCAAGCCCGCGCTCGCCGCCGTCATGGCGCCGCCGCCGGTGCCGGCGCCAGGCGGGCAGGTCAGCGAAGTCGTCGGCGAAGCCGGGGAGATGACCGTGACCGAGATCCAGACCGCGCAGCTGGCCTCGCAGCACCAGCTCAAGCTCGAGGCCGCACGCTCGATGGCGCTGCAGAACCCGGGCGCGGTGGCCAACATCGTGCGCGGCTGGGTCAACGGCGCGACATGACGCCCCCCCGCAGCGCCTTCGGCGCCAATGGCGTCCTCGCCGTCGGCGCAGCCAGCGGACCGGCAAAGCCGGATCCGCGGCTGCCGCTTGATCTCCACTCACCGAAGCGCAGGAGCAGCTGAATGGCATCCGGCATGGACGAACAGGGCCTGGAGAACGCGGCCATCCTGCTGATGAGCCTGGGCGAGCAGGAAGCTGCCGAGGTCTTCAGGCACCTCACGCCCAAAGAGGTGCAGAGCCTGGGCGAGACCATCGCGCGCATGCGCTCGGTGTCCAGGGAGCGCGTCGAGAACGTGATCGACAGCTTCGAGAAAGTCGCGGCGACCGAGAACATGCTGGTGCCCGACAGCAACGAGTACGTCAGGAGCGTGCTGCGCAAGGCGCTGGGCGAGGACAAGGCCAACCTGCTGATCGACCGCATCATGCAGGGCAGCGACGTCACCGGCATCGAGAGCCTGAAGTGGATGGACTCGCCGAGCGTGGCCGAGCTGCTGCGCAACGAACACCCGCAGATCGTCTCGGCGATCCTCGTGCACCTGGAGTCCGACCAGGCCTCGGAGGTGCTCAAGCTCTTCACCGAACGCCAGCGCAACGAGGTCATGGTGCGCATCGCCACCCTCGACGGCATCCAGCCCGCCGCGCTGCGCGACTTGAACGAGGTCATGAGCAAGGTCCTCGCCGGCGGCGACCGCACCAAGAAGAGCAGCCTCGGCGGCGTCAAGGCCGCGGCCGACATCCTCAACCTGCTGGGCAGCGCGGTCGAGACCAGCGTGCTCGACTTCGTGCGCGAGGCCGACACCGACCTGGCGCAGAAGATCATGGACAACATGTTCACCTTCGACGATGTCGAGCGCATCGACGACAAGGGCATCCAGTCGCTGATGAAGGAAGTGCAGAGCGAGTCGCTGGTGGTCGCGCTCAAGGGCGCCACGCCGGCGCTGCGCGAGAAGATCTTCAAGAACATGTCCTCGCGCGCCGCCGAGACGCTCAAGGAAGACCTCGAGTCGCGCGGCCCGGTGCGCCTGTCGGAGGTCGAAGCCGAGCAGAAGGAGATGCTGAAGATCGTGCGCCGTCTGATCGACGAAGGCCAGATCGTGCTGGCAGGAGGCGGTGATGAGCACTTCGTCTAAAACCCCGGGCTTCAGGAACGTGCCGCCGCCGCAGGGCTCCAAGGCCGGTGCGGCCTACACGCGCTTCATCCCGCGCGAGGAACTCGGCGACTTCGCCAACTGGCAGCCCGGCTCCTTTGCCGGCGCGGCGCGTGCCGAAGGCCCGGTGGCGGCTGCCGCAGCGGCGCGGGCCGCCCCTGCGGCCCCGGCCGCAGCCGCCGCGCCCAGCGCCGCCGAGTGGCAGGCGCGCGTGACCGCGGCGCGCCAGTCCGGCTACCAGGACGGCTACCGCGACGGCCTGGTGGCGCTGGAGAACTTCAAGCAGACCTTCGCGCAGCAGGCGACCTCGCAGATCGGCACCTTGCTCGACGCCTTCGACGAGCAGCTGGCCGCACTCGACGGCGAGATGTCGCAGGCGCTGGCACGCACCGCCGTGCTGCTGGCGCAGCAGGTGCTGCGCTGCGAACTCACGCAGCGCCCCGAACTGGTGGCGCAGGTGGCCAGCGAGGCCGTCAACGCGGTCATGCTCAGCGCCCGCCACATCTCGGTGCACGTGCATCCGCAGGACCTGCACCTGGTCGCCGAAGGCGCCGAGGAAGCGCTGGCCGCACGCGGCGCGCGGCTGCAGGCCGACGCCGCACTCGAGCGCGGTGGCGTGCTGGTGCAAAGCGACGTCGGCGCCATCGACGCCCGCATCGCCGCGCGCTGGGCGCAGGCCGCGGCGGCGCTGGGCTCGCAGCTGCCCATGCCGTCGAATACCGCCGCCCCTGCCGGCGAAGCGCCATGAAGACGCTGGCCGACCGCCTGGACGCCCGCGGCCAGCGCTGGCAGCGCTACCTGGGCGACCTGCAGGACTACGCGCAGTTGCAGCAGCCGCTCGAGTCGGTGGGCACGCTGCTGCGCGTCACCGGGCTCGTGCTCGAAGCGGCGGGCGTGCGCGTGCCGGTCGGGTCGGTGTGCGAGATCACCTCCGAGGGTCAGGCCCCGGTGCTGGCCGAGGTGGTGGGTTTCAACGGCGACCGCGCCTACCTGATGCCCACCGGCGACATGCACGGCATGAGCAGCGGCGCCCGCGTCGTGCCGCGCACGGCACCGCGCCACCCGCCGCGCTTCGGCCAGGACCAGCATCCCTGGCGCCGCAGCGAGGACCGCGGCCTGCACCTGCCGATGGGCGACGGCCTGCTGGGCCGCGTCGTCGACAGCCACGGCCAGCCGCTGGACCGCCAGGGCCCGATCCACGGCGTGCAACCCGAGCCGATGCAGCGCCGGCCGATCAACGCCATGGACCGCGACCCGGTGCGCCAGCCGCTGGACACCGGCGTGCGCGCCATCAACGCCATGCTCACCGTCGGCCGCGGCCAGCGCATCGGCCTCTTCGCCGGCACCGGCGTGGGCAAGAGCGTGCTGCTGGGCATGATGGCGCGCTATACGGCTGCCGACGTCATCGTCGTCGGCTTGATCGGCGAGCGCGGCCGCGAGGTCAAGGAGTTCATCGAGGACATCTTGGAGGCCGAGGGCCGCGCGCGCAGCGTCGTCGTCGCCGCGCCGGCCGACGCGCCGCCGCTGGTGCGCTTGCAGGGCGCCAGCTACGCCACCGCCGTCGCCGAGCACTTCCGCGACCGCGGCCAGCACGTGCTGCTGCTGATGGACAGCCTGACGCGATTCGCGATGGCGCAGCGCGAGATCGCGCTGGCCATCGGCGAGCCGCCGGCCACCAAGGGCTACCCGCCGAGCGTGTTCGCCAAGCTGTCGCAGCTGGTCGAACGCAGCGGCAACGGCCTGCACGGCCAGGGCTCGATCACCGCCTTCTACACCGTGCTCAGCGAAGGCGACGACCAGCAGGACCCGGTGGCCGACGCGGCGCGCGGCATCCTCGACGGCCACATCGTGCTGTCGCGCGAGCTCGCCGAAGGCGGCCACTACCCGGCCATCGACGTCGAGCGGTCGGTCTCTCGCGTCATGACGGCCGTGGCCGGCCGCGAGCACCTGCAGGCCGCGCGCCGCATGCGCCAGCTTTTGAGCAAGCTGAGCAAGGCGCGCGACCTGATCCAGCTCGGCGCCTACCAAAGCGGCCACGACGCCGAACTCGACGCCGCGGTGCGGCTGCAGGACGCGATGAGCGCCCTGCTGCAGCAGGACATGCACGACCGCGCGCCGCTCGAAGCCAGCCGCGCGCAGCTGTGCCGCCTGATGGCGGCGCCTTGAACGCGCCTTGATCGCAGCCCACGCCCGCCCACCCCTCGACCTCCGAATCCCTGACGAACCCCGATGACCCGAGCCCTGCAGACCTTGCTCGAACACGCCGAGCGCGAGCGCGACGAGGCGCTGGCCTGCCTGATGCAGACCGAGGAGTCCAGCCGCCGCCTGCGCCAGCAGCTCGAGCAGCTGCAGGCCTACCGTGCCGACTACGAGGCGCGGTCGCCGGGCTCCGGCGGCCAGGCCGCACCGATCGAGCTGCTGCGCTGCCACCAGGGCTTCGTGCTGCGCCTGGACCAGGCGCTGGCCCAGCAAAGCGGCCAGCTGCAGACGGCCGAGCACCAGCTGCAGCTGCAGCGGCAACGGCTGCTGGAGCGCGAAACCCGCGTCGCCGCGGTGCGCAAGCTCGTCGAACGCCGTCTCCACGAGCAGCAGCGCAGCCTGGCGCGCCAGGAACAGAAGCGCAGCGACGAAGCCGCAGCGCAGCGGCGCTGGCACCACAGCGCGCACAGCCGCTCGATCCCGCACTGAAGGCGCAACCGCCCGCTGCCGACAAGCGCCGCACCACCCCACCATCCGGCACCACGCCAGAAAGCCCCGCCATGATGATCGGTCCGTCCCTCTCGATGCCCTTGGTGGTTGCCGCAGCCGCGCAGCCGAAGCTGGCGCAGGCCGGCGGCAAAGCCGCGGCCGCCCCGGCCCCCGAGTTCACGCAGGCGCTGGTGCAGGCCAAGCCGCCGCCACGGGCCGCGTCCGATGCTGCCGCGCCGGCGGCGCCAGCGCCGCGCCAGGTGCCGCCGACGACCCTGCCGC
>JAYUPN010000375.1:0-6240 GCA_043760065.1 Rubrivivax sp.
CCAGACCATGTCGGCCACTTCCGAGTAGGCCAGGCCGCGCGAGATCGCCTGGTCCAGCCCGGGCTTGGTGCGGTAGAAACCTTCGACGGTGCGCTCGCCGGTCAGGAACGGGCGGTCGTTGGCGTCGACGTCGCTGGTCACCTGGTCGGCCGCTTCGGCATCGGTGCGGGCCAGCAGGATCGTCGGCGTGCCCATCACGTCGGCCGCCAGACGCGCCGCCACCAGCTTGGCCACCGCCTCGCGCGTCGGCACCAGCACCTTGCCGCCCATGTGGCCGCACTTCTTGACGCTGGCCAGCTGGTCCTCGAAGTGCACGCCGGCGGCGCCGGCGTCGATCATCGACTTCATCAGCTCGAAAGCATTGAGCACGCCGCCGAAGCCGGCTTCGGCATCGGCCACGATCGGCGCGAAGTAGTCGATGTCGTTCTTGCCCTCGCTCCACTGGATCTGGTCGGCGCGCTGGAACGTGGCGTTGATGCGCTTGACGACCTTCGGCACCGAGTCCACCGCGTACAGCGACTGGTCGGGGTACATCTCGCCGTTGCTGTTGGCGTCGCCCGCGACCTGCCAGCCGCTGAGGTAGATCGCCTTCAGCCCCGCCTTCACCTGCTGCATGGCCTGGTTGCCGGTCAGCGCGCCCAGGCTGTTGACGAAGGGTTCGGTGTTGATCAGCGTCCACAGCTTCTCGGCGCCGCGCTTGGCCAGCGTGTGCTCGATCGGCAGGCTGCCGCGCAGGCGCACCACGTCGTCGGCGCTATAGCCGCGCTTGATGCCCTTCCAGCGCGGGTTTTCAGCCCAGTCCTTTTCGAGGGCGGCGGCTTGCTGTTGGCGGGTGGGTTGGGTCACTGAAGGCTCCTTGATGGCTTCGGGTAGGTTGGGAAAGGCTGCGGTCAAAAGCTCGAATCCACAGGTTCAGCTTAGCTTCGATCGGCTCCGCGTCGACGACCTATGTCTTATATAAGACACAAGAATGATTCGTTAAAAATCAATGACTTGCAGAGTTATTCCGTATTACGAAACGTCGTTCTCCCATATGGCGGATTATTGCTGCGGTGCAGCGGCGTCGATTTCACCATGCGCAATGGTCGCGCTGCCATGCGGAAGGCGCGGCAGCTGCACTGGTCAAGCGACCAGCGCCGACGCCAGCCACCGACCGTAGATGCGGTCGGCCCAGGCCTGCTGCGCACCGAGGTAGCGCGCCATGTCGCGCAGCATCGAAGGCCCGTCCTGGGTCGATCCTGGCACGCCGAGCGACGCGAGACAGGCCGCATCGGCGTCCTTCGCCCAGCGCTGCAGCTTCTCGGCGTCGACCTCGACATGCCACTGCATCGCGAGGTGGGGCCCGAGCGCAAACGCCTGCAGCGGGCAAGCCGGGCTGCTGGCCAGCGCCGTGGCACCCGCTGGCAGGGCGAAAGCTTCGCGGTGCCACTGCAGCACCTGCCGCAGCCCGGGCTCGCCCAGCCAGTCCTGCGCGCGCTCGCCCGGCAACACCGTCAGCGGCTGCCATCCGACCTCGGGCGCCGGCGATGCGGCCACCGGGGCGCCCAGCGCGCGCGCCATCAACTGCCCGCCCAGGCAGTGACCGATCGTGGGCACGGCGCGCGCCGCCGCCTGCAGGACCAGCGCTTCGGCGCGGCGCAGCGAAGGCAGCGCATCGTTGGCACTCATCTCGCCGCCCAGAATCGCCAGTGCGCCGTAGGGCGCGATGTCGTCCGGAAAGTCGTCCCCGGCCTGGCTGTTGAACACGCGCTGCGGCACGCCCGGCCGTTCCAGCCAGGTGCCCAGGTACGCCGGGCCATCGCCCGACAGGTGCTGCAGGATCAGGACGGGTTTCATCGCAGGCTCGGGCCTTGATCAGGGCTTGCCAGTTTGCTTCATCGCGGGCCGGGGGTTGCAGGCACGGTGCCGTTCAAGGCCCTTGATCCCGCGCAAGGTCGCACCACCGCCGCGGCAAAAGAATGGGCCATCCGAACGTCAGCCACGAGGCCCGCCATGAAGAAGACCCCCGCTCCCCGTCCGCAACTGTCAGGCCGGCCGCGCACGGCGCAGATCCCCGAGTTCGAGGCCCTGGACCAGACCCACGTCGCGGCGCTGAAGATGCTGCAGGCTTTCAAGCAGCTCGTCGCGAGGCTCCAGGACCAGGGCCTGGACGACGCGGCACGGCAGAGTGCGCGCGAGATCGTCGCCTTCTTCCAGGGCCCCGGGCGGCACCACCACGAGGACGAAGAGGCGCACGTCTTCCCGGGTCTGCTGGCCAGCAGCGACGTGGAACTGATCGCCCACGTGCACCGCCTGCAGCAGGACCATGGCTGGCTGCAGGAAGACTGGTACGAACTCGAGCCCCACGTGCAGGCGGTGTGCGACGGCTACAACGGCTACGACCTGCCCCTGCTCGAGGCCGCGCTGCCGGTCTTCGAGGCGCTCTACCGGGACCACATCGCGCTGGAGGAGACGATCGTCTACCCGGCGGCCAAGCGCCAGAAGCTGGCGCTGCTGGACGGCCGCAGCGGCCAGCCGGTGCAGCTCTGAGGCATTGCCACGCTGCTCGAAGCGGCGGCGGCGGCGCTACAGCACCAGCGCCGTCGTCTTCTTGACCGTGCGCAGCACCAGCATCGAGTTGGACCGCATCACGCCGGGCAGCCGGGGCAGCACCTCGGCGTGGAAACGCTCGAGGTCTTCGGTGTCGCGGTAGGCGAAGCGCACCAGGTAGTCGTTGGCCCCGGCGACGTAGAAGCAGTCCAGGATCTCGGGCGTGTCGCGCACCGCCTGTTCGAAGGCGTCGAGCAGCGCCGGTTGTGTGCTCTCCAGGTTGATGATGGTGTAGCTCGTGCCGTGGCGCGCCACAGCCTTGGGGTCGAGCAGCGCCACGTACTGCGCGATCACACCGCCGTCCTCGAGCGCCTTGACGCGGCGCAGGCAGGCACTGGGCGAGAGGTGAACGCGCTGCGCCAGGTCCTGGTTGGGCAGCCGGCCATCGGCCTGCAGCTCGTTGAGGATCGCGCGGTCGATGGCATCCAGTTGCACAACTTGGCTGCTTGACGGCATGGCATTGCGTCCGCTGTGTCGAGGACCGCATTATCTTTCCCCGGCGCGGGTACATCCGGGTCAACTGCGCCTGCACATTGCGCGCCGACCTGTCTAGACTGCAAGCCGGCACCGGTGGTGCCGGACCGACTTTGCAGGAGATGCCATGAACAAAGCCCTCGATCCCGCCCTGATGCAGGCCGCCGAAGCCACCGGCAGCACCGTGCCGGCCAGCCTGGGTGCGTACTGGATGCCGTTCACGGCCAACCGCCAGTTCAAGAAGGCGCCACGCCTGCTGGCCCGCGCCGAAGGCATGCACTACTGGGACGACAAGGGGCGCCAGATCCTGGACGGCGTGGCCGGCCTGTGGTGCGTCAACGCCGGCCACGCCCGGCCGCGCATCGTCAAGGCCATCCAGCAGCAGGCGGCCGAGATGGACTTCTGCCCGCCTTTCCAGATGGCGCATCCCAAGGCCTTCGAGCTGGCCGAGCGGGTGGCGCAGATCGCACCGGCCGGCATGGGCAAGGTGTTCTTCGCCAACTCCGGCTCCGAAGCCGTCGACACGGCGCTGAAGATGGCGCTGGCCTACCACCGCGTGCGCGGCGAGGGCACGCGCACGCGGCTGATCGGCCGTGAGCGCGGCTACCACGGCGTCAACTTCGGCGGCATCTCGGTCGGTGGCATGGTCGGCAACCGCAAGACCTTCGGCCTCACGGTGGCCGGAGTCGACCACATCCGCCACACCCACGACCCGGCCGCCAACGCCTTCAGCGTCGGCCAGCCCGCGCACGGCGCCGAACTGGCCGACGACATCGAGCGTTTGGTCGCGCTGCACGACGCCAGCAATATCGCCGCCGTCATCGTCGAGCCGGTGGCCGGCAGCACCGGCGTGCTGGTGCCGCCGCAAGGCTACCTGCAGCGCCTGCGCGAGCTGTGCACCAAGCACGGCATCCTGCTCATCTTCGACGAGGTCATCACCGGCTTCGGCCGCACCGGGCAACCCTTCGCGGCGCAGACCTTCGGCGTCACGCCGGATCTGCTGGTCTGCGCCAAGGGCCTGACCAATGGCAGCGTGCCGATGGGTGCGGTGATCGTGAAGGACGGCATCCACGACGCCTTCATGACCGGCCCCGAGCACCTGATCGAATTCGCCCACGGCTACACCTACTCGGCGCACCCGCTGGCCTGCGCCGCCGGCCTGGGCACGCTGGACACCTATGCCGAGGAAGGCCTGCTCACGCGCGCCACCGAGATGCAGGACCACTTTGCGCAAGCCGTGCACTCGCTGCGCGGCGAGCCCAACGTCATCGACGTGCGCAACATCGGGCTCGTGGGCGGCATCGAGCTCACCCCGCTGGCGGGCGAGCCGGCCAAGCGCGCCTTCAACGTCTTCCTCGACTGCTACGACAAGGGCCTCTTGATCCGCACCACCGGCGACACGATCGCGCTGTCGCCGCCGCTGATCATCGAGCGCAGCCACATCGAGCAGCTCATCGACACGCTGCGCGGCGCGATCCGGCGCGCCGCCTGAGGCTGTCGCCGCGGCAACGCGGCTGCGGGGCCTGCGCGGGCGCGCTATGCTCGCGCGAGACGATCATGAAGCACGCCGCCACAAGCCCGCCGTTGGTGCTGGTCACCAGCTGCAACACGATGATGGGCGAGCACCCCTTCCACATCGCGGGACGCAAGTACGTCGACGCGGTGCGGCTTGCGGGTGCGCTGCCGCTGATCGCGCCGCCCTTTGCCGAAGCTGAACTCGAGGGCCTGCTCGCGCATGCCGACGGCGTGCTGCTGACCGGGTCGCCGTCCAATGTCCACCCCTCGCACTTCGGTGAGCCAGTGCACAACCCGGCGCTGCCGCTGGACCCCGACCGCGACGCCTGGACGCTGCCGCTGATCCGCCTGGCGCTGGCGCGCGGCGTGCCCTTG
Organism: Rubrivivax sp.; assembly: GCA_043760065.1. Classification (GTDB taxonomy): domain Bacteria; phylum Pseudomonadota; class Gammaproteobacteria; order Burkholderiales; family Burkholderiaceae_C; genus Rubrivivax. Next base: position 4,954 of record JAYUPN010000375.1, read on the forward strand.
CTCGCCATCTGCCGCGGCACCCAGGAGACCAACGTCGCACTCGGCGGCACCTTGCACCAGGCGGTGCAGGATGTGCCGGGCCACCTGGACCACAGGGCGCCCGGTGGCCAGCCCGAGTCCGTGCGTTATGCCTTGGCGCACCGCGTCGACGTCGTCGCCGGCGGCCTGCTCGAGCGCATCGTCGGCCGCGCCAGCTTCGAGGTCAATTCGGTGCACGGCCAGGGCGTCAAGCAACTGGCCCGCGGCCTGCGCGTCGAAGCGGTGGCGCCCGACGGCGTGATCGAAGCCTTCACGCAGCCCGCTGCCAGCGGCTTCAACCTGTGCCTGCAGTGGCACCCCGAATGGCAGGCGGCCGACAACCCGGTGTCGATGCAGATCCTGCGCGCCTTCGGCCAGGCCGTGCACAGCTACCGCGAGCGTGTGCGGGGCCCCTTGCCCCGCGTCGCTGCCGAACCGTAGCCGGTCGCGCCAGGGCTCGGCCGCTGCCAGCGCTGCCGATCCACGCCATCCACAGGTGCCCCTTCATGGCCAGAGCCGACTTCACCTTCAGCGACCTCGAGCAGTGGCTCGACAACAACCGCGTCACCGAGATCGAGTGCCTGGTGCCCGACCTCACCGGCGTCGCGCGCGGCAAGATCCTGCCGCGCCAGAAGTTCACCGAGGACCGCGGCATGCGCTTGCCCGAAGCAGTGGTGGCGATGGGCGTGACCGGCGAGTTCCCCGAAGAGGGCCCGTACTACGACGTCATCAAGCCCACCGACCGCGACATGCACCTGCGCCCCGACCCGAGCACGGTGCGCATCGTGCCCTGGGCCGCCGACCCCACGGCGCAGGTCATCCACGACTGCTACGACCGCGAAGGCCAACTCGTGCCCTTCGCGCCGCGCAGCGTGCTGCGCCACGTCTGCGACCTCTTCGACGCCCAGGGCTGGGTGCCGGTGGTGGCACCCGAGCTCGAGTTCTATCTGGTCGCGCGCAACACCGACCCCGACGTGCCGCTCAAGCCGCCGGTGGGCCGCAGCGGCCGCAGCGAGACCTCGCGCCAGGCCTACAGCATCGACGCCGTCAACGAGTTCGACCCGCTGTTCGAGGACGTCTACGACTACTGCGAGAAGATGGAGCTCAACGTCGACACGCTGATCCACGAGGTCGGCGCCGGGCAGATGGAGATCAACTTCTTCCACGCCCACCCCCTCGGCCTGGCCGACGAGGTGTTCCTGTTCAAGCGCACGGTGCGCGAAGCGGCGCTGCGCCACGGCATGTTCGCCACCTTCATGGCCAAGCCGA
>JAYUPN010000376.1:0-6235 GCA_043760065.1 Rubrivivax sp.
GTGCGGATGCGCACCACTTGTTCGAGCGTGGTGACGAAGATCTTGCCGTCGCCGATCTTGCCGGTGCGGGCCGAGCTTTCGATGGCCTCGATAACGCGCTCGACCAGCGCGTCGTCCACCGCCGCCTCGATCTTCACCTTGGGCAGGAAGTCGACCACGTACTCCGCACCGCGGTACAGCTCGGTGTGGCCCTTCTGGCGGCCGAAGCCCTTGACCTCGGTCACCGTGATGCCCTGAACGCCAATGCCGCTCAAGGCCTCACGCACTTCGTCAAGCTTGAACGGCTTGACGATGGCAGTCACCATCTTCATGTTGTCTCCTTCGGGTCAGAAGTTGTATTTGAGGCCGACGACGACGCCGGACTTGCCCAGGAACTTGCTGCTCGCCGCGGCACCCCCGGGCACGTAGAAGCTCTTGTTGGCGTCGGTGCCGATCACCGCGATGCTTGGCACCAAGCCGTTGAAGTCCTTGCTCAGGGTCAGCGAGTAGTCGGTGTACGAAGCGTTGGCGATGTGGACCACCTTCTGGTAGCCCACGTGCGGCGCCAGCAGGATGCCGCCGCCGACGTCGAAGCTGGCGCTCAGGTCGGTGTAGACGCTGCCCTTGCTGCCCTTGCCGGTGCCGAAGTCGTGGTTGCCGAACAGGTTGCTCACGCCGTAAGAGACTTTGCCCGTGACCGGGCCGTAGGTGAGGGCGCCGTAGACCTCCAGGGTGTTGGGGTTCTTGTAGGCGGCGTTCCACGCCGCCGTGGTGGCGCCCGGATAGACGTACTGCAGCAGGCCGACGTCGAAGCTGAGCGTGTCCTTGATCAGTTCGCCCTTGTAGCCGCCGAAGAGGTCGATCTCGACCTGCGCATCACCGTAGGCGTCCTTCACCCACTTGATCGACGAAGCCCAGGCGCCCAGGTACAGGCCGCCGGCGGTGTAGTCCACGCCGGCCTGCACGGCGGGCTTCAGCCGCGTCTGCGAAATGCCGCGGTAGCGGTAGTCGCTGACGACGCCGACGTTGAAGGCCAGATCGGCATGCGAAACAGCGGGGCAGGCGGCGAGCGCAACAATGCTGGCCAGGCTGAGGGCGGTGAACTTCAAGGTGAACTCCAGTCAGGGATGGAAGAGGTTTTCACCCCAGATCGCAGGTTCCGTGCCAGTCCGCGACCGCACGCAGATCAGCCCAGCCGAAAGCAGCGCGGACCTGGCTGCACACAAGTGTCGAGACGCACCACAAACGCAAGCACCAGGAAGGGGCACCCCTTCCGGGTGCACGCCAATGGTGCGATGGACCGTCGCCCGGGCCTGCGCAGAATGGCCGCAGAGGGGGATGAGAGCGATGTCCATGGCCGTGGTGATGAGCCGCGCACTCGACGGGCTGCAGGCGCCGCCGGTGCATGTCGAGGTGCAGTTGGCCAACGGCCTGCCCAGCTTCACGCTGGTCGGACTGGCCGAGACCGAGGTCAAGGAGTCGCGCGAACGCGTCCGGGCGGCGCTGCAGCAGAGCGGCTTCGCCTTCCCGCACAACAAGCGCATCACGGTCAACCTGGCGCCGGCCGACCTGCCCAAGGAAAGCGGCCGCTTCGACCTGCCGATCGCGCTGGGCATCCTGGCGGCAGCCGGTCAGCTCGACGCTGCGCGGCTGGCGGCCTGCGAATTTGCCGGCGAGCTCTCCTTGGCCGGCGAGCTGCGCCCGGTGCGCGGCGCGCTGGCCCTGGCGCTGGCCAGCCTCAGCGGCGGCGGCGGCCGAACCCTGGTGCTGCCGCAGGCCAGCGCGCGGCTGGCGGCCCAGGTGCGCGCGCTGGACGTGCGCGAAGCCCGCACACTGGCCGAGGTGGTGGCCTCGCTGCTGCCCGGCGAATCGGCGCAACCCTTGGCCGCCGCGCAAGCACCGGTCCAGCCGCCGCCACCGGCCGGCCCCGACCTGCGCGACGTCAAGGGCCAGGCCGCAGCCAAGCGCGCGCTGGAGATCGCCGCGGCCGGCGCGCACAGCCTGTTGCTCGTGGGCCCGCCAGGCACCGGCAAGTCGATGCTGGCGCAGCGCCTGCCGGGCCTGTTGCCGCCGCTGGACGAAGACGAGGCACTGGCCAGCGCGGCGCTGCGCGGCCTCAACCAGACCACCGCGGACACGCTGCCGCTCGGCCAGCGTCCGGTGCGTGCGCCGCACCACACCGCCAGCGCGGTGGCGCTGGTCGGCGGTGGTTCACCGCCACGGCCGGGCGAGATCTCGCTGGCCCACGGCGGCGTGCTGTTCCTGGACGAGACGCCGGAGTTCCCGCGCGCCGCGCTCGAGGCCCTGCGCGAGCCGCTCGAAACCGGCCGCATCACGATCAGCCGTGCCGCGCGGCAGGCCCAGTTCCCGGCCCGCTTCCAGCTCATCGCGGCGATGAACCCGTGCCCCTGCGGATGGCTGGGCGCGCCGGCGGCGCTGGGCCGCGCCTGCCGCTGCGCGCCGGATGCCATCGGCCGCTACCAGGGCCGCCTATCGGGGCCGCTGCTGGACCGCATCGACCTGCAGGTGGAAGTGCTGGCCACGCCGGCGCGTGAACTGATGGCGCTGCCCGACGGCGACGACAGCACCACGGTGGCCGCACGCGTGGCCGCGGCGCGGCAGCGCCAGCAGCAGCGCCAGGGCCAGCCCAATGCGCTGCTCGAGGCCGGGCAGATCGACACCCACTGCACGCTCGACGAACACGCGGCGCTTTTCTTCCGCGGCGCCGCCGAGCGGCTTTCCTGGTCGGGCCGGCGCCTGCACCGCTGCCTGAAGGTAGCGCGCACGATTGCCGACCTGGCCGGCTGCGACACCATCGGCACCGCGCACGTCGCCGAAGCGCTGCAGTTGCAGCGCGTGCTGGCGGGCTGAGCCGCGCGCCGCGATCAGATCGCCAGCGGATCCACGTCCACGGCCCAGCGCAGCAGCCCCTTGTGCTGCGCGCGCAGGCCCTGCAGCGCCGGCAGCCAGTCGGCCAGCATGCGCTGCAAGGCGCTGCGCGACGGTGACTCGATCAGCATCTGCATGCGCTCGACGTCCGCCACCTTGGCCACGAAAGGCGGCACCGGCCGGTAGACGGTGACGCCGGCGTGGCCCTGCGCCAGCGCCGACGCGTCTTCCAGGAAGCCGGTGGCGGCGGCTGCCGTGCGCGCATCGGCGCGCACCAGCGCTAGCGCCGCAAAGGGTGGCAGGCCCCCGGCGCGGCGCTCTTGCAGCTGCGCGGCAGCAAAGGCCTCGTAATCGTGGGCGCGCAGCGCGGCGTAGATCGGGTGCCGCGGGTTCCAGGTCTGCACCCACATCTCGCTGCGCGCGGCCTGCGCGGCGTCGCGGCCGGCGCGGCCGGCGGCCTGCATCAGCAGCGCGAACAAGCGCTCGGGGGCGCGGAAGTCGCTGCTGAAGAGTGCCGTGTCCGGGTTCACCGCCGCCACCAGCGTGACGCGGCGGAAGTCGTGGCCCTTGGCCACCATCTGCGTGCCCACCAGCACGTCGACCTCGCCGGCATGCACGGCCGCCAGCTGCTGCTCGAGCAGGCCGACGCCGCGCGTGCTGTCGGCGTCGATGCGGCCGATGCGCGCCTGCGGCAGCAGCGCCGCCAGTTGCTCCTGCAGCTTTTCGGTGCCGCGGCCGATGGGCGAGATGTCGAGGTTGCCGCACTCGGGGCAGGCGCGCGGCACACGCTCGCTGAAGCCGCAGTGGTGGCAGCGCAGCGTGCGGTCGCTCTTGTGGAACACACGCCAGGCGCTGCAGTGCGGGCAGCCGCTTTTCCAGTCGCAGGCGCCGCATTGCAGCACCGGCGCGTAGCCGCGGCGGTTCAGCAGCAAGAGGCTCTGCTCGCCACGCTCGATGCGCTCCTGCACCGCGGCCAGCAGCGCCGGCGCCAGCACACGCTCCGTGCTCTCGGTGCGCGGCAGCTGCGTCATGTCGAGCAATCGCACGCGCGGCATCGCGCCGCCGCCGATGCGCTGGTCCAGCGCCACGCGCTCGTAACGCCCTTCTTGCACGCGCTGCCAGGTCTCCAGCGACGGCGTCGCCGAACCCAGCACCACCGGCACCTGCAGCTGGTGGCCGCGCCAGACGGCGAGGTCGCGCGCCGAGTAGCGCGCGCCTTCCTGCTGCTTGAACGACGGGTCGTGTTCTTCGTCGACCACGATCAGCCCCAGCCGGGGCAAAGGCGCAAACACCGCCAGCCGCGTGCCGAGCACGAGGTCGGCCACGCCCAGGTGCGCCAGCAGCCAGTGGCGCAGGCGCTGCGCCGGTGTCAGGCCGCTGTGCAGGCTGACCATCACCTGGCCCGGAAAGCGTTCGGCAAAGCGCGCTTCCAGTTGCGGCGTCAGGTTGATCTCGGGCACCAGCACCAGCGCCTGGCGGCCGCGCTGCAGCACCTGCGCGGCGGCGTGCAGGTAGACCTCGGTCTTGCCGCTGCCCGTCACGCCGTGCAGCAGCAGCGGCCGCGTCGTGCGTCCGATCGCCGCCACGGCGGCCTGCTGTTCGTCGTTGAGGACGGGCGCCGCCACCTGCGGCACGGCGGCGGGGTCAGCGCGCGGTGCGGCCAGCGCGCGCGCGACGCGGCGCGCCAGGCGCGTGTTGTCGATCTTGCGCAGTTCGGGCGGCAGCACCGCCATCGCCACCTCGCCGACGCTGCGCTGGTAGTACGCGGCGGCAAAGTCGACCAGCGCGCGCCAGTCCCCCGGCAGCGCGGGCAGCGCGTCGAGCACCTCGATCACGGCCTTCAGCTGCGCGGGCGCAGGACGGCCGTTCGCCAGCGTCGCCGCGTCCCACACCAGCCCGGGAACCTCGCGCCGGCCCAGCGGCACTCGCAGCAGGGTCCCTGGCGCTAGCGGCCGCTCACTCGTGTAGTCGAGCAGAGCACCGACCCCGGCATGGCGCGGGGTCTCGACCGCCACCGACACGGTTTCGGTCATGGCCGGGGCGTTACCGTCATTGCCACGCCGCAAAACGCAAGCTTCACCTCAGAAACAGACCGCAAGTCCATGATCCAAAACGACTTTTCAGGTTACTCACCCAATCTGTGGATAACTTTGTGCGCAACCTGCTGCCAGCGGCGCCAAGTGCTTGATTTTGCGAGCCTGCCGGTGCTTTGCCCAATTTGCAGGCAGCCGGAAAAAAACTAACCAGATCAAATACTTGGCACCAAATTCGGTGATTTTCGGCAGCCACTTCGGGACCGCCCCAAGGGCTTGGAGACAGGGTCGCCTTTTGGGGATAAGTCAAGTCCTGAGCACTCACTCACGCCAACTCTTTTTGTTGCAGGACCGGCCGTTTTCGCGGATTCATGGCCAGAGCGGGCGCTCACCATCGCCGCAGCGTCGGTCCAGCGGCGCCCCTCAGTTCTAGGGGGACCTAGGCGCGCTGCAGGCGGGAGTGTGCGTGCACCGCCTCGACCAGCGCCGTGACGTGCTCCGGCGGCGTGTGCTGGCTGATGCCATGGCCGAGATTGAAGATGTGGCCGTCCCAGCCGCCATCGCTGCGCTGCGGACGGCCGAAGCTGTCGAGCACCGCGACGGCCTCGCGCGCCACGGCCTCGGGCGGCGCGAACAGCACGTTCGGATCCAGATTGCCCTGCAGCGCCACCTGGCTGCCGACGCGCGCCCGCGCGGCGCCGAGGTTGACCGTCCAGTCCAGCCCCACGACATCGGCGCCGCAGCCGGCGATCGCGTCCAGCCACGGCCCGCCGCCCTTGGTGAAGACGATGACCGGGATGCGCTGGCCGTCCTTCTCGCGCTGCAGTCCCTGCACGACGCGGCGCGTGTAGTCCAGGCTGAACTGCTGGAAGGCGCCGTCGGCGAGCACGCCGCCCCAACTGTCGAAAACCATCACGGCCTGGGCGCCGGCGTCGATCTGCGCGTTCAGGTACGCCGTGACGGCTTGCGCATTGACGTCCAGGATGCGGTGCATCAGGTCGGGCCGGCCGTAGAGCATCGTCTTGACGAGGCGGTAGTCGTCCGAGCCTGCGCCTTCGACCATGTAGCAGGCCAGCGTCCAGGGGCTGCCGGAAAAGCCGATCAGCGGCACCCTGCCTTGCAAGGCCTTGCGGATCGACGCAACGGCGTCGAAGACGTAGCGCAGTTTGTCCAGATCGGGCACCTGCAGCGCGGCCACTGCGGCCTCGTCGCGCAACGGGCGTTCGAAGCGCGGCCCCTCGCCGGCGGCGAAAGTCAGGCCCAGGCCCATCGCGTCGGGCACGGTAAGGATGTCGGAAAACAGGATCGCCGCGTCCAGCGGGTAGCGTTGCAGC
>JAYUPN010000377.1:0-6225 GCA_043760065.1 Rubrivivax sp.
ATGGGCGACAAGGTCAGCGCCAAGCAGGCCATGATCAAGAGCGGCGTGCCTTGCGTGCCCGGCAGCGAAGGCGCGCTGCCCGACGACCCGAAGGAGATCATCCGCCAGGCGCGCGCCATCGGCTACCCGGTGATCATCAAGGCCGCCGGCGGCGGCGGCGGCCGCGGCATGCGCGTGGTGCACACCGAAGCGGCCGTGATCCACGCCGTGCAGACCACGCGCGCCGAGGCCGGCGCGGCCTTCGGCAACCCGGCCGTCTACATGGAGAAGTTCCTCGAGCATCCGCGCCACATCGAGATCCAGGTCATGGCCGACACGTTCAGGAACGCGGTCTGGATGGGCGAGCGCGACTGCAGCGTGCAGCGGCGCCACCAGAAGATCATCGAGGAAGCGCCGGCGCCGGGCATCCCGCGCCGCGTGATCGAGAAGATCGGCGAGCGCTGTGCCGCAGCCTGCAAGAAGATCGGCTACCGCGGCGCCGGCACCTTTGAGTTCCTGTACGAAAACGGCGAGTTCTTCTTCATCGAGATGAACACCCGTGTGCAGGTCGAACACACGGTGACCGAGATGGTGACCGGGATCGACATCGTGCAGATGCAGATCCGCGTCGCCGCGGGCGAGAAGCTGCCCTTCACGCAGCGCAACATCGAGTTGCGCGGGCACGCCATCGAATGCCGCGTCAACGCCGAGGATCCGTACAAGTTCGTGCCCTCGCCGGGGCGCATCACGCTGTGGCACGCCCCTGGCGGGCCCGGCGTTCGCGTCGACTCGCACGTCTACACCAACTACTTCGTGCCGCCCAACTACGACTCGATGATCGGCAAGATCATCTGCCACGGCGACACGCGCGACCAGGCGCTGGCGCGCATGCGCACGGCGCTGTCGGAGACCGTGGTCGAGGGCATCCAGACCAACATCCCGCTGCACCGCGAGCTGATGGCCGACGCCAAGTTCATCGAGGGCGGCACGACCATCCACTACCTGGAAGGCTGGCTCGGCCAGCGCCGGCGATGAGACCCCTTGTCGGCGGCGGCCGTGTTTGAACTCGTGCTGCGCGCGCCGCAGGCGCTGGTGGAGCCGGTGTCCGAGGTGCTGATGGACGAACTCGACGCGCTGTCGGTGTCGGTGGAAGACGCCGACGCCGGCACCGCGGAGGAGCGCGCGCTCTTCGGCGAACCCGGCATGCCGACGCCGGCCGCCGGCTGGGACCGCTCGACGATCAAGGCCCTGTTCGAGACCGAGCCCGCCGCCGAGCGCGCGGCGGCGCTGCTGCTGGCGCAGGACTGGGCCGCCGGCCTGCACCTGCAAGGGATGGCCGAGATGCCCGACCAGGACTGGGTGCGCATCACGCAGAGCCAGTTTGCGCCGGTGCCGATCACGCCCACCTTCTGGGTCGTGCCGAGCTGGCACGAGCCGCCCGCCGCGGCCGAGCAGGTCATCCGGCTCGACCCCGGCCTGGCCTTCGGCACCGGCACCCACCCGACGACGCGCATGTGCCTGCGCTGGCTGGCCGGCCGGCCGGCTGGCGCCGACCTGGCGCGCGTGCTCGACTACGGCTGCGGCTCGGGCATCCTGGCCATCGGCGCGGCGTTGATGGGCGCACGCAGCATCGACGCCGTCGACATCGACCCCGCCGCCGTGCAGTCCACGCGCGACAACGCGCTGCACAACGGCGTGCCGCTGCAGGCCGGGCTGCCCGACCGCGCGCAGGGCCTGTACGGCGTGGTGCTGGTCAACATCCTGGCGACGCCGCTGAAGCTGCTGGCGCCGCTGCTGTCGGGGCACGTCGAGCCTGGCGGCTGGCTGGTGCTGGCCGGCATCCTGGAGCGCCAGGCTTCGGAGATCATCGAAGCCTACGCGCCCTGGCTGCCGCTGGCGGTGGCCGACCAGGACGAAGGCTGGATCCTGATGTGCGGTCGACGACCGCACCGGCACTGAGGCACCGGCGCCGATGGCCGCAGGGTTGGCCACCCGTTGCAGCGCCTGCGGCACGGTGTTCCGCGTCGTGCCCGACCAGCTGCGCGTCAGCGAAGGCTGGGTGCGCTGCGGCCGCTGCGCACAGGTCTTCAATGCGCTGGAGAGCCTGGTCGACCTGGAGACCGGCATGCCGCGCCGCTCGGGCGTGGGGCTGGCGCCGCTGGTCGAGGAGGAGGAGTCCCCCGATGCCGACTTCGAATTCGCCCAGCCCGCCGCGAAGCCCGGTGCACCGCCGCTGCCGCCGCCCCCTCCTCCGCCTCCTCCGCCAGTGGCAGCGCCCCGCGCCGCGGCGCCGGACGAGGCGGCAGCGTTGTACCCGGCAAACGACACCGAGTCGCTGACGACGACGCTGGATTCCCGGCCCGACACCGACGAGGATTTCGAGGCCGCGGACAAGCCCTCCTTCGTCCGCAGCGCCGAACGCGCCGAGCGCTGGCGCAGCCCCCGCGTGCGCCTGGCGCTGTGGGCCCTGGCGCTGCTGGGCACGCTGGGCTTTTCGGCGCAGGCCGGTCTGGAGTACCGCGACTTGCTGGCGGCACGGCTGCCGGCGCTGCGGCCGCTGCTCGCGCAGGTCTGCGCGCCGCTGGGCTGCGAGGTCGGCGCCGCGCGCGCCATCGAGAGCCTGGCGGTGGAAAGTAGCGGCCTCGTGCGCGTCGAGCGCTCCAGCCTTTACCGGTTGCAGGTGACGTTGCGCAACCGCGCCGGCATCGAGCTGGCGGTGCCTGCGCTGGATGTCACGCTCACCGACAGCCAGGGCGACCTGATCGCGCGCAAGGTGCTGCGGCTGGCCGATCTGGGCGCGCCGCAGGCGACAATCGGCGCCGGCCGCGAACTCAGCGTGCAGGCCACGCTGCAGGCGGCAGCCGGCACCGAAGCTGCCGTGCAGCCGATCGCCGGTTACACCATCGAACTCTTCTACCCCTGAGCCTGCGCGCGCCGCGCGACCGGCCAACCCCCCACGGAGCTGCCATGCCCGCGTTGATCTGCGGATCCCTCGCCTTCGACACCATCACCACGTTCCCGGGGCGCTTTGCTGAGCAGATCCTGCCCGAGCAGGTGCACATCCTGAACGTCAGCTTCCTGGTGCCGACGCTGCGCCGCGAATGGGGCGGCTGCGCCGGCAACATCGCCTACAACCTGCAGGCCATCGGCGGCCAGCCGGTGATCCTGGCCGCGCTGGGCGTGGACGGCGGCGAGTACATCGCGCGTGTGCAGGGCTGGGGCGCCGACACCTCGCTGATCCACCGCGACACGGTGCTGCACACCGCGCAGTGCCACATCACGACCGATCGCGACAACAACCAGATCACCGCCTTCCACCCCGGCGCCATGAGCCACGCGCACCAGATGAAGGTGCCGGCCAGGAGCGTGCGCAGCGATTTGGCGATCGGCATCATCGCCCCCGACGGCCGCGACGCGATGTGGCAGCACGCGCACCAGATGGCCGACGCCGGCATCCCCTTCATCTTCGACCCCGGCCAGCAGCTGCCGCAGTTCAACGGCGAAGAGCACCGCGAGATCCTCGACCTGGCGCGCTGGGTGGCGGTCAACGACTACGAAGGCCGCATGCTGCAGGAGCGCACGGGCGAGTCGCCCGAGCAGATCTCGCGCCGCCCCAACATCCAGGGCGTGGTCGTGACGCTGGCCGAACACGGCTGCGAACTTTGGCTGCGCGGCCAGCGCGTGCAGGTCCCTGGCGTCAAGGCCACGCAGGTGCTGGACCCCACGGGCTGCGGCGACGCCTTCCGCGCCGCACTGCTGTTCGGCCTGGAGCGCGGCTGGACGCTGCAGCGCTGCGCCGAGCTGGGCAATCGCATCGGCGCCATCAAGATCGCCGAGCGCGGGCCGCAGAACCACCGCTTCGACAACACGGTGCTGGCGCTGACGCACGGCTGATCGGCGGGCACGGGGCGCGCGTGCGCCTTACTGCACCACCTGCGCCAGCCGGCCGCTGGCGTACTGGCTGGCCACCTCTTGCAGCGTCAGCGACTTGATCTTCGGCGCCTGGCCTTCGCAGCCGAACTCCAGGTAGCGCTGCTTGCAAATCTTGTAGGCGGCCTCGCGCGCCGGCTTGAGCCACTCGCGGGCGTCGAACTTCTCCGGGTTCTCGGCCAGGAACTTGCGCACCGCGCCCGTCATCGCCAGCCGGATGTCGGTGTCGATGTTGATCTTGCGCACGCCGAACTTGATCGCTTCCTGGATCTCGGACACCGGCACGCCGTAGGTCTCCTTCATCTGGCCGCCGTACTGCCGGATCTGCTCCAGCAGGTCCTGCGGCACCGAGCTGCTGCCGTGCATCACCAGGTGCGTGTTCGGAATCCGGCGGTTGATCTCCTTGATGCGGTCGATGGCCAGGATGTCGCCGGTGGGCTTGCGGCTGAACTTGTAGGCGCCGTGGCTGGTGCCGATGGCGATGGCCAGTGCGTCGAGCTGCGTGCGCTTGACGAAGTCGGCGGCCTGCTCGGGGTCGGTCAGCAGCTGCTCGCGCGTCATGGTCGCCTCGGTGCCGTGGCCGTCCTCCTTGTCGCCCTTCATCGTCTCCAGGCTGCCCAGGCAGCCGAGTTCACCTTCGACGGTGACACCCAGCACGTGCGCCATGTCGACGACCTTGCGCGTGACTTCGACGTTGTAGTCGTAGCTGGCGATGGTCTTGCCGTCGGCCATCAGGCTGCCGTCCATCATCACCGAGCTGAAGCCCAGGCCGATTGCGCCCTTGCAGACCTCGGGGCTCTGGCCATGGTCCTGGTGCATGACCAGTGGCACCTGCGGGTAGGCTTCGACCGCGGCCTGGATGAGGTGCTTGATGAAGGCTTCGCCGGCGTACTTGCGGGCCCCGGCGCTGGCCTGCAGGATGACCGGCGCCCCGACTTCTGCGGCGGCCTGCATCACGGCCTGCACCTGTTCCAGGTTGTTGACGTTGAACGCCGGGATGCCGTAGCGGTGCTCGGCGGCGTGGTCCAGCAGCTGGCGCATGGATACGAGAGGCATGGAGGGCTCCGGAAGTGGAAAGTGTCGGGGGCGCGGCAGCATGGGCGAGGGGCCGCCGTAACGCCGCCGTAACCGACCCGATTCTAGGAGCGTGGGCGCGCCGTGGCTGACGCTGGACTTGCGCCCGCGCGGCCGCTGCGTGCCGAACTGGCACCCGAACGCGTCCCTTTTCGCGTTCAAGCCCGCCCCGCCGGCGCCGACACTGGCGGCCAGGCCCGTTGCGCTCGCCGGGCACCCCGAGGGCAACGCATGGCACGCATCAAGATCGCACCCGTCACGCAGTGGATCACCCAGGCTGCCGTGCAGCACGGCACCACCCTGCCCCAGCACCTGATGCAGCGGCTGCAGATCGGTCGCCGGCAGGCCGGTTCGCTGCTGCGCCAGCTGCAGGCGCTGCAGTGGCTGCACCGCGAGGGCAGCGCGCGCCGCCCGCACTACCGGCCTGGGCCGCTGCGCCAGGTGGTCAAGGCCTATGCGCTGCCCGGCCTGCAGGAGGACCTGCCATGGCGGCGCGACTTCGCTCCGTGCCTGGAGTTGCCGAGCGAGGTGGCGCGCATGGCCGAGCACACGCTGACCGAACTGCTCAACAACGCCATCGACCACAGCGGCGGCAGCGCAGTCACGGTGTCGATCCGGCAGACGCCGCTGCAGCTGCAGCTGCTGGTGTCGGACAACGGCTGCGGCCTCTTCGACCGCATCGCGCGCAGTTTCCAGATCACCGAGCCGCGGTTGGCGATGCTGGAGCTGTCCAAGGGCAAGCTCAGCAGCGCGCCCGATCGGCACAGCGGGCACGGCCTGTTCTTCGCGTCACGGCTGGCCGATGTCTTCGACATCCACGCCAACGACGCCGCCTTCCAGCGCCGCGCCTGGGACCCGCGCAGCTGGCACAGCGGCCGGCCGGCGGCACGCCGCGGCACCTCGGTCTACTTCGCGCTGGCCATCGACACACCACGCACACTGGACGCGGTGCTGCGCGCACACAGCCGCAGCGGGCAGGACTACGGCTTCGAGCGCACCCGCGTCAGCCTGGGCCTGCTCGGCGCGGGCACAGCCGGTGCCGGCGCCATGCTGGCCTCGCGCGCCGACGCCAAGCGCGCGTTGTTTCGCCTGGCGCAGTTCCGCCAGGTCGAGGTCGACTTCGGCGGCATCGAACACCTCGGGCATGGCTTCGCCGACGAGATGTTCCGCGTCTTCAGCCGCGAGCACCCGGCGCTGGAGTTGCTGCCGGTGGGCCTGGCGCCCCAGGTCGCGGCGATGATC
>JAYUPN010000378.1:0-6222 GCA_043760065.1 Rubrivivax sp.
GTAGCGCTGCGTTCAGGAGCGGCTTACGCGCCTTTACATCTGGCTTGAACAGCGCTTCCCCGCGTCGGTGGAGTTCGCGGCGCACCGCGGTGAGGTTGCCGGCGCCAAGGGTGGCGCCAAACAGCGACACGCCAAGATCGCCGCCGCCGGCGAGCAGCCCGCCGCCGAGCGTCAGGCCGCCGCTGAGCAGGTCGGCCTTGAGCCCCGCCAGTGCACCGGTGACGACACCGCCGACGATCGCTGCGCGGCCTTCACCCAGGCGGCCCTTCACCGCCGCGGCGGCGGTGCTGGGGGCCGCTGCGGCATCGCCTTCGAGCGCGCGTCCCAGCCACGCGGCCAGGTCCTCGGCGCCGCGTCGCCACTCGGCCTCGAGCGCGGCGGTGAGCGCGGCGCGTGCCGCTTCGGCTTCGGCGCGGCGGGCCAGGAAACCTTCGTCGGCGACCGGCTGGTGCATGGCGGCGATGCGGCCCAGGCTGTCGGCCAGCAGCTGCGTGCCGGCGTCCAGCCGCGCCGACTGCTGCGCCACCCACGCCTGGCGCAGCCGCGGCATCCTGGGGTCGCCGGGCAAGGCCCCGTCCAGCGCCTGCAGCAGGCGGCCTTCGGCCAGCCAGCCGTCGTGGCGGGCGTGCAGGCTCAAGCGCGGCGGTTCGGCCTCGGGCGTGTCGACGAGCACGATCAGCGGCCGGCCGAGGCCCTCGATCCAGCTCGGCGCCGACAGGCCGGCGCGCGTCAGCAGCAGCACGGCATCGGTGTCCTGGCGCAGCCGCGCCAGCGGCGAGCGCGTGGCCGTCACCGGCGCCACCAGCCGCTGCCACCACGAGGTGCCGGCCGACGGCAGCGCCACCGCGCCCAGCACGCCAGGCGGCACCGGCTGCAGCTGCAGCTCGTCGCCTTCTTCGCTGCGCACCAGCGTCAGCGGCGCGTCGAGCGAGGCGACCTCGTGGTCGAACAGGTGCAGCGGCGGCGCGTCGGCCTCGGCCACCCACAGCAGCCGCACCACCGGCGACAGGCCCGGCCGCATCAGCGGGTGCAGGCCCTCGAAGTACGGCGTGTCCAGCGGCAGCGGAAAACGCGCCGCCAGCGCCGCGGCGCGGCTGCCCGCCGCCATCGCCAGCAAAAGCCGCGGCAGCACGACCGCCAGACCGAGCGTGGCCGCCAGCAGGTGGATCCACGGCGCGGCACTGGCCTTGGCGTCGACGGCCGGACCCAGCCGCAGCGGCGCGACATCGGGCACCGCGATGCCGGTAAGCGCGCTGGCCGGCGCCAGCAGCGCGTCCAGCAGTGCCTGCACTGTGACCGCGTCGAGGAACGTGCTCTGCCAGCCGGCGCGGTAATCCAGCACCAGGCCGCGCAGGTACAGGCCCGCCATCAAGCCCAGCGCCAGCGCCGCCGCCGCCAGGTGCAGCAGCAGCGCCAGCCGGTGCATCGCCAGCGGCGCAGCGTGGCGCGCCCACAGCACGCTGGCGGCGTCGTCGCCGCGCCGCACCCAGCGCGCCAGCCACGCGCGCACGCCGGCCACCGGGTTGGGCAGGATCAGCGCCAGGTAGACGAGTGCGTTCCACGCCACCACCGCCCACACCGCGGGCGCCAGCAGGTTGACACGCTGCGGCGGGCCGAGCTGGTCGACCGCCAGCCCGAGCGCGAAACCGCAGACCATCGCCAGCAGCCCCCACGCCGGGTGCCAGACGCGCCGCTGCAGCCAGCGCTGCGCCGCGGGCTGGCGCGGCAGCAGGCGCTGCAGCGCCACCGCGGTGCGCGCCAGCACGAAGCGCTCGGGGCTGACCTGGTCGCCGACGGTGGCCACCGCCTGGCGCGTCGCCCAGGCCTTGTCGTCGGCCGTCCACGCCGGCGACGCGGCACCGCTGCGGCCACTGCCGGACTCGTGTGCCTGCAACAGCAGGACCTGGCGCGCTTCTTCTTCGGTCATCGGCGCAATGTAGCGCCGGCGCCGCGGGCGCCCAACGTGCCGCGGTTCAGGCCTGGTGCAGCAAGGCCACGAGTTGCGCCTGGCTGTGGGTGCCGGTCTTCTCGTACATCTGGCCGACGTGCGTGCGCACGGTGGAGATCTTCACGCCCAGCATCGCCGCGGCGTGGGTCGGGCGCATGCCGTCGCACAGCATCTCGGCCAGTCGCGCCTGCGTGCGCGTGAAGCGGAAGCGCCGCCGCATGGCGTCGACGCGGCTGAGCGTGACGCGATCGATCGTCGCCAGCACCCAGCCAAAGGTGCCCGGCACGCCGTCGCCCTGGCTCATCGAGCGCAGCGTGATCTGCAGCGGCACGCCGCCGTCGCACTCCAGCGGCAGTGTCAGTTCCTCGCCGGCGGCCAGCACCGGCTGCCAGTACGACAGCGGCACCCAGCGGCCGGCCTGGCGCAGCGCCAAGCGGCCGCCGGCGTCCAGCCAGAGGCCTTCGCGGCGCTCGATGCGGCGCGTGGCGGCGGGGTTGGACTCCAACACCACGCCCTGCGCGTCGGTGACGAAGAGGGGGGTCTCCAGGCGCTCCAGCAGGCAGTGGCCCAGCGCGGCCAGGCGTTGCGAGCGGCTCGGGGGCTGGGTGTGGGTGGCGAATTGCATGGTGGTCCTCCGGGGGTCGGTCCATCGGTGATGTCCGATGGCTGCATTGGGCTGCCGCGCCTGCCCTTTGCGAATGACACCTTGGTATCCCCTGGCCGGAGGATGGGCCGGCCGGAACATCGCTCCCATCGCACCAGCAACAGCGATGTCGGTCTTGTCCAAGTCGCCGAAGGACTTGCCTTCGATGACCGTCTGCCCAAAGACCTCGACACCAATGGGACCAACCCAGTATTCGCATCGTTCACATGGCCCGTGACCCCGCTCCCGATCGGATTCGTGCCCGCGGCAGTCGCCCCATACGGGCTCGTGCCCTGTCCGGCTCAGCAGCGTGCCGATGGCATTGGTCTTCGCCACCGGTCTCGCCAGCGCGTCGGTCTGGACGTCGGTCGTCGTCGCGGACATCGTCTGAGCGATGAGCTTGTCACCCAGGTCGATGCGCCGCGTCCAGTCCTGCTCGAAGGCCCGGCCCACACCTCACCGCGTCAGGTTCCTACATGCTTGCCGCAGTCGTTGCTCGGCATCCTTCGCGATGGCCTGAACCTCTGGCTTGTCGACCATCTCCATCATCACCAGCGGATCGATGAAGGCCACGGTGACATGACCTTGGGCCTCCTGGCGGACGACCACGTTGCACGGCAGCAACAGGCCGATGTCAGGCTCAGCCTGCAGGGCCTTGTGTGCCAGAGGCGGATTGCAGGCGCCGAGGATTCGATACGGCGGCATCTCTACACCGAGCTTTTCCTTCATCGCGCCCTGCACATCGATGTCGCTGAGGACACCGAAGCCCTGCTCCTTCAGCGAAGCCATGACGCGCTCCAGAGCTTCGTCGAACGACAGTTCAAGCGTTGCGTTAAATCCGTACATCGTGCTTCTCCTTGGTGGTCGATCGACCGGTAGCCTGCATTCGCCGGGGTGACGAACAAGTAGAGTCTGAGCCGTTCGCCATCACTCGGTTCCTGCCTGTCGCACGGCAGTTCGCTCGGGCGGCAGCTCGTCAACCGCGCTGCAATCGGTAGGATGCGCCGGAAAACTCAGCCGCGCCTCAAGCCCTGCACCCTGGCGCCGTCGCAGGCGCAACTCGCCGCCATAGCGCCTCGCGATGGCATCGACGATCGACAGGCCCAGGCCGCTGCCGCCCTGCCCGTGGACACTGGCGCCGCCACGCCGCCAGAACCGTTGCGCTGCCTGCGCCAGTTCAGCCGCATTCATGCCCGGGCCTTCATCGAGGACGAAAAATGTCCACTGGCCAAGCAACCGCTCGATCTGCAGCACGACCGATCCCTGCCGGGGTGATTGGCGCAGGGCGTTGTCGAGCAAGTTTCGCAGAGCCGAGACCAGCAAGGCCTCGGGCACCGCAACCGACCCCGCCGCTGTCTGCGTCTGCAACTCGACGTGCGGGCCGCCGAGCACACCATCGGCCGGGAGGCCTGCAGACGCATCGGCGATGGCCTGACGCGCCGCACGAAGGATGTCGGCGTGCAATCGCGCTTCGAGGCCCGCGGCTCCTTCAAGCCGGGCCAGGGTCAACAGTTGCTCCAGCGTGCGGTGCAGCCGCCCCACGCCACGCTGGGCGTTGCTCAGCGCCTCGCCCGCCACGCCATGCAACCCAGGGTCGCCGCACGCCAGGCGCAGCACCTGCAGATGCGTCTTGATGGCGGTCAGCGGCGTTCGCAGCTCGTGCGCGGCATCGTCGGTGAATCGCCGCTCGCGTTCGATCGCATCCTGCACGCGAAGCAGGAGCTGGGCGATGGTGTCGATCAAGGGCTGCAGCTCCGGCGGCGCGTCGATGGCCGGCAATGGCGCATCCGCATCCGCGCGCCGGTTCAACAATGCCGCGCGCACCCTTTCGATCGGCGCCAGGCCGCGCCCGACGCCGACCCACAGCAGCACCAGGCTGCCTGCCATCGCGACGGCGAACGGCACCGCCGCACTGAGCGCGATCTCGCGCAGCAGGCCCGCGCGCGCGTCCATGCGGTCGGCGGTGGCGATGCGCACCTCGCCGTCCTGCAGCACGTAGGTGCGCCACGGTTTGCCGCCGAAGGAGCGGGTGCTGTAGCCCAGTGCGGAACCCTCCAGCCCGGGGCTGGTTGCGGTGCGCGCGATGGGCTGTACCGCCACCTCGCTGCGCACCAGGCTGACCTCGCACGCCAGGCCGTCGCGCGCGATCACATCCAATGGCAAGGCCGTGGGCCCGCTGAGATGCAGGCGATCCGCCGGAAGGCGCGCGACCAGGCCCGCCACCATGCGCGCCGAAGCAGCCAGGCGCTCGTCCAGGGCGCTGCGCAGTTGCTCGCGCACGCCCGTGAACATCCACAGCGCGACCCCGCTCCACAGCAGCGTGAGCGACAGCCCGATGATGGCGACCAGGCGCAGGCGCAACGTCATCGCTGCTCCGTATCCGCTGCGTCGGCCCGGCCCAGCCGGTAGCCCAGGCCGCGCACCGTCTCGACGATCGAAGGACCGAGCTTGCGGCGCAGGTGGTGGATGTGCACGTTGACTGCGTTGCTTTCCACATCGGTCTCGAAGCCGTACAGGCTGGCCTGGAGTTGCTCCAGGCTCAGGATGCGGCCCGGGTTCTGCAGCAGCGCGCGCAGCAACGCCAGTTCCCGGCGCGACAGCTCGACCGGCACGCCTTGCAGCCGCACCTCGGCGCTGGAAGCGCTGAACGACAGGCTGCCGTGCTCGACCACGTCGCTGCTGCGGCCGCCGGCACGGCGCACCAGGGCATGCAGCCGCGCGACCAGTTCATCGAGCTCAAAGGGCTTGAGCAAATAATCGTCGGCGCCGGTGCGCAGGCCCTGGACGCGATGTTCCAGCGCGTCTCGCGCCGTCAGCACCAGGACCGGGACCGCCTGCCCCTGGGCGCGCCAACGGGCGAGCAGCACGAGGCCGTCTTCGTCGGGCAGACCGAGGTCGAGCACGCAGACATCAAAGTGCGACGCGGCCAATGCACCGCGGGCCTTTGCGGCGGTATCGACGCGGTCGACCGTCAGGCCGAGCAGGCGCAACCCGGCGACGATGCCGCTGGCGACCAGACCATCGTCTTCGATCAGCAGGACGTGCACGGCAGCCTCTGCATGACGCCAGCGCTACTGCGACCGCCGGTCGAGCGCGCGCAGCACCAGCACCAGCGCGAGGCTCGCCAGCGGCATCGCGAACGCCTGGATCATCCCGGCGATGAGCGGCGCCACCAGGAAGAATGCGCGCAAGCCCCAGCCGTACAGCGAACCCGCGCGGCGCACGTAGTCGATCGCGGTCGACAGCCTGGACTCCCGCTCGGGCGACGCCACCGGCAGCGACATCACGAACCCTGCGTGGCTGAAGTAGCGCATCGCGGTGGCCGAACACACATAGGACGCGAACAGTGTCGCGAGCAGCATCAGCTCGATCACCAGTCCCGGGGACAGCCGCGTGAGCCCGAACAGCCCGAGCCCCTGCGAGGCGTTCGACACCGTGAGCGACAGCGTGCCCACCAGCGCCAGCGCAGCGGTGGAAGCGCTGATGGTCGCCGACATCAGCGAGTTGCGAAGCGTCTGCACCGCGACGATCTCCGAGCCGCTCTGGCCCGACAGCGCGCGCACCCACTCCTCGCGCAGCGCGGCATGCGCGGCGCGCGCCGTCGATTGCGGGTTGCGCCGCTCCGTCGCCC
>JAYUPN010000379.1:0-18395 GCA_043760065.1 Rubrivivax sp.
AAGCCGAGCTTGGCCGCAAAGCGCACGACGCGGATGATGCGCACCGGGTCTTCGCGGTAGCGCAGCTCGGGGTCGCCGATCATGCGCAGCAGCCGGGCCCGTGAATCGGCCATGCCGCCGTGGTAGTCGACCACGATCTGCGTGATCGGTTCGTAGTACATCGCGTTGACCGTGAAATCGCGCCTGGCGGCGTCCTCGATCTGCGGTCCCCAGACGTTGTCGCGCAGCACGCGGCCTTCGGCGTCGACGACGTGCGTCTTGTCGGCCATCGCCGAGCGGCTGGTCTTCTCGTTGCCGGCCACCTGCTCGGCGGCGGCGGCGTCGAGGTAGGCGCGGAAGGTCGAGACCTCGATCGTCTCGTGCTCGCGGCCGCGGCCGAACACGACGTGCACGAGGCGGAAGCGCCGGCCGATGATGAAGGCGCGCCGGAACAGCGCCTTGACCTGCTCGGGCGTGGCGTTGGTGGCGACGTCGAAGTCCTTGGGCCGCAGCCCGACCAGCAGGTCGCGCACCGCGCCGCCGACGATGTAGGTCTCGAAGCCGGCGTCCTTGAGCGTCTTGACGACGCGCACGGCGTTGGCGTCGAGCAGCGTGGCGTCGATGCGGTGCTCGCTGGCCGGCACCTCGACGCGCGCACCCAGCGGGATCACGGGCGCAGCAGGCACCGCGGGCTCGGTGGCAGGCGCTTCGCCCTGGCCCAGCAGCCGCTTGATGAATTTCTTGATCATGTGAAGAGTTTCAGAACGGGCCAGCCGCGCTCGCGCGCGATGCGCTCGAGCGCAGGGCCGGGGTTGGTGGCCACGGGGTGGCTGACGCGCTCGAGCAGCGGCAGGTCATTGGTGGAGTCGCTGTAGAAGGTGCAGCGTTCGAAATCGTCCAGGCTCTGCCTGCGCCCGGCCAGCCATTGTCCGACACGCGTGACCTTGCCCTCGCGGAACGCGGGCACGCCCGCGATCGTGCCCAGCACGCGGCCTGCCGCGTCGCGCGCCAGGTCGGTGGCAATCAGCTCGTGAAGCCCGAACAGGCCTGCGATCGGCCGCGTGATGAAGTCGTTGGTGGCGGTGACCAGCGCCACCGCGTCGCCCGCCGCCTGGTGCCGGCGCACCAGGTCCAGCGCCGCCGGCCGCAGCATCGGCTGCACGACCTGAGACAGGAAGCCCTGCGTCGCGGCTTCGAGCGCCGCGGCGTCGCGGTGGCGCCACGGCGCGGTGCAGAACTCGATGTAGGCGTGAATGTCCAGCCGGCCGCCCTGGTAGTCGGCATAGAAGGCGTCGTTGCGCTGCTGGTAGGCGGCGCGGTCGGCCCAGCCCAGCGCAATGATCCATTCGCCGAAAGCGTGGTCCGAGTCCCCGGGCAGCAGGGTGCCGTCGAGGTCGAACAGCGTCAGCCTCATGCTGCGCGCACCGCACGGCCCATTGCCGCTGCCGCCGAGCAGCCGCGCGCGATCATGCAGCACCCTCCTCGTCGAGCCCTTCTTCGGACAGCATCTGACGCACCAGCGGCACCGTGATGCGCCGGGCCTTGGACAGGCCGTACTCGTCCAGCCGGTTCAGCAAGCGCATCAGGTGGCCCAGGTCGCGTTCGAAGCGCGTCAGCAGGAAGTCCATCACCTCGTCGGACAGGAAGATGCCGCGCCGGTCGGCCTCGCGCCGCAGCGCCGCGCGGGTCTCGGCGTCGGGCAGCGGCTGCAAGGCGAAGACGTGGCCCCAGGCCAGCCGCGTGCGCAGGTCGTCGCGCAGGCCCAGGTCGACCGGCGGCAGGCGGCCCGCGGCAGCCCACTGCACGCCATGTGCTGCGGCTTCTTCGAAGAGCGCAAAGGCGGCGTGCTGCGCGGTGTCGTCGAGCGTGTCGCAGCGGTCCAGCACCACCAGCGACCAGGCGGGCGACAGCAGCCAGGGTTGGCGGTCGGCCGCATCGAACCAGCCCACGGCCTGGCCCGCAGCCAGGCAGCGCGCGGCCAGGGCCTGCAGGAGATGGGTCTTGCCGCAGCCACCAGGCCCCCACAGGTACAGCGGCGTGCCGGGCAGCTGCAACTGCCGCAGGTGCTGCAGCGCGGCGGTGTTGGTGCCGGGGAGGAAGTTGTCGAACCCGGGCTGCGACTCGGGCCCGATGGCCAGCGGAATCTGCTTCATGCCGCGTCCGCGCCTTGCGCGCTCATTGACCGCCCTGCCATGCTGCCAAGTGGCGGCGCAACGACTCGGCATCGGCAGCGTCGGCGCGGTGCTGCAGGTACAGCGCCAGCGACACCGCGGCGCGGCGGTGGGCGCCGAGCTCGGCGAGCACCAGCGCGTGGTCGCGCCTTTCGTCCCAGGCCGTGGGCAGCAGCACCACCAGTCGCGCCTGCACGCGCTCCAGGCGCAGCCAGTCGCAGTGGCTGCGGTGGATCTCCTTGAGGTTGCGCAACATGCGGGCGATGAGGTCGCGCCCCGTGGCCGGTAGCAGGAACAGGCCCAGCGGCACCTCGTCGTCGCCCAAGGCACCCTGTTGCTGGCGAAAGGGCAGCAGCCTTTCTTCGAGGTCCTCGCGCGACAGCGACTGGCCGCTGAAGGGGTCGAGCACGACCTCGCCGCGCGGCATCGTCACCTTGACCAGGAAGTGGCCCGGGAACGAGATGCCCTGCGCCTTGAGCCCGGCAGACGCCGCGAGCTCGACGTACAGCACCGCCAGCGTGATCGGGATGCCGCGCCGGCTCTGCAGCACCGCCGGCAGCAGGCTGTTGCGCTGGTCGTAGTAGTTGTTGACGTTGCCCGCGAAGCCCAGCTCCTGGAAGAAGAAGCGGTTGAGCAGCCGCAGCCGCTGCAGCGGCGCGGCGTCGGCCGGGATGCGGCGCTGCAGCCGCGCGGCCAGTTCGTCGACCTGCGCCAGCACGGCCTGGACGTCGAGGCCCGGGTCGTCGTCCTGCGCGATGGCCGCCGCCGCTTCCAGCAGCGGGAAGCCCGTGTCTTCGGCGACCAGGGCGGCAAAGTAGTCCAGCGCGCTGGGCGCGTCGAAATGCAGGTGTCCGGCCATTCGCGCCAGTGTAGGTCAGCCGCGGCGCATGAACTGCCGCGGCCGCATGCCGCAGGCCAGCAGCACGGCGAAGTACAGCAGCGCCACGCCCGCGAGCACGGCCGCCACGGCCGCCGCGCGCTGGCCCCAGTGGGCCTGCAGCCCGATCCAGTCGATGCGCCACGCCGCCCAGGCCAGCGCCGCGCCGAGCGCCGCGTTGGCCAGCGCCAACCGCCAGCCGAATCCCAGCCAGCCCGGCTGCGGCTTGTAGACACCGCGCCGCAGCAGGCCGCCCAGCAGCAGCGCGGCGTTGACGAGTGCGCCCAGGCCGATCGACAGCGCCAGGCCGGCGTGGCCCAGCCAGGGCACCAGCACGACGTTGAGGGCTTGGGTCGCGAGCAGCACGAAGACGGCAATCTTCACTGGCGTGCGCAGGTCCTGGCGGGCGTAGAACGCCGGCGCCAGGACCTTGATCGCCACCAGCCCCAGCAGCCCGGCGCCGTAGCCGCGCAGCGCCAGCACCGTCATCGCCACGTCCTCGGCCCGGAACTGACCGTAGTGGTAGAGCACGCTGACCAGGCCCACCGGAAAGATCAGCAGCGCCAGCGCGCACGGCAGTGCGAGCATGACCACCAGGCGCAGGCCCCAGTCGAGCATGCCGGAGAACTCGACCCCGTCCTGGCGCGCCTGGGCCGCCGACAGTTGCGGCAGCAGCACGACGCCCAGCGCGACGCCCAGCAGGGCGGTCGGGAACTCCATCAGCCGGTCGGCGTAGGTCAACCACGACACCGCGCCCACCGCCACGTGGGTCGCGATCTGGGTATTGATGAGCAGCGAGATCTGCGCCACCGACACGCCCAGCAGGGCCGGTGCCATGTTCTGCAGCACGCGCTTGACGCCGGGGTGGCGCCAGGCCCGCGCGATGGCGCCGGGCAGCAGGCCGATGCGCGGCAGGCCGCCAATGGCCGCCAGCGCCGGCAGCATGGCCGCCAGCTGCAACACGCCGCCGAGCATGACGCCGCCGGCCAGCGCGTAGATGGGCTCGATGCCGCGCGCCTGCAGCGCCGGCGAGCCCCACCAGGCGGCGGCAATGACGCACACGTTGAGCAGCACCGGCGCCACCGCCGGCACCGCAAAGCGCTTCCAGGTGTTGAGTACGCCGGCGGCCAGCGCCACCAGCGACATGAAGCCGATGTAGGGGAACATCCAGCGCGTCATGACCACCGCGCTGTCGAACCGCTCCAGCCCCGAGCCCATCATCCACACCAGCACAGGCGCCGCCGCGACGCCGACGACGCAGGTCGCCAGCAGCGCCCAGGCCAGCACGGTGGCCACGGCATCGATCAGCTCGTGCGTGGCGTCGTCGCCGTGGTCGCTGCGGGTGGCCGCCAGCAAGGGCACGAAGGCCTGCGAAAACGCGCCCTCGGCAAACAGGCGCCGGAACAGGTTGGGGATGCGGAAGGCGACGTTGAAGGCGTCGGTGGCGCCGCTGGCGCCGAAGCTGGCGGCGATCAGCTGCTCGCGCACCAGGCCGGTCACGCGCGACAGCAGCGTCAGCAGGGAAACGGTGGATGCAGCCTTGAGCAGGTTCACGGGCGGGGTCGGGGCGGCCTGGGTTGGTGGCGCCGGGCAAGGCACCCGCGTCGGGGCGGCGGTGGGTGCGGGGCAGTGGCGCGGATCCCACGGCGGGAGGCTGTCGGCAGCGGCGCGAAACAGCCGCACGTCGGGGCGCATTATAGGCAGGCACCTGCGCCCCCTTGGCTGCTGCCAATGCAGCGTGCTATACTCGACGGTCTTTGCATTTACAGTTTCAACCAACCGCACACGCATGGCCACCTCGTCCAAAGCCAAGAAGAAGACCGTTCGCCTCGCCTCGGGCCGCAAGCGCGCCCGCCAGGACGTGGTGCTCAACGCCGCCAACACCGCGCTGCGTTCGCGCTTCCGCACCGTCGTCAAGAACGTCCAGAAGGCCGTCACCGGCGGCGACAAGGCCAAGGCCGTCGAGACCTTCAAGACCGCGCAGAGCGTGATCGACTCGGTCGCCGACAAGGGCGTGTTCCACAAGAACAAGGCCGCCCGGCTGAAGAGCCGCCTGTCGGCCAAGGTCAAGTCGCTCGCGCTGGCCGCCTGATCCCGGCTGCTGCAAATGCAACAAGGGCCCGCTTCGGCGGGCCCTTCGTCGTTTCAGGCTTGCCTTTCGCCAGCGACAAGCGGAGCCCGCGGGAACGCGCTACTGCTTGAGCGCCGGCTCGGCGTCCGCCAGCACGCAGACCTCGGCCACCTGAAGCTGGTTGTCACGGGCGAAGTTCATCACGAAGTCCCAGGCCATCGGCTCGATGCCCCGCAGCGCTTCGTTCACCAGCACGCACTTCACGCCGTCGATCACCTGCGGCACGCAGTACGGCGAGTAGCCGATGAACGAGCCGATGCCGCCCTTGCCGCCGCCGGGGCGGAAGCTGGACATCGCGCCGGCCAGCCGTTCGGCCCAGTCGCTGGGCCTGAAGGTGCGACCCTCGAGCGTGAGGCCCTGGATGTAGTACTGACGGGGCTTTTGGGTGGTCATCAAAGGAGGCAAGGCACACAGCCCTGCCCGATCGGCCGCAGCCAGGCGACGAAGGCCGAGCACGGCTGGTGCGGGCATCATTGTGCCCTGGATGTGTTGCGTCGCAGCATGCATGGCGCGTGCCTGGGAAGATGGCGTCAAGCGCTTCATCGTCACCGCGCCGACCCGCCTTTAGAATCGAGATCCGCCGGCCCGTGACCGATGCGTCACCGACCGGCTTTTGTTTTGCAGCGACCCACAAGGAAACCGTCGATGAACGCACCCGACCCCGCCGTGGTCCAAGCCGCCCTTGGCCCGATGCCGCATGTGATGAACACGTACGGCCGCCTGCCGCTCGCGTTGTCGCACGGCCGAGGCTGCTGGCTGTGGGACACGCAGGGCCGCAAGTACCTGGACGGGCTGGGCGGAATTGCCGTCAACACGCTCGGCCACGCGCACCCCAAGCTGGTGCCGGCGCTGCAGGACCAGATCGGCAAGATGATCCACAGCAGCAACTACTACGAGGTGCCGCTGCAGGAGCAACTGGCCGCCAAGCTGTGCGAGCTGTCGGGGCTGAGCGCCGCGTTCTTCTGCAATTCGGGCCTCGAGGCCAACGAGGGCGCACGGAAGATCGCGCGCAAGTTCGGCCACGACAAGGGCATCGCCCGGCCCGAGATCATCGTCTACGAGGGTGCCTTTCACGGCCGCTCGATCGCCACCCTGTCGGCCACCGGCAACCCGAAGGTGCAGAAAGGCTTTGAGCCGCTGGTCGAGGGCTTCGTGCGCGTGCCGATGAACGACCTGGCAGCGGTCGAGGCCGTCGCCCGCAGCAACCCGGACGTGGTGGCGGTGTTCCTGGAAACCATCCAGGGTGAAGGCGGCATCAACCCCTCGCGCTGGGAGTACCTGCAGGGCCTGCGCCAGCTGTGCGACCGCCAGGGCTGGCTGCTGATGCTCGACGAAGTGCAGTGCGGCATCGGCCGCACCGGCAAGTGGTTCGCGCACCAGTGGGCCGGCATCCAGCCCGACGTCATGCCGCTGGCCAAGGGGCTGGGCTCGGGCGTGCCGATCGGCGCCATCGTCGTCGGCCCGAAGGCCGTCAACGTGCTCGGCCCGGGCAACCACGGCACCACCTTCGGCGGCAACCCGCTGGCCATGCGCGCCGGCGTCGAGACGCTGCGCATCATGGAAGAAGACGGCGTGATGGCCAATGCCGCCACGGTCGGCGCGGTGCTGCGCGATGCGCTCGCCAGCGGCCTGGCGGGCGCGACCGGCGTGAAGGAGATCCGCGGCGCGGGGCTGATGATCGGCATCGAACTCGACCGCCCCTGCGGCGTGCTGCTGGCGCGTGCGGCCGAGGCCGGGTTGATGATCAGCGTCACCGCCGACAGCGTCATCCGACTGGTGCCGCCGCTGATCCTGAGCGCCGACGAGGCGCGCCAGATGGCGGCCATCCTGTGCCCGCTGGTCAAGGCTTTCCTCGCGGAAGCATGAAACCCGGCATGAAACCCGGCCCCAGCCTGATGCGGCACTACCTGCAGTTCAAGGACTTCCGCGCCGAGGAGTACGCCTACCTCTTCGAGCGCGCGCGCATCATCAAGACGCGCTTCAAGAACTACGAGCGCTACCAGCCGCTGGTGGACCGCACGCTGGCGATGATCTTCGAGAAGGCCAGCACGCGCACGCGCGTCAGCTTCGAGGCCGGCATGTACCAGATGGGCGGCTCGGTGGTGCACCTGACCACCAGCGACAGCCACCTCGGCCGCGCCGAGCCTGCCGAGGACACCGCGCGCGTCATCAGCCGCATGTGCGACCTGGTGATGATCCGCACCTATGCGCAGGACATGCTGGAGCGCTTTGCCGCGCACTCGCGCGTGCCGGTCATCAACGGCCTGACCAACGAGTACCACCCGTGCCAGATCCTGGCCGACATCTTCACCTACATCGAGCACCGCGGCAGCATCGAGGGCAAGGTGGTGGCGTGGGTCGGGGACGGCAACAACATGGCCAACACCTGGCTGCAGGCGGCCGAGATCCTGGGCTTCACGGTGCACGTCAGCACGCCCAGCGGCTACGAGGTCGATGCCACCGTGGCCGGTGTCCGCAATCGCGACTGCTACAAGCTCTTCAACCACCCGATGCAGGCCTGCGAAGGCGCGCACCTCGTCACCACCGACGTCTGGACGAGCATGGGCTACGAGACCGAGAACGAAGAGCGCCGCAAGGCCTTCGTCGACTGGTGCGTGGACGACGAGATGATGGCCGTCGCGCAGCCCGAGGCCCTGTTCATGCACTGCCTGCCCGCGCACCGCGGCGAGGAAGTCACAGCCGAGGTCATCGACGGGCCGCAGAGCGTGGTCTGGGACGAGGCCGAGAACCGCCTGCACGTGCAGAAGGCGCTGATGGAGTACCTGCTGCTGGGCAGGATCGGCTAGTCGTGGAGTACCGCCATCTCGGCGCCAGCGGCCTGAAGGTGTCGCCCCTGTGGCTGGGCACGATGATGTTCGGCGACCAGACCAACGAAGCCGATGCCACCGCCATCGTCGACGCCACGCGCGCGGCCGGCATCAACGCCATCGACACCGCCGACGTCTACGCCAAGGGCGAGTCCGAGCGCATCGTCGGGCGGCTCATCAAGGCCGACCGCCCGCGCTGGGTGCTGGCCACCAAGGTCGCCAACGCGATGGGCGACGACCCCAATCAACGCGGCACGTCAAGGCGCTGGATCACCCAGGCCGTCGAGCACAGCCTGCGCCGCCTGGGCACCGACTGGATCGACCTCTACTACCTGCACCGCGACGACGAGGCGACGCCGATGGAAGAGACGGTGGCCACGATGGCCCGCCTGATCGAGCAGGGCAAGGTGCTGCACTGGGGCCTGTCCAACTTCCGCGGCTGGCGGCTGGCGCGCATCGTCGAGCTGTCGCGGCAGATGGGCGTGCCGCAGCCGGTCGCGCTGCAGCCGCCGTACAGCGCCGTGACACGCGGCATCGAGGTCGAACTGCTGCCGGCCTGCGCCCACTACGGCCTGGGCGCGGTGACCTACAGCCCGCTGGCGCGCGGCGTGCTCAGCGGCAAGTACAAGCCCGACGCCGAACCGCCGCCCGACAGCCGCGCCGCGCGCGCCGACAAGCGGCTGATGCAGACCGAGTGGCGGCGCGAGTCGCTGCTGCTGGCGCAGGACTTCGCCGCGCACGCCGCCGCGCAGGGCGTCAGCCCGTCGCAGTTGGCCATCGCCTGGGTGCTGAACAACCGGCTGGTGGGCGGCGTCATCGGCGGCCCGCGAACGCTGGCGCAGTGGCAGGACTACATCGCCGCGCTGGCGGTGCGGGTGACGCCCGAGGACGAAGCCTGGGTCGACGCGCGCGTGCCGCCGGGCCACGCGTCCACCTTCGGCTACACCGACCCGATGTACCCGGTCGCCGGGCGCCGCGCTCAGTAAGTCGCGCGGCCGCCGGTCAGGTCGAACACCGCGCCGGTGCTGAAGGAACACTCCTCGCTGGCCAGCCAGGCCACCATCGCCGCTGCTTCCTGCACTTCCAGGAAGCGGCCCATCGGGATCTTGCCCAGCATGTAGTCGATGTGGGCCTGCGTCATCTGCTCGAACATCGCCGTCCTGGCCACCGCCGGCGTGATGGCGTTGACGAGGATGCCCTTGGTCGCCACTTCCTTGGCCAGGCTCTTGGTCAGCGCGATCAGGCCGGCCTTGCTGGCGCTGTAGTGGCTGGCGTTGGGATTGCCTTCCTTGCCGGCGACGCTGGCGATGTTGACGATGCGCCCGTAGCCGGTCTTCAGCATCTGCTGCACGACGTGGCGGCAGGTCAGGTACGGCGCGATCAGGTTGACCTCGACGACGCGGCGCCAGACGGCAGGGTCGAGGTCCCAGGTGGTGGCGTTGCCGCCGGTGATGCCGGCGTTGTTGACCAGGATGTCGATGCGCGCGTCGGCGGCGACGGCCGTCGCCGTGGCGGTGGCCACTGCCGCGTCGTCGGTCAATTCCACCACCTGTCCGCGCACCGGCCCATGGGCCTGCAATGCCGCGGTGGCCGCTTCCGTCTTGGCGCTGTCGCTGTCCCAGATGACGACGCGTGCGCCGCTTTGCAGCAGCCGCTCGCAGATGGCGTAGCCGATGCCTTGCGCACCGCCGGTGACGACCGCGACGCGGCCCTTCAGATCGATCTGGTTCATGCGTTCAACCCTCTCAAGGCCGCGGGCGTGGCCGCGCTGTCGGCGATGTACTGCCGGATGATGTCTTCGAAGTTCGACTCCGGCTGCAGGCCCAGTGCTGCAGCGCGCCCCGGCCGCGCGCCGCGTGGCCAGTTGGCGACGATGCCGGCGATGGCGGCGTCGCGCTCGAAGCGCACCAGCGCCCTCACCTTCGGCTCGGCCACCGCGGCCAGCGCGTCGAGCATCTGCTGCACCGACACGTTCAGCCCCGGCAGGTTGATCGCCGTGCGGCCGACGAAGACCTCGCGGCTGGCCTCGTAGACCGCGATCAGCCCCTGCACCGTGCGCTGCGGCGACGACACCGGGTGCTGCACCTCGGGCGCCACCGGGCACACCGATTCGACGCCGGCCAGCGGCTCGCGGATGATGCCGCTGAAGAACGAGCTGGCAGCGCCGTTGGGCCGGCCCGGCCGCACCGTCACCGTCATCAGCCGCGCGGCGCGGCCGTCGATGTAGCCCTTGCGCGTGTAGTCGGCGATCAGGTGCTCGCAGATCAGCTTGTGCGTGCCGTAGCTGGTCTGCGGCGTCGGCAACGTGTCGTCGCCGACCTGCGCCGGGAACGGGTACGCAGGGTCGGGCCCGAAGACCGCGATCGAGCTCGAGAACACCAGCCGCGTCGGCGCCCCGCCCTGGCTGGTGCGGTGACGCAATGCGTCGAGCAGCGCGCGCGTGCTGTCCAGGTTGCTGCGCAGGCCGAGGTCGAAGTCGGCTTCGCATTCGCCCGACACCGCCGACGCGAGGTGGAAGACGCCGTCGAAGGGTTCGTCGCGCAGGCCCTCGCAGGCGGCGAGCAAGGGGCTCACGCGCGACTGCACGCGGGCATCGGCCTGCAGGTCCGCCGGCGCCGACACCTGGTCGCTGAGCACGATCTGCTCGATGCGCCGGCCCGCCAGCTGGCCCTGGGCCAGCAGCGTGCGCGCCAGCCGTGCGCCCACGAAACCGGCGCCGCCGGTGATCAGCACTCTCATCGGAAGGACTCCTTGGTAGCGGCTGCAACACGGCCCTTCAGCCGCTGCGCCGGCGCCGACACCGACGGCAACTTGCGCCGCGACGCCAGCACCTGCTCGATGTCGTCGCGTGCGCTGTCGATGAGGAACAGCGCGGCGCGCTCGGCCTTGACGGGGTGACGCGCGATCACCGCGTCGAGCACCGTGCGGTGAAACGGCAGCGAGGTCGCCGGCCCGTCGGGCCGCGTCGTCGAGATCTCGAACGCCGTGCGCAGCAGCGCGCCGAGCGCCTTGCTCATCTGCACCAGCATGCGGTTGTGGCAGGCGCGCAGCAGGCCCTGGTGGAAGGCCAGGTCGTGGCGCACGTAGTCGCCGCCGTGTTCGATGGCGTCCTTCATGCCGGCGTAGGCGGCTTCGATGCCGGCGATGTCCTGCGCCGTGGCGCGGTCGGCCGCCAGGCGCACCGCGGCGGGCTCGACGATGCGGCGCAGTTCCTGCACTTCGCGCAGGAACTCGCGCGACAGGCCGGCCTTGCTGTGCCAGCCGACGACGTCGGGGTCGAACCAGTTCCACTGCTCTTCGGGCTGAACGCGCGTGCCGACCTTGGGGCCGGTGGTGATCAAGCCCTTGGCGACCAGCGACTTGACGGCTTCGCGCACCACCGTGCGGCTGACGCCCAGCTCCTCGCACAGTGTGGGCTCGGGCGGCACCGCACTGCCCGGCGGGTAGCGGCCGGCGACGATGGACTCGCCCAGGCGGTCCAGCGTGTTGCCGTGCACGTTCTTGATCATGCGCGCACGAAGGCCGTGACCAGCGGATCCGGCCCCACCTGCCGGCTCCAGTGGCCGTGCAGCCGCGAATCGAAGGTGGCGCCGGCGGGCAAGGTGTCGGCGGAATAGAAGTGCTGGCCGGGACCGAAGACGCGCGAGGTGCCGTCCTGCAGGCCGATCTCCATCTGCCCGCCCAGCACGAACAGCCACTGCGGGTTCTCGGTGCAGTGGAAGTCGCTGCGAAAACCGACCGGGCTCATGCGCAGCTGCAGGCCAGCGCTGGGCATCAGCACTGACAGCCGCGCCATCGGCTTGCCTTCGCTCAGCGGCACCGGTTCTTCACGGAAGCGGGCCCGGCCGTCGGGGCCGGTGTCGAGGATGAGCTTCGTGAATTCCATCGCGTGTGACCTTTCAGGCGCCGGTATGTCCCACTGCCGGCAGATGGCAGCCAGCATCTGCTCGGGCGGGGACTCGATGTTGAGCACCACCGCGTGCTCGTCGGCGGCCGGCGGCTGCAGCGTGTCGAGCTGGCTGCGCAGCAGCGTGGCCGGCATGTAGTGGCCCGTGCGGGCGTGCATGCGCTGCGCGAGCACGCTGTCGGACCCGCTCAGGTGCACCAGGCGCAGGTCCGGCGCGCCGGCTCGCAACACGTCGCGGTAGCTGCGCTTGAGCGCCGAGCACGCCACCACAGCGCCGGTGGACTGGGCGGCGGCCAGTCGCGCTGCGATGGCCTGCAGCCAGCCGCTGCGGTCTTCGTCGGTGAGCGGCGTGCCCGCGGCCATCAGCGCCACGTTGCGCGGCGGGTGCAGTTCGTCGCCCTCGATGAACGGCAGCCCCAGGCGCTGCGCCAGCGCTTGCGCCAAGGTGCTCTTGCCGCAGCCGCTGACACCCATGACGACGATGCGGCTGACTTTGCTGGCGCTCATCGGCTGAGATGCTTCAGCCCAGGCGCGCGCCGCCCTGGGCGTCGAAGACGTGGGCCTTGGCCGCATCGAGCGCCAGGTGCACGGTGTCGTCGGGCATCGCGCCCGTGCGCCCGTGCATGACGAGCACGAGCTCCTGCACGGCGTCGCCGTGGCCGACCTGGAGCAGGAGCTCGGTCTCGGCGCCGGTGGGCTCGACCACCACCACCCTGGCCGGCACGCCCTGGTCGGCCAGCACGAGGTCGGTGGGCCGAATACCGTAGTCCACCGCCTGCCCTTCGCGCCCGAAGCCCGCCGGCAGCGGCCAGCGCGCACCCAGCGCTTCGACGCTGCTGCCGCGCACCGTGCCGCGGAAGACGTTCATCGACGGGCTGCCGATGAACTGCGCGACGAAGAGGTTGCCGGGCCGGTCGAAGAGTTCCAGCGGCGTGCCGATCTGCTCGACGATGCCGTCGTGCATGACGACGATGCGGTCGGCCATCGTCATGGCCTCGATCTGGTCATGCGTGACGTAGACGGTGGTCGTCTTCAGCCGCTGGTGCAGCGCCTTGATCTCGGCGCGCATCGCCACGCGCAGCTTGGCGTCGAGGTTGGACAGCGGCTCGTCGAAGAGAAAGACCTTGGGGTCGCGCACGATGGCGCGGCCCATCGCCACGCGCTGGCGCTGGCCGCCCGAGAGCTCGCGCGGGAAGCGGTCGAGCAAGGCGTCGAGGTTGAGGATGCCGGCGGCCTTGGCCACGCGCTCGGCGGTGGTGGCCCCATCGGCCTTGCGCAGGCGCAGGCTGAAGCCCATGTTCTCGCGCACCGTCATGTGCGGGTACAGGGCGTAGCTCTGGAACACCATCGCGATGTCGCGGTCCTTGCTTTCGAGGTCGTTGACGACCTTGCCGTCGATCAGGATCTCGCCGCCGCTGATCTCTTCCAGCCCGGCCAGCATGCGCAGCAGCGTGCTCTTGCCGCAGCCGCTGGGGCCGACGAGCACGACGAACTCGCCGTCAGCGATGTGGAAGCCCAGGCCGTGGATGACCTTGACCTTGCCGTAGGACTTCTGGATGTTCTTGAAGGTGACCGTTGCCATGTATCGCTCTGCTGCTAGCCGCAATGGGCCAGGTGTGCATCCAGCAAACGCCGCGGAACCGGCTTTGCCGGGCCGCTGGCGTTGCCCCCTTGAGGGGGAGCGGCGAAGCCGCTACGGGGGTGGTTCATGATTTCACGGCGCCGGCCGTGAGGCCGCCGACCATGTAGCGCTTGAAGGCGTAGTAGATGGCCGCGGGCGGCAGCGCATAGACGAAGCCGGTGGCCATCAGCAGTTCCCAGGGCGAGTCGTCGGCGCCCAGGAAGTTGCCCAGTGCCACCGCCAGCGTGAGGTCGGTCTCCTTGCTCAGCAGCAAGAAGCCGTAGAGGTACTCGTTCCAGGCCAGCAGCAGCGAATAGGTGCCCACCGCCACCAGGCTGGGCACCATCAAGGGCACGTAGACCAGGCGGAACAGCTGCAACGGCGTGGCGCCGTCCATGCGCGCGGCTTCGTCCAGCTCCCAAGGCAGCTTGTCGCTGGCCTGCTTGAGCACCCAGATGCAGTAGGGCGACGCGATCGTCACCATCGCCAGCACCATCGACCACTTGTTGTCGAGCAGGCCGTAGTTGGCCATCGTCTTGTACATCGGCACCGCCAGGAAGGCCGCCGGAATGAAGTAGGTGAAGAGCGCCATGTTCATCACCGTGCGGCCGCCGCGCACCTTCAGGCGGCTGATCGCGAAGGCAGCGAAAGTGGCCACCAGCAACGTCAGCACGCCCACCGAGACGGCGATGACGAGCGAGTTGCCCAGCTGCTGCCAGAAGTGCTGCAGGTACAGGTGCTTCTGCTCGAAGACGACACGGAAGTTGTCCAGCGTCGGGTTCTTCGGCCACAGCCGGCCCGAGGTCGCCGAGTCGCGCTCGGAGATCGCGAACAGCACCATGTGGTAGACCGGGATCAGCGTCCACAACAGCACCGGGATGCCGATCAGCAGCAGCTGCGCTTCGTTGATGATGGCCTTGCGCTTCATTTGGACAGGCGTTTCATCATCACGTAAACCAGCGGCAGCACAAAAGGCAAGGCCACGACGATGCTGGCCATGGCCAGCGCGATCTGGTCCAGCCGCAGGTAGCGGATGCCCAGCGTCGCCAGCACATGCGTCAGGTCGGCCGGACCGCCGCCGGTGAGCAGGTAGACGCTGTTGAAGTCGCCCAGCGTCCAGATCAGGCTCAGGATCGTCGAGGTCAGGTACAGCCCCTTCATCGAAGGCCAGGTGATGAAGCGAAACTTCTGCCAGCGCGAGGCGCCGTCGACGCTGGCGGCTTCGTACTGTTCAGACGGGATGGCCAGCCGGCCGGCCAGCAGGATCAGCGTCCAGAACGGCAGGCTCTTCCAGATGTGCATCAGCATCGAGAAGCTCAGCGCCAGCGTCGGGTCGTTCAGCCAGTTGGGGCCGTCCAGCCCGGTCATGCGGAAGTAGGTGCTGTTGATCACGCCCCACTCCGGATTGAGCATGAAGCGCACCGACAGGATGGTCGGGATCGAAGGCAGCGCCCACGGCAGGATGAACAGCAGCGCCAGGCCCTTGATCCACCAGCGGGTGTTGGTGAAGAAACCCGACAGGCCCAGTGCCACCGCCATCTTCAGGTTGACCGCGATGACCAGGAACACGACCGTGTTGATGGCGGTGCGGAAGAAGATCGGGTCGTCAGCGAGCTTGACGTAGTTGCCGGGGTCACGCGCCAGCCACAGGCCGTAGCACACCGGGTAGAGCACGAAGACGACGAAGATCAGCAGGTAGGGCAGCACCATCATGCGGCCCCAGAACTCGAACTGGGTCAGCGCCTTGACAGGCGTGCGCGGAGTCGGCTCAGGAATCGTGGCGGCGGTCATACGAAGTGGAAAGTGGGAAGCGGCCCAGGTGCAACCAAGCGGCCGCCGCGGAACCGGCTCTGCCGGGCCGCTGGCGGCGCCCCCTCCTGGGGGGGAGCGCCGCAGGCGCTCCGGGGGGGCCTAATTCGCCACCGTCTTGATGCGGGCGATCATCTCGTCCACGGCCTGCGGCACCGGCACCTTCTCGTTGAGCACGCGGTTCATCGCCTTGGCCCAGACGTTTTCGTTGTTGAGCACCGTGAACTTGTAGTTCTTGGTGAATTCGAACGAGGTCGTGCCGGCCATGAACTGGTTGTAGACCGTGGTGCGGTGCGGGTCGCTCTTCCAGAACGGGCTCTGCTGCGCCGCCTTGGTGACCGGGAACCAGCGGCCCTGCGAGCCTTCGACGTAGGGCGTGAGGTTGGCCTCGTCGAGCATGAAGGCCACAAACTGCTTGGCTGCCGCCTTGTTCTTGCTGTCCTTGAAGATCACGCCGACCTTCACCGCCGCGCGGTAGGTCATCTTGCTGCCGTCGGGCTTGTTGGGGAAGCCGGCCGTCGCGATGAGTTCGTTGTAGTTCTTCTTGGCCGTGGCGCGCTGCGCGTCGGTCAGGGTGGCGTTGTTGCCATCGTCCAGCCACTTGGCAGCGATCGAGATCGTCGCGTTGTGCGTCATCGCGATGGTCTTGTTGTGGAAGGCGACGTTGTTTTCCGGGTCCTTCCAGTTCGTCGACGACGGCGGCGTGCAGCCCTTGCCGTAGACCGCGGTGTAGTCGGTGACGGCGTTGATCAGGCCTTCACGTACCTTGGGGTCGTCGACCAGCACCTTGCCCGAATCGCTGACCAGCTTGACGTTGTAGGCGTCCATGAAGGTCAGGAACGAGAAGAACGAGTCGCTCGAGTCCACGCCCATCGGGAAGCCGGTGCCGAAGGCACGGTTGCCGGTCTTCTGGCGGTAGCCGGCCTGGACCTTCTCGCACCAGAAGCTCCAGTAGCCCTTCCAGTCCTTGGGGATGTCGCTTTCCTTGAAGCCCGCATCGGCCAGCATGTCCTTCCAGTACTGGATGTGCATGGTCTGCTGCTTGATCGGGAAGGCGTAGTAGGCCCGGCTCTGCGTCGCGTTGTTGTAGAGAAACGCCGTCGACAGCGCCTGCGGCTCGAACTTGGCGCGCAGCGGATCGATGATGCTCGTCAGGTCCTCGAGCTTGCCTTCGTAGGCCCACTTGGCAGCGACCTGGAAGTCGTAGACGTCGGCGTACGACACGTCGGGCGGGTTGCCGGCGTCCATGGCGGCGACCGACTTGGGGATCGACTCCTGCGGCGCGTACAGGCTCAGGTCGACCTTGATCTTGGGGTACTTGGTCTCGAACTTCTTGATGGCTGCGAAGAGCGCATCGTCTTCGCCCTTGTAGTAGCCCTTGGCCCACCAGACGGTGAGCTTGTCCTGGGCCATCACGGGCCCGGCTGCCAACAGGCCTGCCGCCATCCAGGCGCAGGCCAAACCGATCGTCTTCAATTGCATGGGTCGTCTCCTGACGAAGTCGTGGAAGGACGGTGCTCTGGGGCGGTGATGGGCACCTGAAGTCTTATCGTATGATGATTGAACACATCCCGGCTTCGGGCTTTCCCGGGGACCGCCGTGCGGCGCGTCGCGCCGCCTACCGGCACTCGGGCACGGGCGTCGGCACGGCACGACCTGAGAGGTGCGCCGACAGGTTGTTGAAGGCCAGGTCGGCCATCGCCTGCCGCGTCGCCGCCGTGGCGCTGCCGATGTGCGGCGTGAGCACTGCCTTGTGCAGGTCCAGCAGGCGCTGCGGCACGCGCGGCTCGTCCTCGAATACGTCGAGTCCGGCGCCGGCGATGGTGCCTTTCTCCAGCGCCTCGATCAGCGCCTCCTCGTCGACCACCGAGCCGCGCGCCACGTTGACCAGGAAGCCGTTCGGGCCCAGCGCCTGAAGCACGCGGGCGTCGATGAGCCTGCGCGTGCCGGCGCCGCCAGGCGTGATGACGACCAGAAAGTCCACCTGCGCGGCCAGCGCCTCGGCGGTGGCATGGAAGGTGTAGGGCAGCGCCGGCTTGGCGCTGCGTGCGGTGTAGGCGATCTTCATGTTGAAACCCAGCGCGCGCTGCGCGATGGCCTGCCCGATGCGGCCCATGCCGACGAGCCCCAAGCGTGCGCCGCTCATCTTGCGGGCCAGCGGCATGGTGCCCTGCAGCCAATGCCCGCCGCGGACGAAGCGGTCGGCCGCAGGCAGCTGGCGCGACGCGCTGAGCATCAGGCCCAGCGCCAGGTCGGCGACGTCGTCGTTGAGCACGTCGGGCGTGTGCGTGACCATCACGCCGCGGGCCTTGGCCGCCGCGACGTCGATGCCGTCGTAGCCCACGCCCATGACCGAGATCACTTCCAGCGCAGGCAACTGCGCGATCAGTTCCGCAGGCACCTTGCTGTCGCCGCTGGCAGCGATGCCGCGCACCTGCGGCGCCACCGACAGCAGCGCGGCGGCGTCCATGTCGGGCAGCACGTGCAGCTCGAAGGCGCTGCTCAGCTGCGGCATCAGCAGCGGCGACAGCCGGGCCACGGCAAGGACATGGGGTTGGCTCACGGCGATCACTCCTAGGGCTTATCCGACTGTGGTTTCAATCGTCATACCATAGTATCTGACGGCCCCGGTCGTCCGCCCCCGGGAAAGCCAGCACGAGCCGGCGCAGGACCAGGAACCATGACCGACAAGCCCCGCAAGAAGCCCCACGAACTGCGCAGCCAGCAATGGTTCGGACGCCAGGACCGCGACGGCTTTGCCTACCGCAGCTGGGTCAAGGGCAAGGGCGTGCCGCACGACCAGTTCGACGGCCGGCCCGTCATCGGCATCTGCAACACCTTCAGCGAACTCACGCCCTGCAACAGCCACTTCCGCACGCTGGCCGAGCAGGTGAAGATCGGCGTCTACGAAGCCGGCGGCTTCCCGCTCGAGTTCCCGGTCATGAGCCTGGGCGAGACGCTGCTGCGCCCGACCGCGATGCTGTACCGCAACCTGGCCAGCATGGACGTCGAGGAAAGCATCCGCGGCAACCCGATCGACGGCGTGGTGCTGCTGATGGGCTGCGACAAGAC
>JAYUPN010000380.1:0-18307 GCA_043760065.1 Rubrivivax sp.
GAAGACGACCACGTTGCCATGCGCCAGTTGCAGGTTGCGCCAGGTTTCGGTGACCGGGTTCCAGTTGATGGTGAGCGTGGGGTCGGTGGCGGGTGAGGCCGGCACGGCCTGCGCCAGCGCGCGGCCCAACACCGCCAGGCCCACACACGCAGCGGCGACATAGGTGGACCCGATTTCTGGCATGGCGATCAACAAGCCGCCCGCCACATTGCCCAGCAGGATGGCGACGAAGGTGCCCATCTCCACCATGCCGTTGCCTCCGGTCAGTTCACGCTCATTCAGGTGCTGCGGCAGGTAGGCAAACTTCACCGGGCCGAACAGGGTGCTGTGCAGGCCCATCAGAAACACGCAGGCCAGCAGCAGCGGCACGTTGCCTTGCATGAAGCCATAACCGGCCAGCAGCATGATGGCGATCTCCAGGCTCTTGACGAAGCGGATCAGCACCTCCTTGGGGTACTTGTCGGCGAGCTGTCCGCTGGTGGCGCTGAAGAGCAGGAAGGGCAGGATGAACAGCGCCCCGATCGCCAGCCCCGCGATCGAAGCCGGCAGCCACTGCACCTGCAGTTGGTACGTGACGAGCACGGTGAAGGCGAACTTGAAGACGTTGTCATTGCCGGCG
This sequence comes from Rubrivivax sp., assembly GCA_043760065.1. Classification (GTDB taxonomy): domain Bacteria; phylum Pseudomonadota; class Gammaproteobacteria; order Burkholderiales; family Burkholderiaceae_C; genus Rubrivivax. The sequence goes on from JAYUPN010000380.1 coordinate 620, forward strand.
CCGAAGAACTGGACCCAGAAGAAGGGGCCGAAGCGGCGCTGGCCGAGCAGGGCGAACTGGTTGGGATGGTCTTGTGCAGTGCTCAAGGCGGGACCTCCGGGAGGTTGGGTAGATTGATCGTCGTGGCCGATGTTGCAGCGGCTCAACGCGCGGCTGTCCAGCACGGCCGAAGGCAGGCAACGCGAGAATCTACCTGGTGATCGAAGCATGATGCGGCGTGGCTCAGGCCGCTGGCCGCTGGCTCTCACGCAGTGCGGCGCCTTCGAAGACAGCGGCCGGCAGCGTGGCGCTGCCAGTACGCAAGCGGCGCTTGAGCACGAGGTCGAACAGCAGCGGGTTGTGCTCGCGCACGCGGTTCAAGGGCTCGATGTCAGCTTCGGCCAGCAGGCCGGCCCGTTGCAAGCTGACCAGGCTGAACAGCGGCATCACCCCCGGCAGCGGATGGTCCGAGCCGTGCAGCAGCCGAGCGTGCCAGTCCTGCCGCCGCAGCACCGTGCGCCAGACCTCGGGCGTGCGGTTGCGCTGGAACACGGCCGAGACATCGCCCAGCAAGCGCTCGCCGTGCGCAGCCTCGTCCATCAGCCGGGCAAACAGCTCGAAGGCCGGCACCTCGGGGCGCGAAGTACGGTCTTCGTCGATGGCATGGCCGAGCGAGCCGCAATGCGCCATGACGACGCGCACGCCGTGCGCCAATGCGCGGCGCACATGCAGCGGGTTGCCCAACTCGTCGCGCCCGGCGCCGGGCACGGCCTTTTCTTCGCCGCAATGCACGATGAGCGGGCGGCCGGCACGCGCCAGCCGCTCGAAAAGGGGCCGGCAGCGCGGGTCGCGCAGGTCGATGTTCATGGCACTCGGCAGCCACTTCAGGGCGCGGGCACCGGCGGCCAGCGCGGTGTCCAGGCGCTGCAACGCGTCTTCGCGGTAGGGGTGGATCGACGCCACCCAGTCGAAGCGATCCGCATGTTGCGCCGCCACCTGCGCCGCGTAGGCATCGGGTACATGAAAGGTGCTGCGTGCGGGGTCGGGCCGGCCGTGACTGTCGTGAGCCTGCTCGAAGGCAAACAGCCACCAGCGCGCACCGGCAGGGAAGTCGACCGCAAGCGACACCAGGCGCTGCACGTACGCGCGGTCGATGGACGGTGCGTCTGCCGGCACGCAGGCCGCGTTGAGGATGCCTCGGCGGCGCAGCGCCTCGCCAGGGTGCCACCACTGCTGCATGCTGGGATGGACACTGCAGCCGCTGCCGGCATCGCCCGTGCCCAGCAGGTGCGCGTGGGTGTCCACGACGCAACTCATGTCCAGGCCCTGCAGCGCGGCCAGCACCACCTTGTGCTGCGCCAGGTCGCGCGGCAGCACCCCACGGCAGGGGTTGCGCAAGGAACCGGCCGCCTGCAAGCCCAGTCCGGTGAACAGGCCCGCACCCAGTGCGGCACAGCAGCCCATCAGCAGGTGGCGCCGGCTCATCGTGACTCCAGTGCGGGGGCGGGCTTCAACGCACCACCTGAGCAGGCTGCGCCAGCCCGGCGCGCTGCAGCCAGTCGAACACCGAGTCGACGGTCACGGTCTCGATGCGGTCGCTGTAGCGCTTGTGATTGGGGTGGTCGTCGAAGGCGACGTTGCCCGCGGTCATGCGCGCGCCCAGGCGCACCAGCGGGCTGATGCGCAGCGCCGTGGGCTCGTAGCCCTTCAAGCGCAGCCAGGCCTGGGCACGCTCGCGCGTCGTGGCCGCGCCTTCCTGCGCCGACGCCAGGGTTTCGATCGCCCACTGGTTGCTCTGCTGGTACTGCTGCGACCAGGGGTAGGCGACCATGCTGTAGTGCACCGTGTGCAGCGAAGCGATGCGGCGGTTGTCATGCAGCAGCGCGCGCATGCGCGTCTGGACCTCGACGCTTGGCACGGCAAAGGCGGCGCTGTAGTCGAAGAGATCGTCCATGAAGAATTCTCCCAGCCCCTGGCGGTGCAGGTCGGCGCGCGCGCTGCCGCACTGGTTGAGCTTGTGCACGACGCGCCACTGCGCGCCGTCGCGGTAGGCCCAACCCAGGTGACTCCAGCGCAGACCGTACTTGCCCAGGTCTTGCCCGGCGCGGGCCAGCACCACGACCTCGGCGCCGCTGGCGTCGAGCGCCTGCGCCGTGCGCTCGGCCAGTGCCAGCGAACGCTGCACGTTGATCGCGGTCGGCGGCTGCGCCTCGCAGTTGCGGCCCGCGTGCGCCGGCGCCACGCTCACCAGGGCGGCCGCTGCCGCGACGGCCAGCAGCATGCAGCCGCGCTTCATCGCGTGATCCTTTCGTTGTAGAGCAGCGCCTTGCCGACTTCATTGGGGATGAAGGCGATGGCCTTGCCGGCCGCCGACAGCACCCAGCCGGCGCTGAACGCGGTGGCCACCACCGCCGTGCCAGCCAGCACCGACACGCCGCCCGCCGCGGCGGCGCTGAGCGTGACGCTGGCCCGCGCGCCGTCGGATGCACGCTCGAGCACCCACACCGTGCCGTCGGACAGCGCCTCGACGGCGACCACGGTGAACACCGCACCGGCCGACAGCAGCCCCACCGGTGCGGCCACCGAGACGGCCACCGGCAGCATCGACAGTGCACTGAGTTCGGATGCGCCGCCGTGGGCGCGGGCACCGCCGGCCAGGGCCAGCGCCAGTGCGGTTGCAAGGATCAGTTTCTTCATCGGGATCTCCTTGGTTGAGGTGGAATCAAGTCGCGTCGTGGTGATGGCCAGGCGCGTCGGCCAGCGCCGCTTCGTGCGCGTCGCGCAGCGTCTTGGCCAGCGTGAACACGGTGGAGATCAGGAACAGCCAGCTCACCCCCAGGAAAGCCTTGTACGTGGGGTTGATCTCCATGCGCCACAGACCCCAGGCCGTGAGCGCCATGGCCAGGCAGAAGCCGCTCCAGACCACGGCGCCCCACATCGGGGTGTCGACCTTGCGGGCTTCGTTGTCGCGCACGTGCTTGGCCAGCGCAAAGGCCGTCGACAGCGTGAACAGGTAGCCCATGAACATGAAGGCACGGTCGAGGTCCTGACCCGGCAGCCAGGCCAGCCCGGTGCCGGCCAGCGTGACGGCAGCGCCGAAGCTGATCCACACCTGGAGCTTCCAAGCCCTGGTGTCGTGACGGAGGGATTGCATGGCGGTGGTGGCTTTGTTGAACACGGCGCCATCTTCGTTGTTCGGCGGCTTGGTATCCATCACCACGGGGAGCGTGGACTTTGACGATGCGCCTGGTATCGTGAAGCGGTACTCTCGGAGCCTTTGGCATGAGCAGCACCCAGGACCTCGTCACGACACTGAAGGCCGAGCTGCGCCGCGCCGGCATCACCTACGCGCAGCTGGCACTGGAACTGGGCATGGCAGAGAGCAGCATCAAGCGCATCTTCGCCAAGGGCGACATGCCGCTGTCGCGCATCGACGAGGTGCTGGCGGTGCTGAAGATGGATTTCGCCGAGCTTGCGCGCCTGGTGGCCGACGCCAGCCCGGCGCAGCAGGAGATGACGCTGGAGCAGGAACGCGCCGTGGTGCGCGACCCCAAGCTGCTGCTGACCGCCATCTGCGCCTTGAGCCAGTGGACGCTGGAGCAGATCGTCGAGGCCTACGCCATCAGCAAGCCGCAGGCGGTGGGCTGCCTGCTGGCGCTGGACAAGCTGGGCTTCCTGGAACTGCGCGCCAACAACCGCTACCGGCTGAAGATCGACAAGACCTTCCGCTGGCGACCCGGCGGCCCGGTGATGCAGTACTTCCGCCAGCACGCCATGAGCGACTACTTCAGTGGCGACTTCGGCGACGTCGGCGAGATGCTGATGCTCGTGCACGGCCACATCAGCCCGGCACATGCGTCGCTCTTCAACGAGCGGCTGCGCCGGCTGGCCAAGGACTTTGCGCAGCAGCACCTGGCGGACCAGAAGCTGCCCGAGAGCGAGAGGCGCGCCTACACGATGGTGTTCGGCGTGCGCTCGTGGCTGTTCGGCGGCTTCAGGCAGTTGCTGCGCGAGCCGGGCTGATCGCTCCGTTCAGCCGTCGCTGCGCAGCGCTTCCTTGAGCACGGCGCAGCACAGCGCCACCGCCGTGCGCGCCTCGTCGATGACACGGCTCATCGTCACGAAGCCGTGGATCTGACGTTCGAAGCACACGTACTGCACGCGGTTGCCGGCGGCCGACAGCGCGTCGGCGTATTGCCGGCCTTCGTCGACCAGCGGGTCGTAGCCGGCCGTCAGCACGAGTGCCGGCGGCAGGCGGCTCAGGTCGGACGCCAGCAACGGCGACGCGCGCCAGTCGGCGTACTGTGCCGGGTCGGCGATGTAGTGGCCGCGGAAGTAGGCGACGGTCTCGGCCGTCAGCACATAGCCTTGGCCGTTGCGGGAGTGCGAGTCGGCCTGGGCGCGCATGTCGGTGGCGGGGTAGATCAGCAGCTGGTGCGCCAGCGGCGCGCGCTGCGCTGCATCCGGCGCATCGCGCAGGGCCAGCGCCACCACGGCCGCCAGGTTGCCGCCGGCACTGTCGCCGCCCACCGCCATGCGCCGCGGATCCAGCCCGAGCGCACCGGCCCCGTCCTGGACCCAGCGCGTGGCTTCGATGCTGTCGTCCACGGCAGCCGGAAAGCGGTGCTCGGGACCCATGCGGTAGTCGACCGAGACCACCGCGATGCTGGCGCCATTGCAGAGCTGGCGGCACAGCACGTCGTGGGTGTCGAGGTCGCCCATCGTCCAGCCGCCGCCATGGAAGTACACCAGCACCGGCAACGCGCCGGCCGCCGCGGTGGCGGGCCGGTACAAGCGCAAGGGCACGCCGGAGGCGGTGGCCAGCGCGCGCACTTCGGCTACGGCGGGCGGGTCGGGCTGCGTGTAGAAGCGGCGCTCCAGGTACATGCGCCGGGCTGCTGCCGGCGTGAGTGTGTGCGTGGGCGGCACCTTGCGTTCGGCCATCAAGGCGATCAGCGCAGCGGCTTGCAGGTCGAGCATGGGTGAGGTCCCGGTGGGTGGCAGCCACGCAGTATGGCAAGCTGTGCCGATGGCCACCACGCAGACTTCCCCGCCCCGGCTGCGCACGCTGCACGCAGGCGACCTGGGCTGGGTCATCGGCCGCCACGGCGCGCTGTACGCGCAGGAGTACGGTTTCGACGAGCGCTTCGAAGCGCTGGTGGCACGCATCGCGGCCGACTACGTGACGCGGCTGGACCCGGCGCGGGAGTGCGCGTGGATTGCCGAAGTGGACGGTCTTGCCGCGGGCTGCGTCTTCCTGGTCCAGGCCCGCGACGAAGTGACGCAGCAGCCCGAACCCGGCGTGGCGCAACTGCGTCTGCTGCTGGTGGAACCGCAGGCCCGCGGCCACGGGCTGGGCAAGCTGCTCACGGCACGGTGCGAAGCCTTCGCACGCGAGGCCGGCCATGCCCGCATCCGCCTGTGGACCAACCAGGTGCTCAGCGCCGCCCGCGCCATCTACCAGGCCGCCGGCTACCGGCTGCTGGCCAGCGAGGCGCACGACAGCTTCGGCAGCGTGCAGGTCGGCGAAGTCTGGGAGAAGGAACTCGCGCGCCCCGGCGCATGAAGAAGGCCCCTGCCGCCGCCCAGAACTCATGCCCGTGTGGCAGCGGTGCCGCCTACGACGCCTGCTGCGGTCGTTGGCACCACGGCGCCCAGCAACTGCAGGCGCCCACGGCCGAGGCGCTGATGCGCAGTCGCTACACCGCCTACGTGCACGAGCTGGCCGACTACCTGCGCGACACCTGGCACCCCAGCACGCGGCCGGCTGAACCGCTGAGCTTCGAGCCCGGCCTGCAGTGGCTGGGTTTGGAAGTCAAGCACCATGCCGCCACCGGCGAGCACAGCGCCGAGGTCGAGTTCGTGGCGCGCAGCAGGTTGCGCGGGCGGGCGCAGCGGCTGCACGAGCGCAGCCGCTTCGTGCGCGAGGGCGGGCGCTGGAGCTACGTCGATGGCGATGTGGGCTGACGCAGCAGGGCCTGCACCTGGCGCTGCGGCTACAGCGCTGTCGAGGGCCGCGCCGCCAGATGCGCGCGCCAGCGCAGCAGGTGCGGGTGGGCATCGTCCGGGCGGATCTTCACCACACGCGCAAAGTCCACCGCCACCACGGCCGTGATGTCGGCGATGCTGAAGCGGTCGGTGGCGATGAACTCGCGCCCCGCCAGCCGTTCGTCGAGCATGGCCAAGAAGTGCCGCACGCGCGCCAGGCCGCGCTGCGCCAGCTCGGGGATCTGCGGGTAGTCCACCGGCCCGGGCAGCGCGCGGTTGGCCATGGCCGGCGCGCTGTTGCGCAGGGCCTCGGCGATCGCCAGCAGGCCATCGAACTCGACGCGCCAGTTCCAGCTCGCGATCTCGGCCTTCTCTGCCGGCGTGGTGCCCAGCAGCGGTGGCTGCGGGTAGCGCGCCTCCAGGTACGCGGTGATGGCCGCGTTGTCGGTCAGCAGCAGGCCCTCTTCGGTGCGCAGTGCGGGCACGGTGCACAGCGGGTTGATGGCGCGGTAGGCCTCGCTCAGCTGCTCCTGGTGGCGCAGGTCGACCTGCACCGTGTCGTGGGGCACGCCCTTTTCGGACAGCAGGATGCGGGCGCGGCGCGGGCTGGGCGCGGTGGCGCAGTCGTAGAGGGTGATCATGCGTTCACCACCTTGTCGAAGTCGCCGGCGTCGTGGCGTTCGGGCAGCTGGCTGTCGGGCTGGCCCCAGGTGCGGTTGACACGGCGCCCGCGCTGCACGGCCGGGCGTTGCGCGATGCGGTCGGCCCAGCGCACGACGTGCGAGTAATCGTGCACCTGCAGGAATTCGCCGGCTTCGTAGAGCTGGCCCTTGGCCAGCGCACCGTACCAGGGCCAGACGGCGATGTCGGCCACGGTGTAGGTGTCGCCGGCCAGGTAAGGGCTCTCGGCGAGGCGGCGGTCGAGCACGTCGAGCTGGCGCTTGGCTTCCATCGCGAAGCGGTCGATGGCGTATTCGATCTTCGTCGGCGCGTAGGCGTAGAAGTGGCCGAAGCCGCCGCCCAGGTAGGGCGCGCTGCCCATCTGCCAGAACAGCCACGACAGGCACTCGGCGCGAGCCGGCTGCACGGTGGGCAGGAAGGCACCGAACTTCTCTGCCAGGTGCAGCAGGATCGCGCCCGACTCGAACACGCGCACCGGATCGGGCCCGCTGCGGTCCAGCAGCGCCGGAATCTTGGAGTTGGGGTTGATGCCGACGAAGCCGCTGCCGAACTGCTCGCCTTCGCTGATGCGGATGAGCCAGGCGTCGTACTGCGCGCCCTCGTGTCCCAGCGCCAGCAGCTCTTCGAGCATCACCGTCACCTTCACGCCATTGGGCGTGGCCAGCGAATACAGCTGCAGCGGGTGGCGGCCGACCGGCAGCTCCTTGTCGTGCGTGGCGCCGGCGATGGGCCGGTTGATGTTGGCGAAGCGGCCGCCGCTGGCCTTGCTCCAGGTCCAGACCTTGGGTGGCAGGTAGTCGGACGGGGACGGGGTCGGATCGGTCATGCAGCGGTCTCCAGCGGGTGTTCGGTGGTGCGCGGCGGCGGCCGCAGCGCAGCCCGTGGACTGTACGGACAAGCGCGGGTCCGTGCGCGCGCCACCGCCAGGTCCGCGGTTGTCACGGCCCCACAATCGCGGGCTCCGCCTGCGCCCACCATGAACCCCGGTTTCCTCTACGCCACCGCCGCCTTTTCGATCTGGGGCTTGTTCCCGCTGTACTTCCGGCTGATCCCGGACGTGGCGCCTTTCGAAGTCGTGCTGCAACGCTCGCTGTGGTCGCTGCTGTTCCTGGCCGCGCTGCTCACGGGCCTGAAACGTTGGGGCTGGCTGGCCAGGGTGTGGGCCGAGCCGCACAGGCTGCCGCTCTACGCCTTCAGCGCGCTGCTGCTGGCCGCCAACTGGATGGTCTACGTCTACGCCATCCAGAGCCACCAAGTCGTGGAAGCCAGCCTGGGCTACTTCATCAACCCGCTGGTCAACGTGCTGCTCGGCGTGCTGGTGCTGCGCGAAAGGCTGGGCGTCGTGAAGTGGATCGCGGTGGCCCTGGCGGCGACGGGCGTGGCGTGGTTGACGTGGCAACTGGGGCAGCTGCCGTGGATCGCACTCGTGCTGGGCTTGAGCTTCGGCGTCTACGGCCTCGTGCGCAAGACCTCGTCGCTGGGCGCGCTGGAAGGGCTGGCGCTGGAGACGATGCTGCTGGCGCCGCTGGTGCTGCCGCTGCTGCTGTGGTGGACCTTCACGCAGCACGGCGTGTGGGCGCAGGGCGACATCGGGCAGGCCGGCTGGCTCGTGCTGTCGGGGCCGTTGAGCGCGCTGCCGCTGCTGTTCTTCGCGATGGGCGCGCGGCGGCTGCCGCTGGCCACCGTGGGCCTGGTGCAGTACCTGTCGCCGACCATCCAGTTGCTGCTGGGGGTGTGGGTGTTCCACGAACCCTTCAGCAGCAGCCGGCTGGTCGGCTTCGGCTTCATCTGGGCGGCGCTGGCGCTGGTCAGCGCCGACGCCCTCCGTCAGGGCCTGCGGTCGTCGTCGGTGACACCTACGCCGGCTGCTCCGCCGCCAGCACCAGCGCCGCCGCGTTGACCACCGCCGCGATGCGGCCGATGTCGCGCAGCTGCTGCGTCGTCCAGCCTTCCTTCTTCAGCAGGCCGTAGTGGCTGTGCACGCAGAAGTGGCACTTGCCGACGATCGACGCGGCCAGCGCATAGGCCTCGAACTTGGCCTTGCTGACGCCACCGTGGCTGGCGTAGGCGTTCATGCGCAGTTCCGGACGCGCCGTCTTGAGTTCCTCGTCGCCGGCCATCTCGACGAAGGGGTACCAGACGTTGTTCATGCCCATCAGCGTCGCCGCGGTCAGTGCCGCGTAGCCCTCGGCCGGCGGCACCGCGGCCTTGAAGGCCTGCACCAGCGCCGGGCTCCGGGCTGCGAAGGCGCTGGCCAACGCCACCGCGATCGCATCTTCCGGCGCCAGGCTGCTGCGTGCGATGACGCCGTCCAGGTTCAGGCGGATGTCCTTCGCATGCTCGGGCATGCGGTCCTTGATGGCGTTGAGGAATTCCATTGCTCGCTCCTTACAGCAGCGTTGAGAAGGGACGCTCTTTCAGAGCGTCGTGCCGCCGACGGCGCGGTTGCACGGGCACAGCTCGTCGGTCTGCAGACCATCGAGGATGCGCAGCACCTCGTCGGGGTTGCGGCCGACGTTGAGGTTGTTGACGCTGACGTGCTGGATCACGTTGTCGGGGTCGACGATGAAGGTGGCGCGCAGCGCCACGCCTTCGGCGGCGTCGCGCACGCCCAGCATGTCGACCAGGCTGCCGCGGCTGTCGCCGAAGCTCCAGTGGCCGAGCTTGCTCAGGTCCTTGTGGTCGCGGCGCCAGCCGAGCTTGCTGAATTCGTTGTCGGTGCTGCCGCCCATCAGCGCGGCATCGCGCTCGGCGAACTGGCGCGAGAGCTTGTCGAAGGCCACGATCTCGGTCGGGCAGACGAAGGTGAAGTCCTTGGGCCAGAAGTAGATGACCTTCCACTTGCCGGGAAAGCTCGCCTCGGTGATCGCCTCGAAGGCCGAGACGCCATTCTCTTCGTGCTGGTTGAAGCCGGGCTTGACGCCGGTGACCTGGAAGGCGTCGAGCCTTTGACCGATGGTCTTCATGGGGTGTTCCTTGTGCGGGTGGGGGTTGCGGGTATCGAAGGAAGCTATCGGTGCTTCCATGGGCATAGATTATTAGCTATCGATAGCCCGCCGCTGATTGGCATTGCCTAAAGCGCGGATAGCATCCCGGCCATGAACACCGCCTCGCTCGACACCCCCACCGCGCTGCTCGACGAGAGCCGCATGCAGCACAACATCGGCCGCATGCAGTCGCGCATCACGGCGCTGGGGGCGCGGCTGCGGCCGCACGTCAAGACGGCCAAGTGCCTGGCGGTGGCGCAGCAGCAACTGGCTGCCGGCGCACAAGGCATCACGGTGTCGACGCTGAAGGAGGCCGAGATCTTCTTCGCCGCCGGCATCCGCGACATCCTGTACGCGGTGTGCATCGCGCCGCTCAAGCTGGCGCAGGTGCGCGCGCTGCGCGGGCGCGGCTGCAGGCTCGTCATCGTCGTCGACTCGGTGGCCGCAGCGCAGGCCGTGGTGGCCGACGGCCGCACGGCGGGCCACGCCTTCGACGTCATGATCGAAGTCGACACCGACGGCCACCGCGCCGGCGTGCCGCCGGAGTCGGATCTGCTGCTGCACATCGGCCGCACGCTGCACGACGGTGGCGCCGTGCTCCAGGGCGTGATGACGCACGCCGGCGCCAGCTACGAATGCCGCACGCCCGAGGCGCTGACGGCAATGGCCGAGCAGGAGCGCAGCCGCTGCGTGCAAGCGGCCGAGCGGCTGCGCGCCGCCGGCCTGCCCTGCCCCGAAGTCAGCGTCGGCAGCACGCCGACGGCGCTGTCGGCGCGGCATCTCGAAGGCGTGACTGAAGTGCGTGCCGGCGTCTACGTCTTCCACGACCTCGTGATGCACGGCGTCGGCGTGTGCAGCCTGGACGAGATCGCGCTGTCGGTGCTGTGCACCGTGATCGGCCACCAGCAGGCCAAGGGCTGGGTGCTGGTCGACGCCGGCTGGATGGCGATGAGCCGCGACCGCGGCACCCACGAGCAGCCGCTGGACCACGGCTACGGCGCCGTGTGCGACGCAGCCGGCACGCCGATCGACGGCCTCATCATGAGCGGCGCCAACCAGGAGCACGGCATCCTGTCGTGGCGCGACGGCCACGTCGACTCAGGGCTGGCGCAGCGCTTCCCGGTCGGCACGCGGCTGCGCGTGCTGCCCAACCACGCCTGCGCCACGGCCGCGCAGTTCCCGGCCTACGACGTGCTCGGCGCCGACGGCACGCTGCGGCGCTGGGACCGCTTCTACGGCTGGTGAAGCAGCCGCAGTTTCAGTCGATGACTTCGGGCCAGGCGGTGTGGAACCACTGCCCGGCCGGCTTGTCGATGCGCTCGTAGGTGTGCGCGCCAAAGAAGTCGCGCTGCGCCTGCAGCAGGTTGGCCGGCAACCGCTCGCAGCGGTAGCTGTCGTAGTAGCTCAGTGACGCGCTCATCGCCGGCACCGCAATGCCGTGGCTCACGGCCAGGGCGACGACGCCGCGCCAGGCCAGCTGGCTGCGGCTGAGCGCCGCCTGGAAAAACGGCGCCAGCATCAGGTTGCCCAAGCCCGGGTCGGCGCGGTAGGCCTCGGTGATGTGGCTCAGGAAGCGGGCGCGGATGATGCAGCCGCCACGCCAGATGCTGGCGATGCCGCCCAGGTCCAGCGCCCAGCCCTTTCTCTCGCTCATCGTGCGCATCAGGTCCAGGCCCTGCGCATAACTGATGACCTTGGAGGCATAGAGAGCGTCGTGCACCTTCGCCACCAGTTCGCGCTGGCTCATCGACAGCTTGCCCGGCGGGCCGTGCAGCACCTTGCTGGCGGCCACGCGTGCGGCTTTCATCGACGACAGCACGCGCGCTTCCACGGCGGCGTTGATGGTGCTGACCACGACCGCGTTCTCGGCCGCGTTCATCAGCGTCCACTGGCCGGTCCCTTTCTGGCCCGCCTTGTCCAGGATCAGGTCGACCACCGGCTGCGCGGTTTCGGGGTCGCGCTGGCGCAGCGCCTTGGCCGTGATCTGGATCAGGTAGCTCTGCAGGTCACCCTGGTTCCAGCGCTCGAAGACGTCGGCCATCTCGTCGCTGCCCATGCCGGCGGCCTTGAACAGCGCGTAAGCCTCGCAGATGAGCTGCATGTCGCCGTACTCGATGCCGTTGTGCACCATCTTCACGTAGTGGCCGGCGCCGCCGGGGCCGATGTGCATCACGCACGGCTCGCCCTGCACCTGGGCCGCGATGCTCTCGAAGATCGGCTTCATCACCACCCAGCTGCTGGCCGGCCCGCCGGGCATGATCGACGGCCCCTTGCGCGCGCCCTCCTCGCCGCCGGACACGCCGGCGCCGATGAAGCGCAGGCCCAGAGGTGTGAGCCAGGCGTCGCGGCGCTCGGTGTCGGTGTACAGGCTGTTGCCGCCGTCGATGACGATGTCGTCCTTGTCCAGCAGCGGGATCAGCTGTTCGAGCACCGCGTCCACCGCCGCGCCGGCCTTGACCATCAGCATGATCTTGCGTGGCCGCTCCAGGCTGGCCACGAATTGGTTCAAGGTGTGCGTCCCCTGGATGCGCTTGTCCCGGTGGCTGTCGACGAAGGCGTCGGTGACCTCGGTGCTGCGGTTGAAGACGCTGACGCCGAAGCCACGGCTCTCGACGTTGAGCACGAGGTTCTGGCCCATCACGGCCAGGCCGATGAGGCCGAAAGGGTTGCTCAAGCCGTTCTCCTGTTGGGGGTGCCGCGCGTCGCGGCCGTGGCCGTCATGGCACCGGGTGGCCCATGCTCGCTTGCCAGACGCGGTACCAGTCCTCGGCGCTGAGCTTGACCTGCAGCGCCGCCACCGCTTCTTGCAGCGCCTGCAAGCGGCCCGAGCCCGTGATTGGCCACGGCCGCGACGGGTGGCGCAGGATCCAGGCAAAGGCCATCGTCGCCACCGACACACCCTGGGCGCGGCCGAGTTCAGCCAGTTCGGCGTGCACGCGCCGCACCTGCTCGTCGCCACCGCCGAACAGGCGCCCGCGGCCCAGCGGCGACCAGATCATCGGCCGGATGCCGAGGTCGAGACACTGCTCCAGCGTGCCGTCGGCCAGCGCCTGCATCTGCAGCGGCGAGAACTCGATCTGGTTCGTCGCCACCGGGTGGCGCTTGCGCAGCATCGCCAGTTGCCCGGGCGTGTGGTTGGAGACGCCGAAGTGCAGCACCTTGCCGGCGGCCAGCAGGTGGCGGAAGGTGTCGGTCAGTTCCTCGGGGTCCATCAGCAGATCGCTGCGGTGGATCAGCAGCAGGTCGATGTGGTCGGTGCGCAGCGCGCGCAGCGACTGCTCGACGCTGGCCATCACGTGGGCCCGCGAGCTGTCGTAGGAGTTGATGCGGTGACCCGGCCGCGCCGGGTGCGCCAGCTTGATGCCGCACTTGGTGACGATCTGCAAACGCTGGCGCAGCGCCGGCGCGCGCGACAGCGCCTCGCCGAACTGCGCCTCGACGCCGTAGCCGCCGTAGATGTCGGCGTGGTCGAAGCTCGTGATGCCGAGGTCCAGCGCCTGCTCGATCCAGCGCAGCGTGCCAGCGATGTCCAGGCCCCACTCGCTCATCCGCCACAGGCCGGCGACGATGGGCGACAGGTGAAGCCGGTGCGAAGGATCGGGGTTCATCGTTGCCTGCGGCCAAAGCTGCACGATACCCCCTGCGCGCCTCGCGGGCGGCCGGCACTCTTCAGCGCAGGTCGCCGGCCAGGCTGGCCAGGGTCTCGGGGCTGATCGCCACGTGCGCCGGGTAGTGGGTGTGGTCGCAGCCGATCTTCACCGCCGCGCCGGCGCGCACGGCCTCGCGCTGCGCGTCGTTGAACTCGAAGCGCACGAAATGCACCGCCGAGGTCTTCTCGTCGTTCTCGCGGTCGAGGTCTTCGTCGGCGATGGCGAAGACGCGGGCGTGGCCCTCGACCTCGACGAACATGCGGTCCTCGACGCCGATCAGTCGCGACAGCTCGCGCTTGCGTTCGTGGGCGTCGGGGTACTCGATCAGCATCGTCGCCTTCCAGTTGCTGCCGTCGGGCACCAGCGCGGCGTAGGCCTCGATCTCGCTGTGAATGCCGGCTTCGTCGAAGATCTTCTCGATGTGCAGCATCTCCTGGATCTGCCGCCGCACGGTGTGCTCGTCCTCGAACTGCAGCGTCATGTGCTCGCCCAGGCGCACGCTGCGCAGCCGCCGGTGGGCGATGGCCTCGGGCTTGCTGCTCTTGCGGATCTTGGCGTAGGCCTCCAGTGTGAGGAGGCTGCTGCGGGTGATGGTGCTCATCAGGCAACCTCCGTGCTTCGCACTGCGGTGTTTGAGCCCTTCGGGCGGCCGTACGGTCTCATGCTTTCACTCCAGTCCATAAGCGATTCGAACCAGCGATATCGGGTGCTGCAGCGCCTTGGCCGGCGTGCCCAGCTGCTCCATGCCCTGCGCGATGTGGTGGCCGGCCATCGGGCAGTCGCTGCCGATGTAGTCGGGCGTGTCCTTGGCCATGCTCTTGAAGACCGGCTTGCCGATCTTCATCGCCACCGGGTGCGTCGGCGTCTTCACGCCGTAGGTGCCGGCGTGGCCGCTGCAGCGCTCCACCGTGTTGAGCTTGACCTCGACCGTCTGCCCGATGAGCTTGAACATCTCCTCGGTCTTCTTGCCGATGTTCTGCACTCGGCCATGGCACGGGATGTGGTAGCTGACCGAACCCAGCGCGGCCTTGAAGTCGGTGCGCAGCAGGCCGTCCTTGTGGCGCGCGATGAAGTATTCGAAGGGGTCGAACATGGCCTGCTTGACGAGCTGCGTGTCGGCGTCGCCCGGGAACATCAGCGGCAGTTCCTGCTTGAACATCAGCGTGCAGCTCGGCACCGCGGTGACGATGGCCCAGCCTTCGCGGGCGTAGCGCGCCATCACCGGCATGTTGGCGCGCCAGAGCTTCTCGACGCCCTCCAGGTCACCGAGCTCGAGCTTGGGCATGCCGCAGCACTGCTCCTTCTCGACGATCTCGTAGGGGATGCGGTTGTGGTCGAGCAGCTTGACCAGGTCGGCGCCGATGCCCGGCTCGTTGTAGTTGACGTAGCAGGTGGAGAAGATCGCCACCTTGCCCGGCGTGCGCTGGCCGTTCACTACCGGGTGCGTGGTGTTGTTCATCGCGCGGCCCCAGCGGAAGCGCTGGTCAGCCAGGCCCGGCATCCAGGCCTCGGGGTGCACGCCCAGATGCGTGTTCATCTGCTGGCGCATGGCCTTGGTCTTGTTGATCGCGTTGACGACGTCGACCACGATCGGGATGCCGGCGAACTGGCCGTGCACGTCGGTGCTGGCCAGGAACTTCTCGCGCGCTGCGACGTGGCCGTTCTTGTGCTTGATGGCCTTGGCACGCAGCATCAGGTGCGGGAAGTCCAGCTGCCACGGGTGCGGCGGCGTGTACGGGCACTTCGTCATGTAGCACAGGTCGCACAGGTAGCACTGGTCGACGACGCTCCAGTAGGCCTCTTTCTGGATGCCGTGGACTTCGCCGTCCGCCGTCGCATCGACGAGGTCGAACAGGGTCGGGAAACTCTGGCACAGGCTGACGCAGCGGCGGCAGCCGTGGCAGATGTCGAACACGCGCTCCATCTCTGCCAGCGCCTGGCCTTCGTCGTAGAAGTCGGGGTTCTTCCAGTCGATGGGGTGCCGGGTCGGGGCTTCGAGGTTGCCTTCGCGCATGGTGCGTTTCTCGTCATCGGGGGTCAGTAACGAACAAGGGGCACGAAGCCCCTTGTCCTTGCGGCAGCTTGGCTGCTCGGTCCACCTCTGCTTGGCGAAGGTGGACCGCCGCGCCGGTCAGTCGACCAGCGCGTCGAGGGCCTTCTGGTAGCGGTTGGCGTGCGAGCGCTCGGCCTTGGCCAGCGTCTCGAACCAGTCGGCGATCTCGTCGAAGCCTTCGTCGCGCGCCTGCTTGGCCATGCCCGGGTACATGTCGGTGTACTCGTGCGTCTCGCCGGCCACGGCGGCGGCCAGGTTCTGGCGGCTGCTGCCGATGGGCAGGCCGGTGGCGGGGTCGCCGGAGCCATGTTCCAGGAACTCCAGGTGGCCGTGCGCATGGCCGGTCTCACCTTCGGCGGTGGAGCGGAACAGCATCGCGACATCGTTCTGGCCTTCGACGTCGGCCTTGTTTGCGAAGTACAGATAACGGCGGTTGGCCTGCGATTCGCCTGCGAAGGCGTCCTTCAGGTTTTGTTCGGTCTTCGAACCTTTCAAGCCCATGGGGTGCTCCTGTGTTCAACGTTGAGTCGGGCGCCGCCGGCATGACATGCAGCAGCGCGACCGGCGAGGAGCGTAGCAAACTGTCCCGGGTGGAGCCAATACAAAGCTTCAATGCAGGCCATAGCCGTCCGCCGCGGCGGCATCAGCGCAGACCCAGCAGCCGCAGCGCCAGTTCGTGCAGGCGGTGCGCCGGGTCGGCCAGCCGGTTGAGCACGGTGAAGTGGTTGGCGCCCGGCACGGTCTCGCACACCGGCACTGCCGTCGGGCCCCAGACGTCGCGGATCAGCCGGTTCTGGCGCAGGAACTCGTCGCTCTCGTCCAGCCCGACCGCGGCGTACAGCTTGCCGCCCTTGGGGCGCGGGAAAAAGGCCGGGCTCAGCCGGCCCACCGAGGCCTGCGTGAGTTGCAGCGAGCCCTGCAGCATCGGCGTGTGGCGCAGCGGCTCAAGGTCGTACAGACCAGAGATCGACAGCGCACCGGACACCGGCTGCGCCGGCAGGTCGTCGGCCAGATCCTTCCAGCGGCAGCTCAGCAGCATCGTCACCAGGTGGCCACCGGCCGAGTGGCCGGCCAGCGCGATGCGTGCCGGGTCGCCGCCGAAGCCGGCGGCGTGGCGCCAGACCCAGGCCAGCGCCCGCGCCACCTGCAGCGTGATGTGCTCGACGGTCACGGCCGGGCACAGCGCGTAGTTGGGCACCACCACCGTCGCCCCGGCGGCGTTGAAGGCCGGCGCGATGAAGGAGTGGTCGGCCTTGTCCAGCGAGCGCCAGTAGCCGCCGTGGATGAACACCAGCACCGGCGCGCCCGGCTGCGGCGCCGGAAAGATGTCCAGCGTCTCGCCGGCGCCGTCGCCGTAGTGCACGTCGAGTCGGGCGTCCGGCGCCCCGCCGCGCGCCAGCGCCGAGGCCTGCGCCCAGTTGGACAGCACCTGGACATGGTCGGGCACGCGGGCGCGGTTGTTGTACTGGGCATCGAGCCAGACGGGGTCAAGGCGCGGTCGCATGGGTCAGGCTCCTGCAGGGTGGAAGGCGCGGCGATATTAATCGGCCGCCAGCGAGCGTTTTGGGCGGTGATAAACTTCGCGGCTCGCGTGGGGGGGTAGCTCAGCTGGGAGAGCGTCGCGTTCGCAATGCGAAGGTCGGGAGTTCGATCCTCCTCCTCTCCACCACCCAATTTAGTGTCCTGCACATCCAGCAATTACGCGGTTCATCCAGTGAGCAGCCACTAACCATGGGTACAGTCCATGGGTACAAAAGAAGGCCCCTAAGGCGTAGTCCTCAGGGGCCTTACTCGTTGCCGCGCGCACTTACTTGGCGGGCGCTGCCGAGTCCTCCCACGGCGCGCAGGCGGGCTCCTCCTGCACTGGGAGGAGCCCACCTGCGGGGTTAGCTATTCCCTCCTGCGGCACCAACGGGGCCCCCTTGCTGGCCTTCCTTGCTTCTCTCGTAGCTGCCGCCTTGGCAGCCCTGCGCGCCACTTTGAGCGCTCGCAGCTCCTCCGCCCGCTGCGCCCTCCGTGCTTCCATCTGAGCCGTGCGGGCCTCGATGCGCTTCTGCAGTGCGGCTGCAGTCCGGGCCGCCTTGCGCTCCTTCGCCTTGATCGAGCTGGCCAGTGCGGCCCTCAGGATGAGCGGCAGGGCCGCGCCCTCAGCCACCGCCGCAGCAAGGCCCTCCGGGGGCACATGCCGAACCTCGCAGGGCCCGTCGGGGAACTCCTGCAAGGCCCTGCGCTTGGCGTGCTCAAGGCTCTGTCTGCGTATTTCAGCGATCGTGGACGCCCATTTCAGTCTGATCGTGGACGGCGAAACGGTCTCGTCGAGGACACGCCGGGGAGGCGCGCAAGCACTGCG
>JAYUPN010000381.1:0-18189 GCA_043760065.1 Rubrivivax sp.
CCGTGGTTGTCGTGCGGGTTGAGCACCTGCACCAGGGCCCGCAACCAGGACAGCGACGACTCGGCTCGCGGCGTCGCGTCGATCTCGATGCGACACGCCAGCAAGCGCAGCGCGGGGCGGTTGTCCAGGTGCGCCCACTCGCAACGCGCCTGGGGATAGCGCTCGCGCAACTGCGTCCACAACTCCAGCGCGCGCCCGAGCAGCAGCGCCTGCAGCCCCGCCGCCAGCTTCAGCGGCACCAGGTCCAGCACCAGCACCAGGCCGTCGAGGACTTCGAAACAGTCGGCCAGCCGCGGGTCGCGCTGCAGCAGGGCGGACCAGCGCTCATCGACGAAGACCTCCAGTGCCTCGGGCCCCACGCTGTCCCAGGCACCGCTGGGCGGCGTCAGCTTGAAGGCCTTGCGCCAGCGCACCAGCGGGGCCACCAGGGCCGCAGCCGGCGCAAGCGCGCCCAGGTCCGCGTCGGTGGCCTCGTCCAGGCGCAAGCGCAGCTTGGGCGGCGGCAGCGACTGCGCCCAGCGCTGCAACTGCTGAAAAGGCGAATCGGGATCGAGCACGCCGACGATGTCGCTTGCGGCTGCGAAGCCATCGCTGTCGGGATCGACGTCAACATCGTCCAAGCCGGGCAGCGGCGGAAATTCTCCGCGACCCCACCGCTCCAGCACCTCGATCACATCGGCATGCAAGGCTGCCTGAGGCTGGCGCGCCAGTCGGCGGGCATGAAAAGCGGCGCGCTCCGCGGCGCGATCGCGCTCGCCGGCGCCCAGCAGCGTGGTCACCTCGAGCAGGGCCACGTCGGGCTCGTCGGGCGTCAGACGCTGGGCACTTTCGAAAGCCTGCCGCGCGGCGGCAGTGTCTCCCGCGTCGGCGGCCATCATGCTCAGACGCCGCCAGCCCGCGGACTGGACCACCGCGTCGCCGCGCTCGACCATCAACCGCGCCAGCTTCTCGCGCTTGCGCGGATGGTCCAGGTCCAGGTAGACATCGCACAGCAGGTCCAACAGCGGCGCTCGCGCGGCCGGCCACGGCGCTGCCAACTTGGCCCACGGCTCCAACAGCGCGCAGACCGCGCGCAGTTCGTCCGCCTCGTGCAGCAGCGCGGCCGCGTCCAGCACCATGCGCGGCGGCACGCGCGTGGCCGGCAGGGTGGCCCACTGGGCGCGCGGCATCTCGGTCAGCATGATGGCGCCCAGCCATTCGTGCTCGAAGGCCGGCAGCTGCTCGAAGACCACCGCGCAGCAATGTTTGAACTTGCGCAGCGAACCGCAGATGCAGGGCTCGTTGCGGCCCGGCAGCTGCAGTTTGCGCGCCGCGAAGCCGTGGCCCGGCAAAGGCATGGCCGATGCGATGGCCCAGCCGAAGCTGCGAAAGAACTGCGCCTGCTGCACGACCTGGCCACTCGACGGGGGGGCGGGCGCATCGTCGAGCAGCGCCGCAAAGCGCCGCGGCCCCTCCTGCGCCAGACGGTTGATGAAGTGCTGCGGGTCGGGGTCGGCCAGCAGCCAGCGCGCCGAGACACGCATCAATTCGTCGATCAGCGCCGCCTGCTCGGGCGGCACATCGTCGTCGGAGTCATAGCGTTCGCTCATAGCGTGAGCACCTTGGTGCTTTCTTCGCCAAACTGGCTGACCACGCGCACCGCCAGGCGGCGGCCCTTGGTAGCAGCTACGGGGTGCGACAGGTGGCCGTAGACGCGCTCGAAGGCCTCGTCGTCGATTTCCAGCTTCAAGGTGCGTTCGGCTCTGGCCTTGGCGGTGGACACCGCCAGCGCGGACAAACCACGCTTGAACTTGTCAAACTCGTCGGCATCGCCGCCGCAGAAGAAGACCTGACGCACGACGAAGTTGGCGCCGTCGTAGTCGTCGTCCAACATCCAGTAGGCGATGTCGGCGGCGCTGCGTGGCTTGACTTCATCGGCGATGGGGTCGTACAGGTCCAGGCCGCGAATCTCGATCTGCGCCGTGCCGCCCTGGCGCAGCACGCCAATGTCGGGCTCGCCGATGGTGACGAACGAAGCCGCCTTCTTGTCTTTCTTGATCAGCCCGTCCTGCATCAGGTCGTCGTGCATGCGCACCTTGGTGACCTCGAAGCTGCCCACCTTCAGCGTCACGTTGCGGTTGTCCACGTCGCTCTCGAAGCCGAAGCCCAGCAGCACCAGCCAGTCAGCGTCGGCGCGCGTGCGGCAGGCCTTGACGCTGTCGTTCACCGCCTTCTTGCTGACGGTGCCGAATTGCGGGCCGATGTGGATGTAGGCCTTCTTCTCGCCGCCCGCACTGTTGAACCAGCCTTCGGCGTGCAGAGCGCCGCTCTCTTCGTTGATGACATCCACGCGCGTAAACACTGCGGTCTCGTTCTTCAGGCCGTTCTTGATGCCAGCGTGCTTGAGGTGCTCGAACACGCGCTCGGTGAAGCGCTGCACGTTGTCCATGCTGGCGTTGGCTTCATTGATGCGGTCGGGCGCCAGGGGCTCGAAGCTCTGCAGTGTTTCCACCGTGAAGGGGCCGGCCACGCGCAACTTCTTCTTGTCGACCTCGGGCTGGTCGAACAGCGTTTCGGTTTCGGCCGGCTCGTTGTTGGCAATGCTCTTGAGCGTGACGTGTGGCACCGTCTTGTAGACGAAGCCGTGGCGGATGTCTTCGCCGCTGGTGTCGGCCAACTTGTACCAGGGGTAGGTGGCGGTGATGAGGCGCGTCTTGGCGATGTTGAGCGCGATGCGGCTGGTGTCGCTGGTGATCCAGCGGCGGCCCCACTGTTCGGCGACGTGGGCGGTGGTGCCGCTGCCGCAGGTGGGGTCGAGCACGAGGTCGCCGGGGTCGGTTGTCATGAGGATGCAGCGGGCGATCGCAGTGGGATGCGTCTGAACGACGTACACCTTTCCTTCCGAAAAGCCTGATGTCACCGTGTCATCCCAAACGCTCGTCAGCGGGAAACATGGGAAGTCGTCCAGAAATCGAACGAATCGCAGCGTCGACCCAAGGGCGATTAGCCGCTTCTGTTTCGCCAGCGCAGTCAGCCCGCGATGGTCGGTCTTGAAGGTTCCGCGGCCGGGAGTAAATCGTTTGCCCTCGAACTCAAATTCCTTGACATCCCCGCCTTGCGCTGGTCTTTGACTGGTGATGTTGTCATGGGCAAATCGCTTCGCACCAGTCGCCAATTCTTGAGCGAAAGCGGTCGCCCCCAAGTTCTTTCGGTCGCCCGAAGGAAGCTCGACCCACGTGTACTGGCTTGCCCCCGCTTCTCCTGCAACCTTTTCTGAGTAGAGCTGTCGATACTTGAGTTGCTCCTTGTCTTTGGCGTACCAGATGATGTAGTCGTAGATCGTGGCGAGAATCGCGGCAGATGATGAGGTCGTCTTCTTGTAGGCAATCAAAGAGACAAAGTTCTCACTCCCAAACACCTCATCCATCAGCGACCGCACCAGGTGCACGTTCTCGTCGCTGATCTGCATGAAGCACGAACCGCTGGCACTCAGCAATTCCTTGGCCACCAGCAGCCGGTCGCGCAGGTAACTCAGGTACGAGTGGATGCCCAGCTCCCACGTATCGCGGAAGGCCTTGATGACTTCGGGCTCGCCGCTCAGGTTCTCGTCGGCACCGTCCTTGACGTTGCGGTCGTTCTGCCGCATCTGCCAGTTGCTGCCGTACTTGATGCCATACGGCGGGTCGATGTAGATGCACTGCACCCCGCCGGCCATGCCTTCGCGTTCCAGCAGGCTCGTCATCACCAGCAGGCTGTCGCCCTGGATCAGGCGGTTGCGCCACTTGTCTTGCCGGCGGTAATACGCAACCGGCTTGTCCAACTCGTCCAGCGCCAGCGGGTTGCCGTGCAGTTCATTGACGAACAGGTCGTTCTGTTTCTCGTCGCGGTTCTTCAGCGAGTACAGCCGCGCGATGAGTTGCTCGGGCTCGATGTGCTCGTGCCGGTACAGGCTGCGGATGTCGATGTCGAGCTTGGTCTGCGTATCGTCACCGCCGTACTTGCCCAGCCAGTACAGCTCGGGGTCTTGCCCGCGCGTGGTGACGGGGTTCAGCGGCACCGCGCGCGTGCCCGGGCGGCCGGCCACGGCGTCGGCCTCTTGCCCCGCCTCTTCGCGGCTGGGGATGAACAGGCGCTCGTCGGCCTTGTGCACCAGGGCATCGACGGGCTGGTTCGCACCTTTGGCGCTGTCGCCAGCGGCGGCCTTCTTGGGCGCAGTTTTCTTGGCGGTCGGCATGGGGTCAGGCAATGGGTTGGGCGGCTGCGGCGGTGGCCACGATGGCGTCGAGCTTTTCAACCACCTCGGCGGCGACCTGCTCCAGCGGCACGAAGTCGGCCAGCTCGTAGTACTGCTTCTTGCGCATCAGCGCGGCGGGCAGGCCCAGGCTCTCGTGGTAGCGGGCGAAGAGCGGGTCCAGAAACTCATCACTCACCTTGAGGTCACCGCCCCAGGGCGAAGGCTTGCCCAGATCGGCCAGCGAGGTTTCGATGCGTTCGATCGCGTGCTGCATGGCTTCGACTCGCCGCGGGGCTTGGGCCTGCTCCACCAGGTCAGCCTCTTCACCGGCGCGGCCATCGGCCGCAGCCCAGGCAAGCAGCGCTTCGCGGGTGCAGATGTAGTTCTCGATTTCCTTGCGCTGCCAGCACTGCATCTGCAGCACGGGGTCTGATGGCAGGTCGCGGCCCAGGCGGTCAAAGATGGCCAAGCCCTGCAGCTTGGGCACCGCCTCACGCAGACCCTGGAAGCGGCGTTGTGCGTCGGGTGGCACATTGCTGTCCAGGTAGTCCACGTATGCGCCGGAAAGCACGTGCCGGGCCGGGTGGTTGAGGCGCACCGCCAGGCGCTCGAGGATGGCGGCGTCGGTGGAGCCTTCCAGGTAGAGCACCCAACCCTTGGTCTCAGCCTGCATGTAGTGCTCGAAGCCGATCGAGAGCAGGGACTTCCTGAGCTGCGAACCTTTGTCGTTGATGCGGTGCGGGCTGCCCAGGAAAGCGATGACGGTATCGCGGCCCGCCGCGCGGTTGAGCACGACCTCTGAATGCGTAGCGGCCACGATCTGCGAGCCGGTGCGCGCGGCCACGCCGGTGATGAGGTCGTAGGTTTGCTGTTGGCGCAGCACTTCCAGATGCGCGTCGGGCTCATCCAGCAGGATGGTGGAGCCGCGGTAAGCGTACAGGTAGGTCAGCAGCAGCAGGGTTTGCTGGAGGCCGCGACCAGCGGACGACACGTCGAGCACGACACGTTCAGGCGTCTTGTACTCGAGCGTGAGTTCGCCGCGGTTGACGTCGAACTCGGGGCGGTGCAGCGCCACGCCGAACAGGGTCTGTACGTGGTCGGTGACGGTCTTCCAATCAGCGGGCGCTCCGTCACTGACTGCGTAGCACAAGTTGCGCAGCACCTCGGCCGTCCGACCCTGACCCACCAGCACATTGATTCGCCCAGGTGGCAGTAGCGGCTCATCGGCTGCCAAGCCCGACATGGGCGGCAGGAAGGCGATCTTCAGGCCGGCAGCCACCTCCCGCATCGTCTGGATGTGCTCGTCAGTGAGTGGCTGGGTCGATGGGCGGCAGAACAGCGACTCGGAGTTGGCGTAGTCGAAATCCAGCGCAATGGACCAGGTCTTGTCGCGGATGACGCCCTCGCACACGATGGTGACCAGGATGTTGTCGGTGGTGGTCTTGCCTTCAGCGTTGCGCGAGCCGGCGCGCGTGTGCAAGTCCTTCCACAGCAGGTTGGCGTGCGGCACGGGCAAGGAGAAGAGGTCCTTGCGGTTGAGCGTGACGCCGTAGCGCTTCTTCCCCGCGGCACCTTCGGACTTTTCGGCCACCCACTGGGTCAGGCCGTAGTGCCACAACGCCAGTGCCTGCAGCGCACTGGTCTTGCCCGAATTGTTGGGCCCGACAAAGACGACGTGACCGCCCAACTCGATGTCGGCCTGAGCAATGCGCTTGAAGTTCTTGACCTGAAGGCGGGTGAGCATGAAGGGGGCCTTGGGCTCAGCGGCGTGTCAAGTGCAGCCCAGCACGGGGCACAAGACACGGAGCGTGTCACGCACCACCTGCGGCTTGGCGCGACCAATGTGCTTGACCACCGTGGCCTTGTGAAAGGTAAACAGCTTGTCTGCACGCACCCAGCTGGGTTTGGCCAAGCGGCCCTGAACAAGGCTGGTGTCGTCCAGCGCCACACTCGCCTCGTGGCCCGAACGCGATGTGACAGCTGCAGCAATGAAGTCACCGTCAATGTCAGGCCGCGTTACCAGCAGCGCGGGTCGCCGCTTCGACGAGGAGAGGTCGGTGAAGGGAAACAGAATGAGCACCAGGTCGCCCACGGCCAGCGCGACATCAGAAGTCATTCCATATCTCATCGTGTTCGTTGTCCCAGATTTTGGCCAGCGAGCTCAACTGGGCCGCCCTGAAGAGAGTCAGGTCGGCGGCCTCATCCACGCTTGCTGAGATGCGCTCGAGCTCGGCCGACAGCTGGTTCTTGATGCGCTCGATGTCGGTCACTTCCACAAAGCGCCACGGCAGCAGACCCAGCTTTTCGCGCTGCCCGTTGACGGCCGGCAGCCAGCGCTCATGGACGAACCAACGCTTCTCGGCCTTGTCTTTGGCAAAGCCGGTGATCTCGACGATGAGGTTGAAGTGCTCGCCCCCGGGCGTGCGCACGCGGCAGATGAAGTCAGGCAGGTAGCGGCGCTCGGCGCCGGCCTTGTCCACGTAGGGCACTTCAAAGCCCAGGAAGGCGTTCTTGACATAGCTTTCCACCGCGTCCAATTGCTCCAGGGTCTTGGCCGCAATCTGCTCCCAGCTGTCGGTATCGGCCACCACCAGGTTGACGTGGCTCTTGGTGGTGGCAAACACCGGCTTGGCGGTGGCGGCGTGAACATGACCCGTGCTGCCTGCGGGGTTGTAGCGGTTGATCAACGGCACCACCTGCGCGGCACCTTCAAGCCCGGCTTCGGTGGCCGCGGCCTCGATGCCGAGGAAGACGCTGGCAGCCACGCGGGTGGGGTCTTCATGGCGCACCAGGCGGCGCAGGCGGCGGTCGGATTCGCCGACCAGTTCCACCTTGTGGTCGTACCACTGCTGGGTTATGCGGCGCAGGCTGCCAAAGCGGGCCAGCTCGGGCCGGCCGTCGTCGCCCCGGTAGTAGCGGCTGAGCACCTGGCTGGCCACCCAGTACACCACCTCCTGGTCGCGCAGGCCGTCGGGCTCGGCGCGCAGTTGTTCGCGGTCGGCCGAGAAGGCGGTGCCCATGGCCGTTTTCACGGGCATCTTGGTGAAGTTGATGCTGAAGGCCGGCGTGCCCGAGAAGTCGGCCTGCAGCTCGGCCATGGCGGTTTCGACCTTGTAGCCCACCACCTGCGGAAAGCGGATCTCCAGCGCGTTGCGCTCAGGCAGCGCACGCAAGAGCTTGATGTCTTGCGGCGGCGGCAGCTCGCTGCTGCCGCCTTTGAAGAACTTGAAGGGCACGCCGATGATGTGGGCGTACTCGGGCGGGAACAAGCCGGTCTTGGGGTCCACAAAATACTGGCGGCGGCGCAGCGCACGGCCGGCCACCTGTTCGCACAGCAGCTGCGATCCAAAGGCGCGCACACCCACGATATGGGTCACGGTGTTGGCGTCCCAGCCTTCAGTAAGCATGCCCACACTGACCACACAGCGGATGTGCTCGCCCAGCTTGCCAGCGCGGCCCACGGTGTTGACCACTTCGCGCAGGATGGCGGCGTCGGTCAGTGCGTCGGCGCTCTTGTCGGGGTGGGCGATGCGGTAGTCGCGCTTGAAGGCTTGGATCTCAGGCGCAAAGACGCGGCGGAAGTCTTCATCAACCTGGCCGGAGTGTTCCAGCGCGTCGCTGTCGATCAGCAGGGTGGGCGGCTTGCGGCGGGGCGCGCGGGTGACGGGGTCGAAGTTGGAGAAGAGTTCCAACGTTCCCTTGATGGCGTACGGCCGCCCTTCGTCGTCAGACGTTTCATAACCTGCAATCTGCTTGTAGACCTCTTTGGACACGCGGGTGTTGCTGCACACGACGATGAACACCGGCGGGGCGCTGAGAAGATCGCGCCCCTTCTCGCCCTGTTCGCGCAGGCCCCGGTCGTAGGCTTCGTAGTGGCGGTAGAACTGTTCCAGGGCCGAGCGCAGCAGGGCCGGCACTTCCGGCGGCGGCTCATAGCCCGCCTGGGCCTTGCCGCTGACCTTGTCTTCCTTGCGCTGCGTTCGTTGACCCTTCTTGAACAATTCGGCCTTGCAGTGCTCGTACAGGTTGCGCAGCACCGGCTCATCGATGGCCTGCGAAGAGTCGTCCACCGGCAGGAAGGGAATCTTCACCAGACCAGCTTCAATGGCCTCGATGAGACCGAAGTCGCTGACCACCCAGGGGAAATGGCTGTAGGCCGGCCAGCCGGAGCCCGACAGGTAATAAGGCGTGGCTGACAGGTCCACCACCGTGCGCACCTGCCAGCGCCGGGCTACCGCGCGTACGCCGCTGAACCAGACGGCGGCGCGTTCGTTTTCGGTGGCGCTGCTTTCTTCTTCGGTGTCACGGCCCTTGGCGCGCGGCAGGTAGCAGTGGTGCGCTTCGTCGTTGATGACCAGCAGGCGGCGGCCGGGTTTGAATGAACCCAGCACACGCTTGAGCATCAGCGTCTCGTCTTCGCGCGCTTCAACCTTCTTGCCGTCGCGGCCCAGCTTGCCGTCGAGCGGGCTCTTCTTGTTGCCGCCGATCAGGCGCGGCTCGAAGGCGTGGTAGTTGGTGATGACGATGCGCGCGTTCAGGCCCGCCAGCAGGGCCGCGTACTGGGGCGGCACCAGGGCGCGCTGGCGGTAGTAGTCGGCAGCGTCGGCATCGCGCATGGCTTGGGTGTCCACACGCAGCACACCCAAGCGGTCGCGGATCGTGACGCCCGGCGCCACCAGCAGGAAGTAGTCGCTGTAGCGCGGGTCGCTGCGGTACTGGCTGCGGTTGAGGTAGTGATAGACGATGAGGCAGGCCATGACCACCGTCTTGCCCGTTCCGGTGGCCATCTTGAAGGCCACACGGGGCAGCACGTTGCCCGGCGCGGCCTGGTCCACCGTTTCCTGGGCCAGGCGCAACTGGGCCAGCAGGTGGGTACCGGGGTTGGACTTGTCGGCCACCTCGTTAAGCCAGATGGCGGTTTCAACCGCCTCGCGCTGCGCAAAGAACAGCTGCTGCCAGCTGGCGCGTTGTGGGTTGTCAAACCAGTAACCGAGCAGTTCTTTGGTGACGCGGCTGGTGACACCCGGGTAGCCCGCCAAGCGCCATTGACCGACGAGCTCGCGCAGGCGATTGACCAGATGGTCCCGGTACTGGGCGGCAAAGTCGTTGAGGTCGAACATGCCGGCCTGCGGTTGCCGGCCAAGTGGAACTTGCGGTGTTTCGGGGGCGAAGATGCGACGACCGGGGCGGCGGTCCTGGTAGTCCAGATTGCCGTCGGGCGCGGTGGCGTAATGAAGCGTCGGCTCCTGGTAGGGGCCGTTCAAGATGGGGCTGCTGGGGCCGCCTCCGATGCTGGGTTTCTTGATGCTCATGGCCAGTCGTCAAACCCGGACCCGTCAGTTGCGGGCGTAGTGTAGGTCGGCTCAGCGGCCGTACACGGTGGTCTCTTCCCAGCCCAGCGCCGCCATCTCAGCCGTGCGCAGGTGCGGCTCGCTGGGCATCAGGAACTCGTCGAGCTGCGGCGGCGCCACCGCGGTGCCCGACAGCATGGCGTGGACCTGGCCGCGGTGGTGCGTCTGGTGCATGAACAGGTGCTGCAGCAGGTGCGCCGCGGCGTCGGTCTGGATGCGGCCCTGGGCGCGCGGCATGTGCACCGGCCGGTCGAGCGCTGCGTCGTCGGCGCTGTCGAGCCAGGCGATGAGCCGCTCGTCGCTGGCGCGCTGGCGCGGCACCAGGTCGCTCAGGTTCTGGGCGTCGACGAAGGCGTGCCAGGCTTGGTCGAGGCCGGGCTCGGCGTGCAGAACGCCGATGTAGTACTGGTCCACCGCCAGGATGTGGTTGAGCGTGGCCATCAAGGTCGGGAAGTAGCTGGTGCGCGGCGCGTGCAGTTCGGTGAAGCTGAGCGGCACCATCGCCGTGTGCAGGCGCAGGTTGGCCAGGAGGTTGGCGTGTGCCTGGATGCGCAGCAGTTGCAGGGCCTGCACGGCTTCAGCCCTTCTTCGGCAACGCAGCCACCGGCGCCCCGGCAGCCTTCCAGGCCGTGAATCCGCCGTCGACGTGGCAGACGTCGCTCAGGCCCATGTCCTGCAGCGTCTTGGCTGCCAGCGCCGAGCGCCAGCCGGCAGCGCAGAACAGCACCAGGCGCCGGCCCGGGCCGAACACGGGCTTGAAGTACTCGCTCTGCGGGTCGACCCAGAATTCGAGCACACCGCGCGGCGCGTGGAAGGCGCCGGGGATCACGCCTTCGCGTTCCAGTTCGCGCACGTCGCGCAGGTCGACGAACAGCACCTCGTCGCGGCCGTGCAGCGCGCGCGCCTCGTCCAGGCTCAGCGTGACGATCTGGGCCGTGGCTTCGTCGACCAGTTGCTTGGCGGTCTTCACGGTGGCCACCTCAGCGGGCGGGCGGCGGCACGCGCCCGAGCATCATCTCGATCGACAGCCCGATACCCAGCAGCCGGCGGTCGCTGCCCGCCGGCCCGTCGAGCTCCAGCCCGATCGGCAGCTTGCTGCTGGCGCCCAGGCCGATGGGAATCTGCAGCCCCGGCAGGCCGGCGTTGCTGCCGGGGTCGGTGTTCTGGATCGCGGCCATGAACACCGGCACGCTGCTCGACTCGGGCTTGGCGGCGAAGGCAACCTGCGGCACCGTGGGGAACACCAGCGCATCGAGGGCGTTGATGTTGAACGTGCGCTGGTACAAGTCGCGCAGCTTGGGGCGTGCCTTCTTCATCGCCGCGGCATAGGCCGGCGCGGCGTCGACCAGCGTGTTGTTGGGCCCGGGCAGCTTGCGCGGGATCACGAGGCCCTGGTAGGTGCCCTTGACGTCGGGGCTGGCCGCCTGTGCCGCCAGCGCCTCGATCGTGACGCCGCTGCCGGTGGCGCGGAGGTAGGCCACCATGTCGTCGTGGGCCTCGAACATCGCCACCGGGAAGCTGACGGCGTTGTTGAGCTCCGTCAGGTGCGGCATCTTTACTTCGACCACCTGGACGCCCGCGGCCTTCAGCCGCTCCAGCGCGGCGTCGAAGGCGGCCTGGGTGTCGGGGTCCATGTTGGCCAGGAACTCCTTGACCAGCCCGAGGCGCACGCGCCGCAGCGGCACCGGCTTGACCGGTCCGAGCCGCGTGCTGGCCTTGATGACGCTGTCCATCAGCACCAGGTCGGCCACACCCCGGGCCATCGGGCCGGCGGTGTCGCGGGTGTGGCTGATCGGTGCGATGCCGGCCGCCGGATAGCGGCCGACCGTGGGCCGCAGCGACGCACAGCCGTTGAATGCGCACGGGATGCGCACCGAGCCGCCGGTGTCGGTGCCCAGCCCGGCCAGCACGACGCGCGCGCCCAGCGCCGCGCCGGTGCCGGAGGAAGACCCGCCTGCACTCTTGCTGCTGTCGTAGGCGTTGCGCACGCCGGGTTCGGGGCCGCTCTGGAACGTCGGGTTGTAGCCCGAGATGCCGAAGGCCAGCTCGTGCATGTTGGTTTTTCCCAGCACGATCGCACCGGCCTTGCGCAGCCGCGCCACCACCGGCGCGTCCGCCTTGGGCACGTAGCCCTTGAGCGCCGGCGTGCCGGCGGTGGACGGCAGGCCCGCGACTTCGATGTTGTCCTTGACCACGATCGGCACACCCAGCAGCGGCAGGCACGACCGCTTGCGCGCCGGTGGCCTGGCGTCGACGCGGCGCGCCGCCGCCAGCGCCCCGGCCTCGTCGATCGTGACGAAGGCGTTGAGCGCGGACGCCGCCTTGGCGCGCGCCACCGCCTCGGCCACCAGGGCCTCGCTCTTCACCTTGCCCTGGCACACCTGGCGCGCGGCCTCGGCCAGCGAGTCGGGTTGCGCCGCCAGGGCTGGCGCGGCCAGCACTGACATGCCGAGCAACAGACCGCGAAGCGCGGTGCGGGTGGTCCATCTCATGCAGCCTCCTGAATCGTTGTCAGCTGATGGTGCTGTGCCGGGCCTCTGATGTCTGTTGTCGTTTGTGCCGAGGCTGCCGCGCTCAGCCTTCGAGCCGGGCGCCGTCGGCGCGCAACAGCCGCTGCAGTTCCGGCACGCTGAAACGGCCGGCCACCCGCATCGCCGCCGCCATGCCCGCCGCCTGGCCCATGACGAAGCAGGCGCCGCTGGCGCGCGCCGCGCTCTGGCCCAGGTGTTCCATGCCGGCGCAGCGGCCGGCCACCAGCAGGTTGTCTACCGCCACCGGCACCAGCATGCGGTACGGCAGCTGGTTGAAGCTGTTGCCGGGGTCGTGCGGAAAGGCCCACTCGACGCCGCCCGCGACGTGCTGCTCCACCGGCCAGGCATTGAGACCGATGCCGTCGTCGAAACGCGCGCCGCCGAGCACCTCGCCGCCGCTGAGCATGTGAAGGCAGTGCACGCGCCGCGTCTCGCGCACGCCCACCTGCGCCGCGATCTCGCTGATCTCGGCCTGCTCGAAACCCGGCACCTCGGCGCGCAGGAAGCGCATGTACTCGACGATCTGGCGCCGGCCTTCGACCTCGGCCGCACTGAGCTGCCGCGCATCGGTGGCGTCGACCGCGCGACCCTGGGCATTGCGCAACTGCGTGACGTTGGCGCGCCACTCGCTCGGGTTGCGCTGCGGGCGCAGGATGGCGCCGCGGCGCGGGAAGTCGTAGCGGTCGGCGGCCGCGTCCATCAGGGCGTCGATGGCCTTGAACTCGCCGATCGCCGCCAGCGCGCGCGCCGCGTCGACGCCGCCGATGCGGAACATCGTGCTCGGGTACAGCATCCCGCCTTCGCCGTCGCCCAACGTCGTGGGCACGCCGGCAAAGTGCGCGATGTCGGCGTCGCCCGAGCAGTCGATGACCTGGCGTGCGCGCACCGCCTGGCGGCCGGACTTGGTCTCCAGCAGCACGGCGTCGATGTGGTCGTCCACCATCACGACGCCGGCGGCCCAGGCGTGGACCAGCAGCTCGACGCCGGCGTCCAGCAGCAGGCCGTCGGCGGCGCACTTGTAGGCCGCGACGTCGTAGGCGCGAACACGGATGCGGCCCTGCAGCCCGTCCTGCGGCGTGTTCAATCCGCCCAGGGCGTCGATGCGCGCCAGCAGATCGTCGGCCACGCCGTGCACCAGCTGTTGCATGACGCCACCGCGGCGGCCGTACAGGCCGGCGAAGTTGGTGACGCCTCCCGCGGTGCCCATGCCGCCGAGGAAGCCGTAGCGCTCGACGAGCAGCGTGCGCGCGCCGTGGCGCGCCGCACTGACCGCGGCGGCCAGGCCGGCCGGGCCGCCGCCGACCACGAGCACGTCGAAGTCGCCCCAGACCGGCGTCTGGCGCGCGGGCTCGGCGACGTGCAAGCTGTTCACTCCAGCTTGATGCCGCGCGCCGTGATGATGTCGCCCAGGATGCGCGTCTCCTCGCGCACCCGCGCTGCCAGGCCGTCGCTGCTGCTGCCCTGCGCGTCCCAGCCGCCGGTGAACAGGCGCTGGCGGGTCTCGGCGTCCTTCACCGCCGCCGGCACGTCGCGCGCCAGGCGATCGAGCGCGGCCTTGCTCAGGTTGGCCGGGCCGACGAGCGCGGTCCAGACTTCGAGCGGGATCATGCGCACGCCGGCCTCGGCCAGCGGCGCGACCTCTGGCGCCAGCGCACTGCGCGGGCCGGTGACGCCGATGGCGTGCAGCTTGCCGGCCTTGACCTGCGGCAGCGCCAGGCCCGGCGGCACCAGCGCCATCTGAATCTGGCCACCCAACATCGCCGTCAGCACGGCCGGGTTGCCGTTGTAGGGCACGTGCACGGCCTGGGCGTTGCCCTGATTGGCACCGATGGCGGCCTTGACCACTTCCATGCCCAGGTGGCCGACCGAGCCGATGCCCACCGAGCCGTAGCTCCACTTCTCGCCGGCCGCCCGCGCCGCGGCGACGAAGGCCGCGCCTTGCGGCTGCTCGGCCGGTGTCACCAGCACCAGCGGCGCGGTGGCCAGCAGGCTGATCAGGCTGAAGTCCTTGGCCGGGTCGAAGGGCAGCTTGGGGTTGAGGATGCGCGCCGAGGTCAGGTTGCCATTGATGACGACGCCCAGCGTGTGGTCGTCGCTGGCCTTGGCCACCGCGTCGGCGGCGACGTTGCCCGATGCACCCGGCTTGTTCTCGACCACCACCGGCTGGCCCCAGGCCTTGGCCAGCGTGTCGGCCAGCGCGCGCGCGGCGATGTCGGGCGTGCTGCCGCCCGGGAAACCGACCATCAGCTTGACCGGCTTGCTGGGCCACGTCGCGGGCTGGGCGGCGGCCGTGGCGGCCAGGCCCAGGCCGAGCAGCGAGGCCGTCAGCAGGCGTCGCAGGCGGCAGGTGGGGTTGGACATGGGGACTCCTCGGGTCTGCACAGGGCGCGCAGTATCGCAGGGCGGGATACTCGCGGGCGATGATCCTGCTCGACCTGCTGCTCGCTGCCGCCGGCCTGGCCGTGGCGCTGGCGCTGCGGCCGTGGCGCGCTGGTGCGGCGCTGGCTGCCGCGCGACTGAGGCGACAAAGGCTCGCCCCGCCGGGGGCCTGCATCACTTGCGCCAGAAGGCCGGCGTGAACAGCACCAGCACACTCAGCAGTTCCAGGCGCCCCAACAGCATGGCAAAGCTGCAGACCCAGGTCTGGAAGTCACTGAGGCCGCCGTAGTTGACCGCCGGCCCCACCTCGCCCAGGCCCGGGCCGATGTTGTTGACGCAGGCGATCACGGCCGTGAAGGCGGTGACCACGTCCAGACCGCTGAACAACAGCAGCATCGTCAGCCCGACCACCGTCGCCCCGTAGCTCATCATGAAGGCGATCACGCTCTGCATCACCCGGTCGCTCACCGCCATGCCACCGAACACCACGGGGTTGACCACGTTCGGGTGCACGATGCGCACCAATTCCCGCCGCGCCTGCTTCAGCAGCAGCAGCATGCGGATCATCTTGATGCCCCCGCCCGTGCTGCCCGCGCAGGTGGCGAAGCAGCCCAGCAAGATCATCAGCAGCGGCGCAAAGGGCGGCCACTGGGCATAGTCGTGCGAGGCATAACCCGTGGTCGTGGCCACCGACACGACGTGGAACACCGTGTGACGCAGCGCGTCGCGCCAGTTGTCATAGATGCCGTTGAAGACCAGGAAGCCGGCGATCAACACGATGCTGCCCAGCACCGCCACGTAGAAGGCCCTGACTTCGGGGTTGCGCCACAGCGGCGCCAGCGAGCGGGCGCGCCAGGCCACGAAGTACAGCAGCAGGCTGATTCCCGACAGCATCATGAAGACGCAGGCCACCGCTTCGATGAGCGGGGAGTTCCAGTGGCCGAAGCTCGCGTCGTAATTCGAGAAACCGCCCAGGCTGACGGTGGAACACATGTGCAGGAAGGCATCGATCCAGCTCATCCCGGCCCAGCGGTAGGCCAGGAAACACGCCACCGACAGTCCCGCGTAGGTGCCCCAGATCACGCGCGCCGTGTCGGCGATGCGCGGCGTCAGCTTCTGGTCCTTCATCGGGCCGGCCGCTTCGGTCTTGAACAGCTGCGAGCCGCCGACGCCGAGCATGGGCAGGATGGCCACCGCCAGCACGATGATGCCCAGGCCGCCCACCCACATCATGAAGCAGCGCCAGACGTTGACCGACAGCGGCAGCAAGTCCAGGCCCGACAGCGCCGTGGCGCCGGTGGCGGTGAAGGCGGACATGGCTTCGAAATAGGCGTCGGTGGGGCTGAGGCCGGGCACGGCCAGCCACAACGGCAAGGCACCGAACATCGGCAACACGACCCAGGTCATGCCGACCAGCACGAAACCGTCGCGCGGCTGCAATTCGCGCCTGAAGCGACGGGTCAGGGCACTCAGCAGCAGGCCGATGATCAGCGTCGCCACGGCGGCGGTGATGAAGGCCTGCTCGGCCGCGTCGTGGCGGCCCACGGCAAAGCCCAGCGGCACCAGCATCAGCAGCGCAAACAGCACCACCATGCGGCCCACCAGCGCGGTGACGGCAAGGGCGCCCATGCTCAGAACATGAACGTGGCGCTGACCTGGAACAGCTTCTCGACTTCCCGCACCATGCGCTTGTGCGGCACGAAGACGATGACGTGGTCGTTGGGCTGCACCACCGTGTCGTGGTGGGCGATGATGACCTCGGGCTTGGCGTCTGCACCGAGTTCGCTGCCGTCGGCGCGGTGCAGCCCGCGCACGAGGGCGCCGACCTGCGCACCTTCGGGCAACCCCACCTCGTCGATGCGCCGCCCGGCAAAGCGGCAGCTCTTGCGGTCGCCGCGCACGATGGCCTCCAGCGCTTCGGCAGCACCCCGGCGCAGGCTGTGCACGGCCTCGACGTCGCCCCGGCGCACGAAGGCCAGCAGCTCGCCCAGCACGGTGTGGCTGGGGCTGATGGCGATGTCGATGGTCGTGCCCTGCACCAGGTCGGCATAGGCGCGGCGGTTGATGACTGCCAGCACGCGCCGCGCGCCCAGTCGCTTGGCCAGCAGGCAGGACATGATGTTGTCCTCGTCGTCGCTGGTGAGTGCGACGAAGAGGTCCATGTCCTGCACGTTCTCGTCGGACAGCAGATCTTCGTCGGTGCTGTCGCCGTGCAGCACCAGGACCTCGTTGGGCAGCTGCGTGGCGAGGTAGTCGCAGCGCGCCCGCACCGGCTCGATGATCTTGACTTGGTAGTCCCCCTGCAGATGGCGCGCCAGCCGCAGGCCGACCTTGCCGCCACCGGCCAGCATCACACGCTTGACGGGGCGGTCCTTCTGGCGCAACGCACCCAGCACGGTGCGGATGTGCGCGGTGGCCGACAGCACGAAGACCTCGTCGCCGGGCTCGATGCGCGTCTCGCCCATGACGTTGGGCAGCGCCTTGTCCTGGCGGTAGATGGCGACGATGCGCATGTCGGCGCCGGGCACCAGCTGCGGGATCTCGGCCAGGCTGTGCGCCACCAGCGGGCCGCCGGCCACCGCGCGCACGGCGATCAGGCTGACCAGGCCGTGCGCGAACTCCAGCACCTGCAGCGCCTCGGGGTACTCGATGAGCTTGCGGATGTAGGTCGTGACCGTTTCTTCGGGGCAGATCACCTGGTCGACGGCAAAGCCCTCGCGCTCCATCAGCGGGCCGCCGTGCACGAACTCGGCACTGCGCACGCGGGCGATCGTCGTCGGCACGCCGAAGCGGTGCTTGGCGACCTTGCACACCACCAGGTTGGTCTCGTCCAGCGGCGCGCAGGCGATCAGCAGGTCGGTGTCCTGGATGCCGGCCTCTTCCAGCACGCTGGGCTGGATGCCGTTGCCGACGACACCGCGCAAGTCCAGCCGGTCCTGCAGCGCGCGCAGCCGCGCCGGGTCGGTGTCGACGACGGTGATGTCGTTCTTCTCGGACACCAGGCTCTCGGCCACGCTCTCGCCCACGCGGCCGGCGCCCAGGATCAGGATTTTCATGGCCCGAGTCTACGGGGCAGAACTTGCAGGACCACCCAGCGCACCCTGCACCGCCTGGCGCAGCAACGGCTGCAGGCGTGCAGCCAGGCGCGCGGCCTCGCCGTCGTTGTCGACGCGACGCTCGCGGTCGCGCCAGACGGCCGACAGCGCCGCCTGCTGAGACGCCAGCACCGGCGCCAGCCGCAGCCGCGCCTGCTCAGGCGTCAGGCCATGGCCCAGCACCAGGTAGCGCTGCAGCAGGCCCAGCGTCACCGGCGCCAGCGCTTCCTCGTTCCAGGCCGCATAGCTGCGGTCGGTGCCGCGCACCACGTTCAGGCCCTTGGCCATGCCGGCGGCGCCCAAGGCGCCGAGCAGCCCGCCGGCCACCAGGCCGGCGCCCATCGTCAGGCCGCCGCTGAGCAGGTCGGCCTTCAGCCCCGCCAGCGCACCGGTGACGACACCACCGACCAGCGCGGCGCGCCCTTCGCCCAGGCGGCCTTTGACGGCCGCGGCGGCGGTAGTGGGGGCGGCGGCATCGCTGTCAACTGCGCGGCCCAGCCACGCTGCGAGTTTTTCTGCACTCAGGGTCCATTCGGCTTGCAGGGCGGCGCTGAGCGCTGCGCGCGCCGCTTCGGCCTCGGCTCGGCGGGCCAGGAAACCTTCGTCCGTCACCGGCTGGT
>JAYUPN010000382.1:0-6116 GCA_043760065.1 Rubrivivax sp.
AGAGCATCGCCTTCTCGGTCCAGGGGCCCGACCTCGGTGAACTCGAGCGCATCACGCGGCAGTTGATGCCGCGCCTGCGCGCGATACCGGGCTTGAGCGACCTGGACAGCACGCTCAAGCCCGACAAGCCGACGGTCGCGGTGGACGTCAAGCGCGACGCCGCCGCCGACCTGGGCCTCAACGTCAGCACGCTGGCCAACACGCTGCGCGTGATGGTCGCCGGCACCTCGGTGGGCAGCTGGCGCGCCGCCGACGGCGAAAACTACGACGTGCGCCTGCGCCTGGCGAGCGACAGCCGCGACAGCGCGGCCGACCTCGCGAACCTGCCGCTGGTCATCGGCGCCAACGCCGACGGCAGCGCACGCGTGGTGCGGCTGTCGCAGGTGGCCGAGGTGAAGAGCGCCACCGGCCCCAACCAGATCAACCGCCGCGACCTGAGCCGCGAGGTCAACATCGACGCCAACGCCGACCCGGCCTCGGGCCGCAGCAGCGGCGAGGTGTCCGCCGACATCCGCGCCGTGCTCGACAGCGTCGCCTGGCCGCCGGGCTACCGCTACAGCTTCGGCGGCAGCACCAAGAACATGCAGGAATCCTTCAGCTACGCCATCGGCGCGCTGGGGCTGGCGGTGATCTTCATCTACATGATCCTGGCCAGCCAGTTCAAGAGCTTTCTGCAGCCGCTGGCGCTGATGAGCAGCCTGCCGCTGACGCTGATCGGCGTCGTCGGCGCGCTGCTGGCTTTCGGCTCGACGCTGAACATGTTCTCGGTCATCGGCATCGTCATGCTGATGGGGTTGGTGACGAAAAACGCGATCCTGCTGGTGGACTTCGCGATCCGCGCCCGCGCCGACCACGTCGGCGCGGACGGCACCCTCGTGCCCGGCCTGGAGCGATCGGCGGCGCTGCTCGAAGCGGCCCGGGTGCGTCTGCGGCCGATCCTGATGACGACGCTGGCGATGGTGTTCGGCATGGTGCCGCTGGCATTCGCGCTCACCGAAGGCTCGGAGCAGCGCGCGCCCATGGGTCAGGCAGTAATAGGCGGCGTCATCACATCTTCTCTGCTGACCCTGGTGGTCGTGCCGGTGGTGTACTGCTGGCTGGACGACCTGGCGGCCTGGGGCCGCCGGCGTTTCGGGTCCCAGGCGCAGCACAAGCCTGGGGTGGTGCCGGGCGCTCAGCCTGCTGTCAAGGTCACGCCCTAGAATCGGCAGACACCGGCTCCAGATACCCTGCACTGTATAGACATGAACAACGAAATCGCCCGCTTCAACATGATCGAGCAGCAGATCCGCCCGTGGGACGTGCTCGACCAGTCCGTGCTGTCGCTGCTGGCCACGGTGCGGCGCGAGGACTTCGTGCCCGCGCACCACCGGGCGCTGGCATTCGTCGACACCCAGATCCCGCTGCTGGAAGGCGATGCCAGCGGCCCCTGCATGCTCGAGCCCAAGGTCGAAGCGCGGCTGTTGCAGGCGCTGCAGGTGCAGCGCCACGAGACCGTGCTCGAGATCGGCACCGGCTCGGGCTTCATGGCCGCCTTGCTGGCGCACAGGGCGCTGAAGGTCACGACGCTGGAGTGCCGCCCGGCCCTGGCGCAGATGGCGCGAGACAACCTCAGGCGCAACGGCGTCTTCAACGTCGGCGTGCGCGACGTCAGCAGCGCCGAGGGCGCCCTGGGCTGGCCTGCCGAGGCGCCCTTCGACGTCATCCTGCTGTCGGGCTCGGTGTCGGCGGTACCGCAGGCGCTGCTGCAGCAGCTCAAGCCGGGCGGCCGGCTGGCCGCCGTGGTCGGTGAACTGCCGATCATGCGCGCGCGCCTGTTCACGCGCGCCGGCGACGCCGCCTGGTCGCAGGCCGACCTCTTCGACACCGTGGCGCCGCGCCTGGAAGGCTTCGGCGAGCCCACGCGGTTCCACTTCTAACGCCCGCATGCTGTCATTGCACGTCGAGCAGTTGTCGGCCTGGGTCTCCAGCCACCCGGGCGCACAACTGCTGGACGTGCGCGAAGGCTGGGAAGTGCAACTGGCGCGCATCGAACTGCCAGGCGCCGCCTGCCTGCACGTGCCGATGCAGCAGATCCCCGAGCGCCTGACCGAGCTCGACCCGGCGCAGCCCGTCGTCTGCATCTGCCATCACGGCGCCCGCAGCGCGCAGGTCGTCGCATTCCTGCAGCGTCAGGGCCACACCCAGGTCTATAACCTCGCCGGCGGCGTGGACGCCTGGTCCACCCAGGTCGACCGTGCCGTGCCGCGGTACTGAACGCCGCGCCGAACGACATCATCCCCAAGGAACCCCGCATGCGTCCGATCTCTCCCCCCCGGCACCGCCTGACCCTGGGCACGCTGGCAGCCTTGCTGCTGTCGGGCCTGCACGGCCTGGCCAGCGCGCAAAGCCTCCAGGAGCTGTACGAGGGCGCGCGCGCTTTCGACGCCACCTACCTGGCGGCCAGGGCCAGCTTCGAGTCGGCCGAGTTCCGCGTCGCGCAGAGCGACGCGCTGCTGCGCCCCAGGCTGGACGCCGCCGCCGGCGCCAGCACCTCGCTGACCGACACGCCGACCATCAACGGCCCGAAGTCCACGCACTCGGTGTCGGGCGCGCTGAACGGCCGTTACGCGCTCATCAACCGCGCCAACGGCGTCACGGTCGAGCAGGCGCGCAAGTCGCTGGTCAGCGCGCAGGCCGATCTCGACGCCGCCGAGCAGGACCTCATCGTGCGCCTGTCGCAGGCCTACTTCGACGTGCTGGCGGCACAGGACACGCTGGCCACGACGCGCGCCAACAAGGCCTCGATCACCGAGCAGCTGGCCTCGGCGAAGCGCAATTTCGAGGTCGGCACCGCCACCATCACCGACACGCGCGAGGCGCAGTCGCGCTTCGACCTGGGCACGTTCCAGGAACTGGCCGCCGACAACGACCTGCGCGCCAAGCGCATCGCGCTGGACACGCTGGTGGGCAAGGCCAACGTCGTGCCCAAGCCGCTGGTGGTGCCGGCCGAGCTGCCGGCGCCGGTGCCGGCCAACCCGGAGGAGTGGGTCACGGTGGGCGACCAGCAGCACCCGACGGTGCGCCGCGCCCGCGTCGGCCTCGAGGTGGCCAGCCTGGAGATCAACAAGGCGCGCACCGCCGAGCTGCCGACCCTGGACGCGGTGGCCTCGCTCAGCGGCTCGGACGCCCGCGGCACGCTGCCCAACCTGAGCCGCAGCGCCGGCACCAGCGCGGTGGCGACGGTCGGCGTGCAGATGAACTGGCCGCTGTACACCGGCGGCTTCACGCAGAACCGCATCAAGGAAACGCTGTCGCTGGAAGAGAAGGCGCGCAACGACCTCGAGGCGGCGCGCCGCGGCGTCGCGCAGTCGACGCGCGTCGCCTACTTCGGCGTGCAGTCGGGGCTGGCGCAGGTCAAGGCGCTGGAGGCGGCCGAAGCCTCGACCAAGCTGCAGCTCGAAGCCACGCAACTGGGCTACCGGGTCGGCGTGCGCGTCAACCTGGACGTGCTCAACGCCCAGACCCAGCTCTTCAGCACCCAGCGCGACCTGGCCAAGGCGCGCTACGACGTGCTGCTGGGCACGCTGCGGCTGAAGCAGGCCTCGGGCCAGCTGTCGGCGGCCGACATCGCCACGCTCAACCGGCTGCTGGCACGCTGAAGCGCTGAACGTTTCTTCACGCGGCAGCCATGCCGCTTGACGCAAGCTGGCGTCACACTCCCGGCCATGGAGCACTGCCATGACCCGGTATGACCTGAAGGCGGCCCTGGCCGCACACCGCTTCGGCCTTTGCGAGGCCAGCCTGGACACCGTCGGCGGCGACGCCCCCGGCTGGCTGCTGGCGCAGATCGGCGGCGCCGAAGCGCAGCGCGGCACCGACCTGGCCAGCGGCGTCGAAGGCCTCAAGCGCTTTGCCGTGTACCTGCGGGCGCAGCGCCAGCCCGCGATGGCCGGCGCCGAGATGACCGCCCCTGCAGGCGCCGGCACGAAGGCCGCCGAACAGCAGTTCGGCGAACACTTCCGCCACATCGTGCAAGCCGACGTGCGCGCGCGGCTGGGCACCGCAGCGCTCAGCACGCGGCCGTTCAACGAACGCCTGGCGCTGTTCTGGGCCAACCACTTCACGGTCAGCATGGCCAAGGGCAGCGCGCGCGGCATCGTCGGCGCTTTCGAGCGCGAAGCCATCCGTCCGCACATCGGCGGCAATTTCGAGGCGCTGCTGACGGCCGCGGTGCACCACCCCGGCATGCTGCGCTACCTGGACAACGACAACTCGGCCGGACCCGACTCGACCTTCGTGCGCCACCGCGCCGCGCGCGCGGTGGGACTCAACGGCGCGCCGGCGCGCATCAGCGGCCTCAACGAGAACCTGGCGCGAGAGGTGCTGGAGCTGCACACGCTGGGTGTGGCCGGCGGCTACAGCCAGCGCGACGTGACCGAGTTCGCCCGTGTGCTCACCGGCTGGCGCGTGCCATTGCGAGAACTGCTCGACGGGCCGCCGGGCACGCCGCCTTCGCGCTTCGACGCCGCCTGGCACCAGCCCGGCACCAAGACCGTGCTGAATCGAAGTTATGCCGAAGGCCCCGAGGCGCTCGACGCGGTGCTGCACGACTTGGCCCTGCATCCGAGCACCGCGCGCTTCATCGCCGCCAAGCTGGCGCGCCACTTCGTCGCCGATGATCCACCGCCGGCCCTGGTGGCGCGGCTCGAGGCCAGCTTTCGCGCCACCGGCGGCGACCTGCCGAGCCTGTACCGCACGCTGATCCAGTCGCCCGAAGCCTGGGCGCCGCAGCCGGCCAAGCTGAAGTCGCCCGAGGAATTCGTGGTCAGCACGGCGCGGCTGCTCAAGCTCGGCGAGCAGGCCTTTGCCCGCGTCCCCGACGGCGGCATCGGCCAGCTCGGCCAGCGGGTGCAGGCCGCGCCGTCGCCAGCCGGCTGGCCCGACCGCGCCGAAGAGTGGCTGGGGCCCGACGCGGTGTGGAAACGCGTCGAGTGGGCCACCCGCGTCGCCGACCGGCTGGGCCGCCAGGTCGACGCGCGCCAGCTGGCGCAGGCCAGCCTGGGGCCGCTGCTGCAGGACACCACGGCGCAGCAGATCGAACGCGCGGCCGACGGCCCGCAGGCGCTGGCGCTGCTGCTGCTGGCGCCCGAGTTTCAACGCCGCTGAGCGAGGTCACCCGATGAACACCCGTCGACAACTGCTGCACGCCGCGATGGCCGGCGCCGCACTCGCGCCCTGGGCGTCGCTGAGCCTTGCTGCAGGACCTGCAGCAGCGGGCCCTGCAGCCCCTCGCTTCGTGTTCCTGATCCTGCGCGGCGGCATGGACGGCCTGCTGGCCGTGCCGGCCGTCGGCGACCCGGCATTCGGCGAAGCACGCGGCCCGCTGGCGGACTTCAACGGCGCGCCGCTGAAGCTCGACGGCACCTTCGCGCTCCATCCGCTGCTGCCGCAGCTGCACGCGATGTACGGCAGCGGCGAGCTCGCCGTCATCCACGCCACCGGTCTGCCGTACCGCGAACGTTCGCACTTCGACGCCCAGCAACTGCTCGAAAGCGGCGGCAGCCGGCCGCACGAACTGGGCAGCGGCTGGCTCGGCCGCGCGCTGGCGGCGTCTGCGGGCGCACCCGCAGCCCTGAAGGGCGTGGCTCTGGAAACCGCCGTGCCGCTGGTGCTGCGCGGGTCCGTCGACGTGGACACCTGGGCACCGTCGTCGCTGCCCGAACCCGCACCCGACCTGGTGATGCGCCTGGAGTCGATGTACCGCAACGACCCCGCGCTGGCGCAGGCCCTGGAGCGCGCACGCGCACTGCGCGAGGTGCCCGGCATGGGCGCCAACCCGCAGCCCATGGGCGGCGGGATCAGCAATGCCGGTCGGCGCGCCGCCGTGGCCCTGGCCACCAAGGCCGCCGAGTTCCTGCAGCGCGGCACGCAGGTGGCCGTGATGGAGCTGGGCGGCTGGGACAGCCACACCCATGCCGCCAACCCCAATGGCGCGCTGTCGAACACCCTGCGCACGCTCGACGCCACGCTGGCGGCATTGAACCTAAAAACAGCAGCTACCCCGGTGCCGGGAGCGTTGGCGGCGGGGTCGGCAGGCTGATTTGACCGACGATTCGTTGGCAGATGTAGTCCAG
>JAYUPN010000383.1:0-6115 GCA_043760065.1 Rubrivivax sp.
GGCGCGCCGCAGCGATCGCCGCTTCGTCGACGCCGAAGGAGCGCAGCCACTGCGCGACGATGGCCAGGTACTCGTCCTGCGTGAAGGGGTAGAAGCTGATCCACAGGCCGAAGCGTTCGCTGAGCGAGATCTTCTCTTCCACCACCTCGCCGGGGTGCACTTCGCCGTCCTCGGTGTGCTGGTAGGACAAGTTCTCCTTCATGTACTCCGGCAGCAGGTGGCGGCGGTTGCTGGTGGCGTAGATGAGCAGGTTGTCGCTGGCCTGGGCGACGCTGCCGTCGAGCACGCTCTTCAGCGCCTTGTAGCCGGGCTCGCCTTCGTCGAAGCTCAGGTCGTCGCAGAAGACGATGAATCGTTCGCGCCGCTCGGCCACCAGGTCGACGATGTCCTGCAGGTCGACGAGGTCGGCCTTGTCGACCTCGATCAAGCGCAGGCCCTGGTTGCTGAACTCGTTGAGGCAGGCCTTGATGAGGCTGCTCTTGCCGGTGCCGCGCGCGCCGGTGAGCAGCACGTTGTTGGCGCCGTGGCCGGCGACGAACTGCTCGGTGTTGCGCAGCAGCCGCTCCTTCTGCGGCTCGACCTCTTTCAGATCGGCAAGCCGGATGGTGGCGACATGGCGCACCGGTTCCAGCACACCGGCGCTGCCGCGCTTGCGGTAGCGCCAGGCCACCGAAGCGCCCCAGTCGGGCGCCGTGGCGGCGTGCGGCAGGATCCCCTCCAGCCGCGCCAGCAGCGACTCGGCGCGCACCAGCAGATGTTCAAAGGCAGCGTTCATGCGCTCAAGTGTAGGGTGGGCAGTTCTCGCACCGACTCACCGGTGGTCACGAAGACGCGGTCCTGCGGGCCACGCGGCAGGGCGTGCGTGCCGGTGAATTCGCCGAAAGCCGGCAGCACGCCGACCTGCGGTCCGAAGTGGAAACACGGCAGCCGCAGCCGCTGGTGGGCGCGGCCGCCGACGACGGCGCTGGGGTGGACGTGGCCAGCCAGCACGTAGGCGCCTGGGCGCGGCCCGGGGTGGTGGCACAGCGCCAGTCCACCCAGCCGCAACGGCTCGTCGACGCAGCGCACGCCCCAGTCCGCGGGCGGATCGCCGGCGTGGCGGTCGTGGTTGCCCCGCACCAGGGTCAGTTGCAGATCGGGGCGCAGCGCGCGCCAGCGCGCCACCGCGGCCACCGTGTCGGCCGCGCGTGCGCCGGCCGAGTGCAGCAGGTCGCCCAGGAAGATCAGCTGCCGGGCCTGCGTCAGCTCGAGCACCTGCGACAGCCGCTGCAGCGTGCCTTGGGTGGTGCCGGCCGGCACCGGCACGCCCAGGCGGCGGAACGACACCGCCTTGCCGATGTGGGCGTCGGCCACCAGCAGCGCACCGTGCTCGGGCAGGAAAAGCGCGCGCTGCGGCAGCAGGCACAGCCGCTCGCCGCCGGCGGTGATCTCCAGCCGGCCCGGCGGTGACATGGAAATCAGCCGGCCAGACGCTGCAGCGCGGCTTCCAGGTGTTCGGTCGGGGCGCGCTTGAAGCCCGAGCGGGCGTAGCGCTGCAGGCGGCCAACGATCAGCGAGGTGATGGCCGATGCCAGCGCCTGCGCGTCCACCGTCGGCGTGCTCGAACCTGCCGCTTCGGCTGCTGCGCGCAGGCTCTGGCGCAGTTGCGACTCGACGCGGTCGAAGAACTGGTTCATGCGCGCGTTCAGCCGCTCGTGCTCGAACACCAGCGCGTCGCCGACCATGACCCGCGTCATGCCCGGGTTCTTCTCGGCAAACTGCAGCAGCACGGTGGCGATCTTCTGCGCCTGCACCGAAGGCGAGGTCTCGCGCTCGACGATCTGGTTGACGAGTGTGAAGACGGTGGTCTCGATGAACTCGATCAGGCCCTCGAACATCTGCGCTTTGCTGGCGAAGTGGCGGTACAGCGCCGCTTCGCTGACCTCGAGCCTGGCGGCCAGGGCGGCGGTGGTGATGCGCTCGGCGCCGGGTTGTTCGAGCATGCCGGCCAGCGTCTGCAGGATCTGCACCCGGCGCTCGCCCGGCTTGGGGCGCTTGCGAACGGGCGGGGACGTGGCGGCGACGCTGTCTGGGGCACCGTCCGG
Source organism: Rubrivivax sp. (assembly GCA_043760065.1). Classification (GTDB taxonomy): domain Bacteria; phylum Pseudomonadota; class Gammaproteobacteria; order Burkholderiales; family Burkholderiaceae_C; genus Rubrivivax. Next base: position 2,085 of record JAYUPN010000383.1, read on the forward strand.
CGGCAGGTCTTCGGGCAGTGCGGACATGGGCAATGGGCGGGCGGCGGCAGCGTCGGTTCAGCAGGGCAAGACAGGAGGGCGCGGCGATTCTGGCACACGGGCAGTGGGGGTTCTCTTGCAGGTAAACACTGACTTGCAGGGGGCGGCAAACCCGCTGGATCCGGTGTCCCGCCGGCGCTCGCCGGCCCCATCTGCCGTTCGGGCGATGCCGCTCGCGCTCGCCGTCGCTACGGCCCGGCCGCCACAATCGCCAGCCAGTGCGGGCGGAGGTGGTCTTGGCTCTTGGACAGGGAATGGCCGACATCGGCGGTGGCGCCTTGGCGTCGCTGGGCCTGGTCGTGGCCTTTATGGGCTGGCGCCAGCGCCGCGCGACCCTGGTCCTGGCCGGCGCCCTGATGCTGGTGGCGGCGCTGCTGCTGGTGCTGGGCTTCATCGCCGCGCCGTGGGGCGCGCTGCTGCTGCTGCCGTCGCTGGCGCTGACGTTGTGGCTGAGCCACCGCGCCTTGCGCGCGCTGCAGGCCGGCCGCAGCCAGCAGGCCGATCTGCTGCAGCGCCTGGCCGGCCGCGACGCCGAACTGGACCAGGCGCGCGCCCAGATGCAGCAGGCGCAGGCCGGCGCCGAAGCGGCCGACCAGGCCAAGGCCCGCTTCCTGGCCGCCGCCAGCCACGACCTGCGCCAGCCGGCGCACGCGCTGGGCCTGTACACCGCCGCGCTGCGCGCCGGCCCGTTGGCGCCGCAGCAGGCCGAACTGGCCGAGCGCATGCAGGGCTCGCTGGCGGCGCTGGACACACTGTTCGCGGCGCTGATGGACGTCTCGCGCATGGACGCCGGCGCCGTGGTGCCGCAGTGGGACACGGTGGCGCTGGCGCCGCTGCTGCACCGCCTGGCCGACGAGTGGGCACCGCAGGCCGAAGCGCGCGGCCTGCGGCTGGCGCTGCACCTCAGCGACCCCGGCGCGACGAGCGTCACCGACCCCGTGCTGCTCGAGCGCGTGCTGCGCAACCTGCTGGCCAACGCGGTGAAGTACACCTCGCGCGGCGGCGTGCTGCTGGCCTGCCGCCTGCGCACCGGCGCCGACGGCCAGCGCCACCACCGCATCGAAGTCTGGGACAGCGGCGAGGGCATTGCGCCGGCCGAGCAGGAGCGCGTGTTCGAGGAGTTCTACCAGGCCGGCCCCGGCCTGGAACAGGCCCGCGGCACGCGCCCGGGCCTGGGGCTGGGGCTGGCCATCGTGCAGCGCCTCGTGCGGCTGCTGCAGCTGCGCGTGGTGCTGCGTTCGCACAGCGGACGCGGCAGCGTGTTCATGGTCGACGGCCTGGCGCCGGCCGGCGTGGCGCCGCAGGCGGTGGCCGCGGCGCGGCGCGAGATGCGCCGCCTCGCCGGCCTGCGCGTGGTGGTGCTGGAAGACGACGCCGAGGTGCGCGACGCCATGCGCCGCCTGCTGCGGCTGTGGGACTGCGAGGTCATCGACGGCGCCAGCGCGGCCGATCTGCAACCCCGCCTGGTCAGCCCGCCGCACGCCGTGGTGGCCGACCTGCGGCTGGCCGACGGCCGCAACGGCGCCGAGGAGCTGCGCCTGTTGCAGTCCGCCTGGCCGGCGGCGGTGCCGGTGCTGTGGATCAGCGGCGAGACCGCGCCTGACGGCTTGCGCGGCCTGCTGCCGGCGGGCGCCGAGGTGCTGACCAAACCCGTGTCACCGGCGCGGCTGCGCGCCTGGCTCGAGCAGCGCCTGCCCGCCGATGAAGCCGTCAATCAAACCCTGCGCCCCGAACGGGCCGCGACGAGGATGCCGCCATGAGAATCCTGATTGCCGACGACCACCCGATGGTGCGCGACGCGCTCAAGCGCACGCTGCTGCTGGTTGCGCCTGCGGCCGACATCGTCGAGGCCGCCGACTTCGCCTGCGCACAGCACCAGTTGCAGCGCCAGGCCGTGCAACTGGCGCTGCTGGACCTGCACATGCCGGGCATGGATCGCGTGGACGGCCTGCGCCGGCTGCGGCTGCAGTTCCCGGGCGTGCCGATGGTCGTGGCCTCGGGCGAGGACGACCCGGCGGTCATCCGCGCCACGCTGGCCGCCGGCGCGGTGGGTTTCCTGCCCAAGAGCGAAGCGCCCGAGGTGCTGCAGCAGGCGCTGCGCATCGTGCTCGGCGGCGGCACCTACATGCCGGCGCTGGCGCTGGCCGACCTGCGCCACGGCTCGCCGCCGCCACGCCCCGACGCCAGCGGCCTGACGCCGCGCCAGCTCGACGTGCTGCGCTGCCTGATGCGTGGCCAGCCCAACAAGCTGATCGCGCGCGAGCTCGGGCTGACCGAGGGCACGGTGAAGATCCACATCGCCGCCATCCTGCGCGTGCTGCAGGCGCGCAACCGCACCGAGGCGGTGGTGGTGGCGCGCGATCTGGGCCTGCAGGCCTGAACGAGCCGCTGCGCCAGGTCGCGCGCCGCCGGCATCCGCCTTTCGGCCTAAGACAATTGATACAGGCCGCGTCGCCCTTCCGGGCGACGCGCGCCGGCGCGCATCGGCCTAGCCTTCGCGGCATGAACACTGTCTGCCAACCGAAGCTGCGCTGCGCGCCCTTGTGGCTGGCCTTGTCGGCGTGCTGGGCACTGCTGGGTGCCACGGGCAACGCCCGCGCCGTGGGCGTGGCGCCGCCGCTGGCCGCCGCGCTGGTCGAGGTCTGCGCCGGCAAACCCTGCCTGGCAGCGTTGCCGCCAGCGCCGAAGGTGGATCACAAGAGGTCGAGCAGGCGGCTCACGCGCCGGTCGACGTAGGCCGGCCGGCGGTGCGGGCGGTGGCGCCCCGCCGGCAGCCAGCGCTGCATCCACACCGTGTGCATGCCGACCCGGCGCGCGGCCTTCTGGTGCACGAGGGTGTCCTCGACCAGCGTGCACTGCGCCGGCGCCACGCGCAGGCGCGCCGCCACCCGGCGCAGCAAACGCGCGTCGGGCTTGGGGCGCAGGTCGCCGAACATGTGCATGTCCTCGATCGACAGCACGCCGTCGAAGAGGGGGCCGATGCCCAGCGTCGACAGCACGCGCCGGGCGTAGGCTGCCGGCGCGTTGGTGAGGATGAACTTGCGGCCGCGCAGGCGCTTGAGCGCCGCGATGTCGGCCGCGTGCCCGCGCACGCGGCCCTCCAGGCCCGGCAGCAGGTGTGTGTGGTGCAGGAAGTGCGCCGGCTTGACGCCGTGGTGGCGCACCAGGCCCAGCAGCGTGGCGCCGTATTTCAGCCAGTAGCGGCGGCGCAGTGCATCGGACTCGGGTTTGCTCAGGCCCAGGTGGTCCTCGATGTAGCGGCCCATCGACACGTGCAACTCGCCCATCGACGCGCTGGACGCGTCGTGCAGCGTGTCGTCGAGGTCGAACAGCCAAGTCGTGGTGCCCCCAGGCTTGCCGCTGCACGGCGGCGCCACCCCCCGAGGGGGCTGCGCTCGCCTTGGGGCGGCCCGGCGGCGGGCGCGCTGGGGTTTCATCGTTCCTGGTCAGTGGCTGCGGATCATGGTCCCGTAGGCCTGGTCGGTCAGGATCTCCAGCAGCATCGCGTGCGGCACCCGGCCGTCGACCACGTGCACCGCGTTGACGCCGCTCCTGGCCGCGTCGATGGCGCCGGCCAGCTTGGGCAGCATGCCGCCGCTGATGGTGCCGTCGGCGACCAGCTCGTCGATCTCGCGCGGCGTCAGGTCCGTGATCAGCTCGCCGGCCTTGTTGAGCACGCCCTTTATGTTGGTCAGCATCACCAGCTTCTCGGCCTTCAGCACGGTGGCCAGCTTGGCCGCCACGAGGTCGGCGTTGATGTTGTAGGACTCGTTCTTGTCGCCAAAGCCGATCGGGCTGATGACGGGGATGAACTGGTCGTCCTGCAGCGCCTTGACGACGCTGGGGTCGATGCTCGTGATCTCGCCGACCTGGCCCATGTCGTGTTCCTTGCTCGGGTCGTCCTTGTCGGCCATCTTCATCTTGCGCGCGCGGATCATGCCGCCGTCGCGCCCGGTCAGCCCCACCGCCTTGCCGCCGGCGGCGTTGATCAG
>JAYUPN010000384.1:0-6109 GCA_043760065.1 Rubrivivax sp.
GGCGCCGCTGCCGGCAGCCGCCCGCGTCCCGCCCACCGCCAGCCCGGCGGCGGCCGCGGCTCGCGTGCTGCTGGGCTTCGTGCCGGCCTCCTGCGCCGCAGCGGCCACCGCTGCCGTGCAGCGTCTGGTCGAGCGCGGTCTGCAGGCGCGGCTGCTGGCGCAAGACACGGTGTTCAACGACTTCGCCGACCTCGACGCCGCCACCGACCTGGTGCTGGCATTCGACGACAGCCCGCCGATGCTGGGCTCGATGTCGCCCGGCGGCCACCTGCAGCTGCAGCGCGACGCCTGGCTGAAGAAGGGCAACACCGCCGAGCACCTGCACTGGCTGGACCTGCGCGGCCCGCCGCCGCTGGCTGGCGACCCACAGGGCAGCGCTGCCGTGGCGCTGTCGCTGGGCGCCGCAGCGGTCGACCTGCAGGGCCTGATGCAGCGGCTTGACCCGCAGCCGCTGTCGCCACCAGTGGCGCCGTCGCCGCAGTCGGTGCGCATCTACATCGAGAGCAACCGCAACGAACGCACGCTGTGGGAGCCGCTGGGCGAGCAGATCCGCCAGAAGTGGGACGCCGTCTGCGCCGAGCTCGCGCCCGGCCGCGTGCCGGCGCTGAACCTGCGCACGCGCGGGCTGCCGGTGGACCAGATCGACGGCTACCCCAACCTGGACGACGCCGACGGCGTCGTGCTGCTGTGGGGCCGCAAGACCTCGGATGCGCTGGTGGCGCAGATCAACAAGGTCGAGAACAAGCTCGCCCCGGGCCGCGACGCGGCGCCCGGCATCGTCGCCTACCTGATGCCGCCCCAGGCCTCGACCGAGCCGATCCCGGCCTGGGGCTGGCAAGTGCTGCGCTTCGACGCCCGCGACGAACAGCGCATCGACGTCGTCGAAGACGAGCGCGACGAACTCACGCGCTTCCTGCGCAAGGTCTTCGAACGCCGGCTGTTGCGCGACAAGGGGGGTGCGCCATGAGCGCGAGCGCGAGCGCGAGCAGCCGCCACCGCGACGCGCGCGAGCGCCTGCCGCGCGAGCCCTACCCGGGTCTGCGCCCGTTCCTCGACTTCGAGGCCGCGCTGCTGTTCGGCCGCGAGCGCCAGGTGCGCGAGGTCATCGACGGGTTGCGCCAGAGCCAGTTCGTGGCCGTGCTCGGCGGTTCGGGCTCGGGCAAGAGCAGCCTGATCCACGCCGGCGTGGTGCCCGAACTGCGCAGCTACGGCATCCCGGGCGCCGGCGACCTGTGGCTGCCGATGACCTGCACACCCGGCACCAACGTCTCGGCCGCCGACAGCCTGGCGCGCCGCCACACGCCGATCACGCGGCTGGCGCGGCGCTTCGCCGGCCTGCTGCGAACGCGCGGCAGCGAAGCGCAGGACGCCCAGCGCGAAGCCGAGATCGCCGAGGTCTTCCGCCAGGAGTCCGGCTTCGCGCGGCTGCTGGACACCTACGCCGCCGAGCTCGACGTGCCGCCCGGCCCCGACCCCGACGAAGCGCGCGTGCTGTTCGTGGTCGACCAGTTCGAGGAGCTGTTCCACCCCACCAATCAGAACGTCGCCGACGTGCCGCTGCTGGTCGAGCGCGTGCTCGACCACTTCTTCAACCCGCACCCGCGCTGCTACGTCGTGCTGACGATGCGCAGCGAGCACCTCAACGACTGCGCGGCCTACCTCGAGCTGCCCGATGCGATCAACAAATCCTCGTACCTGATCCGCCGCCTGGACAGCGACGAGCTGCGCGACGCCATCACCGGCCCGGCGCAACGTTTCCTGCGGCTGGTGGCGCGCAGCGCGCCGCCCGGGCAGCCGCTGCCCGAGCAGGTGGTCTTCGACGAGGACGTCGTGCAGCGGCTGCTGCGCGACGTGCAGGCCATCACCCACGACCCCGACCACCTGCCGCTTTTGCAGCACCTGCTGGCGCGGCTGTGGGAGGCGGCGCTGGAGCGCGAGGAGATGGACGTGCCGGTGCCGGGCCGCATCACGGCCAACGACCTCGTGCGCGCCGTCATCGCCGGCGCGCGCGGCGACGAGACGCCGCTGGCTGACTCGGTCAACACGCTGCGCGCCTGCGTCAACAACTGGCCCGAAACGCTGTACCAGTGGCACGACCCAGGGCGTCGCCTGCAGCTCGACACGCTGTTCAGCCAACTGGCGTTCAAGGACCCCAACACCGGCCTCTACTCGCAACAGCGCATCGACGTCGACGAAGGTGCGCTGCTGCTCGGGCCGGACCAGACGCGCGCCGACCTGCGCGCCCTTGTCGCCGAAGGTTTCCTCGGCTCGGTGGACTACCTGTTCTGGGACGACGACGACCCGACCCGCGTGACGCTGAAGGTGTCGCACGAGTCCTTCATCCGCGGCTGGGCGAGGTTCCGCGCGCTGATCGACACCGAGTCGATGCACTTCAACGAATTCCTGGGCGTGCTGCGCAAGTGCGCCGACTGGTCGGTGGGCGGATGCTCCGACGACGACCTGCTGCAGGCCGGTGAACTGCGGCGGCTGGCCGGCAGCGGCTTCGCCGGCCGCCTGGCGCAGGAAGACAAGCGCAACACCTGGCGCCGCTTCCTGGCGCTGGACCGCGACGCCGCGCGGCTGGTGCTGCACGAGCAGGCACTCGACGGCTTCTTCGCCGCGTCGCAGCAGCGGCTGGCCGATCAGCACGCGCGCGACACGCGCGCCAAGCGCAGCGCGCGCTTCCTGGTGGTCATGACGGTGGTCTTCGCGCTGCTGCCGACGGCGCTGTTCTCGGTGCTGGTGCAGGGGCCGACGATGCGCCGCGCCGAGCTGCTGTTCGACGCCGGCAACCGCGCCAACAGTGCCTCGCTCAACACCAGCCAGGCCAAGGTGGGCGACGGCAGCGGCACGCTGCAGTCGATGATGCGCGCGGCCGAGCTGATCGAGGCCGCGCGCACCGGCGACGCCTCGGTGCGCATGGGCCTGTCGCGCACGCTGCTGCAGGCGCTCGGCCGCTGGCCGCTGTTCAGCGAGCAGCGCGAGTTCCTGGACAGCGTCTTCCTGCAGGCCGAGCCGCCGGTCAACGGCACGCTGCGACAGCTGCTGACGGGCTCGGTCTGGCGCGCCGACCCTTCGATGGCCGGTGCCACAGCGCTGCTGGCGCCTTCGGTGCTGGCCGACGCGCCTTGTGTGGCCGCGGGCGACGGCGGCTCGGCGGTGGACTCGCGCGGACAGCTCTTCGTGGCGCAGCGCCGGCAGGGCGGCGACCCACGGCCGCTGCGCGCGCTGTTCGCGCCGCAGCGGCCGTCCTTCGACCGCACGCTGGAGGTGCTCAGCGCCAGCGTCGACCCCGCCACCGGCGTGTGCACGCTGGGCACCGTGGTGATGTCCAGCCCCGACGCGCTGGACTCGCGCGTGGTCTTCGACGCCGGGCTGCGCTACGTCTACTACACGGCGCGCGGCAGCAGCAACCCGCAGCCTTCGGTGATCGTGCAGGAGATCGACTGGGACCGCAGCGACGACGGCCAGCTGCGCGCGCTGCAGCGGCAGACGCTGGCCACCATCAGCGACCCGGCCGCGGTGGCTGCGGTGCTCGAAAGCGTCGGCGACCAGCGCGCGGCGGTGCTGCCGACCTGGCGCGTGCCGGGCAGCCGCCTCGTGCGCGTCGGCAAGCTCAGCTGGCGGCTGGTGGGAGCGCAGGCGATGCGGGTCGACCTGGCCACCGATTCGCCCCAGGTGCAGCCGCTGCGGCCGTCTGCACCCGATTCGGGCTGCGTCGACTTGGCCCGGCTGTTCGCCCCGATGCAGGGCTTCGCCATCGAGCACTTCGAGAGCGACAGCCATTGTTTCCTGGTCGCGCGTGGCTGGCCTTCGATCGGCGACGGCGCCGATCCGACGCGACCGGCGCGCGACGAACTGCGCGTGGCCGTGCACGAACGCCCGAGCAAGGCCGTGCTGCGCAATGCCGCGCAGAGCCCGCCGGCGCCGGTGGCCGGCCTGGTGCCCTTTGCGCGTGTTCCGGTCGGCGAAGGCCGCGACCCGGGCCAGCCCAGTTGGTTCGTCGGCACCAGCGGGCCCTTCGACGGCTGGTTGCTGCTGAAGGGCCAGGACCGCCTGGGCCAGGATCGCTTCATCGGCCTGCCGTGGAGCACCTGTGCGCTGTGGCGCCAGGGACGCGAGCTGCAGACCCAGAACCCGCCGCCCGGCGCGGCGCCGCCGGCGGTAGCGGCGGCCTGCGCCGCGCGCTGATCGAGGCTGCGGCTACAGTGGCGCCATGTCCGCCACTGCAACCCCACCCCTCCGTCCCGCCGGCCACGCGCTGGTGGAAGCCCTCATCGCGCAGGGCATTCGCACCTGCTTCGGCGTGCCGGGTGAAAGTTACCTGGCCGTGCTCGACGGGTTCTATCAACACGCCGGGCGCATCCGCTTCATCGCCTGCCGCCAGGAAGGCGGCGCCGCCTTCATGGCCGAGGCGCAAGGCAAGCTCACGGGCCGTCCCGGCGTGTGCTTCGTGACGCGCGGGCCGGGCGCCACCAACGCCAGCATCGGCGTGCACACGGCGTTCCAGGACAGCACGCCGATGGTGCTGTTCATCGGCCAGGTGGCCAGCGACCAGCGTGACCGCGAGGCCTTCCAGGAGATCGACTACCGCCAGATGTTCAGCCCCGGCACGCTCGGCCTGGCCAAGTGGGTGGCCGAGGTGCAAAGCGCCGACCGCCTGCCCGAGTACGTGGCGCGCGCCTTTCGCACCGCGATGCAGGGCCGCCCCGGCCCGGTGGTGCTGTCGCTGCCCGAGGACATGCTGACGACGCTGACCGCTGCGCCCGTGCTGCCGCGCGTGGAACCGGTGCACGCCTGGCCCGCACCCGGCGGCCTGCGTGACCTGCGCGCGATGCTGATGGCGGCCGAGCGCCCGCTCGTCATCGCCGGCGGCTCGGGCTGGGACGCCGAGGCCGCCCACGCGCTGCAGCGTTTTGCCCAGAACTGGCAACTGCCGGTGGCCTGCGCGTGGCGCTTCCAGGACACCTTCGACAACCGCCACCCGCTGTACGCCGGCGATGTCGGCATCGGCACCAACCCCAAGCTGCTGGCGCGCATCAAGGCCGCCGATCTCGTGATCGCGCTCGGCGTGCGGCTGGGCGAGATGACGACCCAGGGCTACAGCACGCTGCAGGCGCCGCGGCCGCTGCAGAAGCTGGTCCACATCCACGCCGGCGCCGAGGAACTGGGCCGCGTCTACCAGGCCGACCTGCTGCTGCAAGCCTCGATGGCCTGCGCATCGAAGGCGCTCGAGGCGCTGGCCGCGCCGACGGCCGTGCCGTGGGCTGCGCACGCCGCCTCGGCGCGCGCCGACTACGAAGCCAACCTCGTCGCGCCGCCGGTCGAGCCCTTCGACATGGCGGTGCTGATCAAGGCGCTGCAGCGGCTGCTGCCCGAAAGCACCGTCTACACCAACGGCGCCGGCAACTTCAGCGGCTGGCTGCACCGCTACTGCCGCCACCCCGGCCTGCAGCACCACGGCCGCACGCAGCTCGCGCCGAGCTCCGGCGCGATGGGCTACGGCCTGCCGGCGGCCGTGGCGACGGCGCTGCTGGAGCCCGAACGCTGGGTGGTCAACATCGCCGGCGATGGCGACTTCCTGATGAACGGGCAGGAACTCGCCACCGCCACCGGCTACGGCGCGAAGAAGCTGATCAGCGTCGTCGTCGACAACGGCAGCTACGGCACGATCCGCATGCACCAGGAACGCGAGTACCCGGCGCGTGTCAGCGGCAGCGACCTCTTCAACCCCGACTTCGCGGCCTTGGCGCGCGCCTACGGCTGGCGCGGCGAGTTCATCGACACCACGGCGGCCATCGAGCCGGCGCTGCACCGTGCGATCGAGGCCGGCACGCCGACGCTGCTGCACGTCAAGCTCAGCGCCGACGTCATCACCAGCCGCACGACGCTGGGCGCGATCCGGCAGGCGGCGCAGCAACGGCCGGGCTGAGTCCGGCCTCAGAGGTCTTCACTGCGCCGCGATGCGCAGTGCCGGCACAGCCACTGCAAGGAGCGGGCGTTGCAGCGCTCAGCGCGGCAGGCGCTGCCGCAGCCAGATTTCGTCCTGGCGCAGCTGTTCATCGTCGGGCGCCGTCGTGCGCAGCGCGTTGACCAGCGCCAGCGCCGC
>JAYUPN010000385.1:0-6095 GCA_043760065.1 Rubrivivax sp.
GCTCGCCCCGCTGCAGTCGGCCGCGGCCGACTACCCGACGCCCAAGGAAGGCGTGTGGATCGCGCGCGACTTCAAGTTCGCCAGCGGCGAGACGATGGCCGAGATGCGCGTGGCCTACACCACCGTCGGTGCGCCGACGGGCGAGCCGGTGCTGGTGCTGCACGGCACGACGGGTTCGGCGGCCAGCCTGCTGACGCCGGCTTTTGCCGGCGAGCTGTTCGGCGCCGGCCAGCCGCTGGACGCCAGCAAGTACTTCATCATCCTGCCCGACGCGGTCGGTCACGGCCGCTCGTCCAAGCCGTCCGACGGCCTGCGCGCCAAGTTCCCGCGCTACAACTACGACGACATGGTGCAGGCGCAGCACCGCCTGCTCACCGAGCACCTGGGCATCCAGCGCCTGCGCCTGGTGATGGGCAACTCGATGGGCGGCATGGAGACCTGGATCTGGGGCGTGACCTACCCCGGCTTCATGGACGCCCTGGCGCCGATGGCCTCGCAGCCGACCGAGATGTCCAGCCGCAACTGGATGATGCGCCGGCTGATCGTCGACTCGATCCGCAACGACCCCGACTGGAAGGGCGGCGACTACACCGCCCAGCCGCGCTCGGCGCAGTTCGCGAGCGTGTTCTTCGCCATCGCCACCAACGGCGGCACGCTCGCGCTGCAGAAGACCGCGCCGACGCGCGAGGCTGCCGACAAGCTGCTCGATGCGCGCCTGGCCGCGCCGTTCCGCGCCGACGCCAACGACACGCTCTTCCAGTGGGACGCCTCGCGTGACTACAACCCGGCACCCAAGCTCGACCGCATCCAGGCCGCGCTGTTGGCCATCAACGCCGCCGACGACGAACGCAACCCGCCCGAGACCGGGCTGATGGTCAAGGCGCTGGAGCGCGTGAAGGGCGCACGCCTGTTCCTGATCCCGGCCAGCGATGCCACCACGGGCCACGGCACCACCGGGCAGGCGCGCTGGTACAGCCAGGCGCTGCGCGAGCTGCTGCAGACGGCGCCGCGACGCTGAGCCTCGGTGGCAGGCGCGGGCCTGCCGGCCGCTGCGTCGCGTGGGCGATGATCGGGTGCCGCCCACCACCCGCGAGTACCCTGCATGACCCCCAGCTGGCAAGCGCGGATCGTCTCCATCCTGGTGCGCCACCGCATCAAGCCGCTCCTGGCCGACCTGAGCGACGTCGCGCGCGTGCGCCGCGTCTTCGCGCAGCCGCTGCCGGCACCGAAGGGCGTGCGCTACACCGACGCGGTGGTCGGCGGCGTGCCCGGCGAATGGGTCGATGCCGACGGCGCCGCTGCCGCCAACAGCACGCTGCTGTACCTGCACGGCGGCGGCTTCGTCGGCTGCTCGCCGCGCACGCACCGGCCCATCACCGCAGCGCTGGCGCTGCGCGGGCTGCGCGTCTTCGTGCCCGACTACCGGCTGGCGCCCGAGCACCCTTTCCCGGCCGCGCCACTGGACGTGCAGGCGGTGTACCGCGCGCTGCGCAAGCAGCTGCACGGCGGCCGCCTGGTGGTCGCCGGCGACAGCGCCGGCGGCAACCTGGCGCTGGGGTTGATGCAGGTGCTGCGCGACGCCGGCGAGGCGCTGCCCGACGCCGCGGCGCTGTTCTCGCCGGCGCTCGACCTGGCCGGCGACAGCGCGTCGATCGCGCTCAACGCACCGCGCGACGCGATGTTCAACGGCCCCGAACTGCACCACCTGGTCAAGCACTACTTGCAGGGCGCCGACGACCGCCAGCCGCTGGCGTCGCCGCTGCACGGCAGCCTGCTCGGGCTGCCGCCGCTCTTGATCCACGTCGGCGAATCGGAGTCGCTACGCGACGACTCGCTGCGCCTGGCGCGCCAGGCGGCCGAGGCCGGCGTAACGGTCGAGTTGAAAGTCTTCGCCGGCGTGCCGCACGTCTGGCAGCAAGTGCGGCGCCTGCCCGAGGCGCGGCAGTCGCTCGATGCCGCCGCGCGTTTCCTGCGGCAGGCGCAGCCGCGCTCGGGGCCCGAGGAGCTGGACGTCGTGATCGTTGGCGCGGGCCTGTCCGGCATCGGCGCTGCCGTGCACCTGCAGCGCGACTGCCCGGACAAGCGCTTCACGCTGCTCGAAGCGCGCGAAGCGATGGGCGGCACCTGGGACCTCTTCCGCTACCCCGGCGTGAGATCCGACTCCGACATGTACACGCTGGGCTACGAGTTCAAGCCCTGGCCCGACGCACGCGCCATCGCCGACGGGCCGTCGATCCTGCGCTACGTGCAGCAGACGGCCGACGAACACGGCATCGGCCCGCTCATCCGCTACCGGCATCGCGTCGTGGCCGCCGACTGGAGCGCGGCCGACGCCCGCTGGACGCTCACCGTCTCGCGCGGCGAAGGCCGGCCCGACGTGCAGCTGCGCGCGCGCTTCGTGCTCTTTTGCGCCGGCTACTACAGCTATGCGCAGGGCTGGCGCCCGCCTTTCGAGGGCGAAGCGCGGTTTGCCGGCACGCTGGTGCACCCGCAGTTCTGGCCGCCGGACCTGGACCACGCCGGCAAGCGCGTCGTCGTCATCGGCAGCGGCGCCACCGCGGTGACGCTGGTGCCCGAGATGGCCAAGACCGCGGCGCACGTGACGATGCTGCAGCGTTCGCCCACCTACATCGTCGCGCTGCCGTCGCGCGACCCCATCGCCCAGGGCCTGAAGAAGGTGCTGCCGGCGCGCTGGGCCTACCAGCTGGTGCGCGTCAAGAACGTGCTGCTGACGATGGGCCTGTTCGGCTACCTGCGCAAATACCCACAGCAGGGCGCGGCGCGCATCGCCGGCCTGGTGCGCCGCGCTTTAGGCCCGCAGTTCGACGTCGCGCGCCACTTCACGCCACGCTACAAACCCTGGGACCAGCGCTTGTGCCTGGTGCCCGACGGCGACCTCTTCAAGAGCCTGCGCAGCGGCAAGGCCAGCATCGTCACCGACACCATCGACAGCTTCACCGAACACGGCATCCGGCTGCAGTCGGGCCAGGAGCTGGCGGCCGACATCGTCGTCACCGCCACGGGCCTGCAGATGAACGTGCTGGGCGACGTCAAGCTCAGTCTGGACGGCCGGCCGGTGGACCTGAGCCAGGGCCTGGTCTACAAGGGCCTGATGCAGAGCGGCTTGCCCAACATGGCCAACACGCTGGGCTACACCAACGCCAGCTGGACGCTGAAGGCCGACCTGACGGCACGTTATGTCTGCCGCCTGCTGCGCCACATGGACCAACACGGCTACGCCGTGTGCACGCCGCGCTACGACCCGAACGTGGTGCACGAGCCGGTGCTGAGCTTCAGCTCGGGCTACGTGCAGCGCGCGCTGCCGATGCTGCCGCAGCAGGGCGACCGCAAGCCGTGGCGGCTGGGGCAGAACTACTTCTCGGACGTGTGGACGCTGCGCTTCGGGCGCATCGATGACGGGGTGTTGGGGTTCGAGAGGACCAAGACCGCCTGACTGGGTCTCAGCCTCTCAGGCCTGCTACGCGCCGTAGCTTGCTTCGCGCAGGCCGACCGCCAGCTCCGCCGCCATGTCGCGCGCGGCGCAATGGATCGGCGAAGCCCGTCTTTGGTCTGGCGGCTTCTCGACCCCCGGACCCTAGACTGCGCGGCCGGCACACAGGTGCTGCCCCACACCCACAGGATCCAGGATGAACCGCTCACTGCACACGCTCTTGCTCACGCTGGCCGCCACCTTGCTGGCCACCAGCGCGCTGGCCCAGTCGGCACCCGCCGCTGCCCCTGCCAAAGCCGCCGCGTCGGCCGACGCCGACCAGGGCACGCTGGCCTGGTACGGCCGCAAGTTCGCCGGCCGCAAGACCGCCAGCGGCGAGCGCTTCAACCCGGGCGCGCTGACGATGGCGCACAAGACGCTGCCCTTCGGCACCCGCGTCAAGGTCACCAACGTCAAGAACAACCGCAGCGTGGTCGTGCGCGTCAACGACCGCGGGCCGTCGCAGCCCGACCGCATCGGCGACGTCTCGCAAGCCGCGGCCGCCAAGCTGCGCATGATGCGTTCGGGCGTGATCGAGGCCAAGCTCCAGGTCGTGGCAGCCGCCGCGCCGCGCAAGGCCAGGAAGGCCTGAGCCTTTCAGCAGCGCGTCACAGCGTCAGCGCGAAGCCGTCGACGACGGCGGCCGGTGTCGTCACCGACCCCAGCCGGCGCGCGCCGTAGGTGTCGCCGTTGGGCATGAATTCCGGCGTCGCCGTCAAGCCCACCAGCCCGCTGCCGAAGACGCGCATCGCGTCGTCGTCGAAGCGCATCACGTTCACCGGCGCCACCAGCTCGCCGCCTTCGACCCAGAAGCAGGCGTAGCGCGTCATGCCGGTCATGCGGCAGGCCGCGCGGTCGCTGTAGTTCAGGTACCAGAGGTTGCTGATGAAGAGGCCCGTGCCCAGGGTCTTGAGCAGGTCGGCGTCGGCGATGTCGCCGCCGCGCAGGTGCAGCGCCTGCGGCGACTCGTGCGCCGACACCCCGTTGGCCGCCACGCCGTACTCGGCCGCCGAACGCGGAGAGTTGAGCGTGCCGCCGCCTTCGGGCAGGCGGCCGGCGCTGACGAGCGGGATGCGCGCCGGCCGCGTGAAGCCTTCGGGCGTGAAGGCCGCGGTGGTGCTGCCGGCAAAGTCCTCGTCGAGGTGGAAGCCGGATGCGAACTGCGCTTCGCCGCGCTGCAGCCGCATCAGCGAACTGACGCCGGTGCGGCGCGCCTTCAGGCCGAAGCCGCTCCAGGCCAGCGTGCCCAGCAGCTCGGCCATCGCCGACGGCGACAGCGCGACGCGGTAGGCGCCAGGCTCGAGCGTGTGCGCTTCGCGCGCCAGCAGCGGCACGCGGCGCGCGGCTTCGTCGAGCCGGGCGTCGAAGACCGCGTCGTCCCACGCCGTGCCGGCGTAGACCGTCTTCACCGCCTTGTCGGCGCGGTGGAACAGGCACCACTCGAAGTGGAAACTCTCCACGCGATGCCAGTGACGGCTGCCCAGGCTGTCGGCAAAAGCGTGCGCCACCGGGCCGCTGGCGTGGAAGCCGACCAGGTCCTGCTGCAGCCGCTGGCCGGCTTGCGCGTGCACGCGCGCGATCAGGCCGGCGGCGTCGGGCAGCGTGCCGCGCGCGTCGTGCCGGCTGTGGCTGGCGCTGTCGGGGCGCATCAGCCAGGGGTCGTCGGCGATGAGGTCGAGCTGCGCGACGAGCAAAGCCCGTTCGGCGCGCAGCCGCGCCACGTCTTGCGCCGGCGGCCCGCCCAGGCTGAGCGTGCCTTCGCTGCGGCGCTGGCCGCGCTCGACCGCGATCGTCACGTAGGCCTGCTGCACGGCAGTGGCCTGGCGCAGCGCCGACCGGTTGAAGCGCAGGAACTCGCTGCTCTCGGCGCACAGGTGCAGCGTGGTGCGGCTGACGGCAGCATCGGGCTGCAGCAGCGCGTCGGCCAGCGCCTCGAAGGCCGAGGGTTCGAGGTAGGCGAGGTAGGCGAGAGAGGCGCTCACGCTGCACCCCCGAACACGTCCACGCCGACAAAGCGGCACGGCGGCGAGGCGTGTCCGACGCGGATGACCTGCGACGGCTCGCCCTTGCCGCAGAACGGCGTGCCGCCGACCTGCACCGTGTCGGCGCTGCCGACGCCGGCCAGGCTGCGCCAGAAGGTGGCGCTGATGCCGCGGTAGTTGGGGTTGCGCACGACCTCGGCGAGCCGGCCGCCGCGCACCACACGCGCGTACTCGCAGCCGAACTGGAACTTGTTGCGCGAGTCGTCGATGCTCCACGAGCAGTTGGTGTGCAGCAGCACGCCGAGCGCGGTGGCTTCGATGAGCTGCTGCAGGCTCTGGTCGCCGGGCTCGACGTTGAGGTTGCTCATGCGGTCGATCGGCGCGCGGTTCCAGCCGGCCGCGCGCGTGGTGGCCACCGCGCCGAGTTCGTAGCCCTGGGCGCGGGCGCGCGCCTGCGACAGGCTGCCGCCCAGCGGCCGCAGCAGCCGGCCGCCTTCGATGAGCAGCGCGCGCTCGGCCGGCGCGCCGTCGTCGTCGAAGGCGAAGCCGGCGAACTCGTGCGCCAGGCCGGGGTCGTAGCTGACGTTGAGCAGCTCGCTGCCGTAGCGGTAGCTGCCGAACAT
>JAYUPN010000386.1:0-6077 GCA_043760065.1 Rubrivivax sp.
AACCCCACTCTGGTCAGTCCGGCACCTCGCCGTGCAGCCAGTTTGGGGGTCGGGTAGCTCATGGGGTGAGCCTGTCACTACTCAACGCGAACATAGCCCTCACTTGCGGGGTCAGCGGCTGTGCGACGTCAGCCGCGCCAGCGCGCCGGCGGCGCTGATGCCCAGTCCTGCCGGTTTGGCCCCTGCAGGCGCCGGCGTCCGCAGCGGCTGGTCCTCGTCCGGCGCCGTCACGCCTTCGCCACCCTTCTTCATCGCCACGCCGACGGCCAGGATGTCGATCACCAGCAGGTGCAGGATGCGGCTGACCATCGGCACCTGGGTGGACATGTCTTCGACATGGTCGACGATGAGCGCCACATCGGCCTTGCGCGCCAGCGGACTCTGGCTGGCGGTGATGGCGACCACCGCGGCACCGCGCTTGCGCGCTGCGTCGGCCACTACCAGCAACTCGTCGACGCGGCCGCTGCTGCTGATCAGCACCGCCACGTCCGACGGCTTCAGCACGTGGGCGGCCAGCACCTGCAGCCGCGGATCGGTGAAGCTCGCCGAGGGCACGCCGAAACGCAGGAACTTGAACTGCGCGTCGTCGGCGACGACGCCGGACTGTCCGACGGCGTAGAACTCGATGCGCTCGGCGCCGGCCAGCAGGTCGATCGCGCGCGCCAGCGTCTCGCGGTTGAGCTGGTCGCGCACCTGCAGGATGGCGCTGGCGGTGTTGCCCAGCACCTTGACGCCGAGCTCGAGCATCGTGTCCTCGCCCGTGACCTGCGTGTGCTGCAACGGCACGGTGCCCGACAGGCCCGACGCCAGGCGCAGCTTGAAGTCGCTCAGGCCCTCGCAGCCCAGGCTGCGGCAGAAGCGGATCACGGTCGGCTGGCTGACCTGCGCCGCGCGGGCGATCTCGGCGATCGGGTCACCGAGCGCCGAGCGCGGGTGCGCCAGCACGTGGTCGGCGACGCGCCGCTCGGCGGGCGAGAGGCCGTCGCGCGCACGCTGGATCTGGCTCAGCAGCGCTGAGCCGTGGTCGGCCTTCAGGCTGCGCAGCTGCGCAGCCAGGATCGCCGAAGCGCCGACGAAGGTGGCGTGCTCGGCGGTGATGACGTAGGTCGGGATCGCACGCACGTAGTCGCTGAAGCGGCCTTTGTCCTCGAAGCGGGCGCGGAAGGGCGAGCGGTCGAAGTAGCTGCCCAGCCGCGGCACGATGCCGCCGCCGATGTAAACGCCGGCCAGCGCGCCGAAGCTCACCGCCAGGTTGCCTGCGGCCGTGCCCAGCATGGCGCAGAAGGTCTCCATCGTCTGGCCGCACAGCGCGTCGCTGCCGTCGAGCGCGCGGCGCGTGATCTCGGGAGCGCTGAGCGGCAGCGCCGGCAGCCCGGCATCGGCGCGCAGCGCGCCGTGGATCAGCTCGATGCCCGGGCCCGACAGCAGCCGCTCGTGCGACAGGTGCGGGAACTGCTTCATGCCGTGGCGCAGGATCGCGATCTCGCGCTCGTCGCGCGGCGAGAAGCTGGTGTGGCCGCCTTCCGTGCCCAGCGCCACCCAGCCGTCGGCGGCCGGGATCAGACCACTGACGCCCAGGCCCGTTCCCGCGCCCAGCACGCCGATCACGCTGTTGTCGCGCGCGGTGCCCCCGCCGACCTGCCGTCGCTGCCCAGGCGCCAGCCGCGGCAGCGACATCGCCAGCGCGGTGAAGTCGTTGACCACCACCAGCGATGCCAGCCCGAGCCGATGGCGCATCTGCTCGATGCTGAACTGCCAGTGGTAGTTGGTCATGCGCACCTGGTCGCCTTCGACCGGATTGGCAATCGCGATCGCCGCATGCTCGATGGCGCCGGCACGCGCCTCGGGCAGGCTTTTCAAGTAGGTGCTGACGGCGCCGTGGAAGTCCTCGTGATCGGCGCAGCGCAGCGAGGCGCTGTGCTCGAACACACCCAGCGCGGTCTCGATCGTGAAGCGGGCGTAGGTGCCGCCGATGTCGGCAAGCAGGCGCGGGCTTTCGAAAGGCGTCATGGGCGTCCTGGCGGCTTGGGGGCCGGGCGGCGCCCGGTCCGGTCAACGGCGTCGAGGCCTCATTGTGCGCGACGTGGCGGGGTCTGGCGCCACCCTCGATCATCCTTGCCGGCGCTGTAGCTTCACTACGGGATGTTGCTTGACACGCGGCTGTTTGTCAGGCGATCTCCTGCGGATTCTTCGTTTGCGCTATTGTCCAGTCTTTGTAGTTTTGCTACCGTTCAGCGCTTGTCGGGTTGATCGCCGGGCGCCTGGTCACGGGCCCTGAACGGCCGCTACCAAGCTGCATTGAGACCGAAATCCCCGCGCCTGCGCGGGTTGCAATGAAAGAGACAAGCCCTCCGATGCTGCCGCAAACAGCTTCCGCCCGCGCCGCCTGGCCCCGGCCATGGCTGGTGGCCGACATCGGCGGCACCAACGCCCGCTTCGGCTGGCTGGCCGCCGGCGCTGCGCGCGTGGCGCACGTGCAGACCTTGCCGACGGCAGGGCACGCCGGGCCTGCAGAGGCCGCGCGGGTCTACCTCGACCACGTCAAGGCGCAACTCGGCGACGACTACCAGGAGCCGCGCGCCGGCGCCTTTGCGGTGGCCACGGCGGTCGGCGGCGACCGCGTCAGCTTCACCAACAGCGGCTGGAGTTTTTCGCGCCAGGCCGTGCGGGACGCGCTGGCGCTGGACGAGCTGCTGCTGCTCAACGACTTCGAGGCCCTGGCACTGTCGCTGCCGCACCTGGGCGGCGACCAGGTGCGGCCGATCGGCGCGACGGTGCAGGCGCCGCTGAACAGAGCGCTGGCGGTCATCGGTCCCGGCACCGGCCTCGGCGTGGCGGGCATCGTGCCCACGGCGCACGGCTGGGTCGCGGTGCCGGGCGAGGGCGGCCACGCCAGCCTGTCGCCGGCCGACGACTTCGAGAGCGCCTTGCTCGCCGCGGTGCGCCGCGACCATGCCCACGTCTCGGCCGAGCGGCTGCTGTCGGGCATTGGCCTGCCGGTGCTGCACAGGGCCGTGGCCGCGGTGCTGGGCCTGCCTGCGGGCGTCCTCGGCGCCGAGGAGATCGTCGAACGCGGCCTGGCGCGGTCCGACGCCGCCTGCGAGCGCACGCTCGACGCCTTCTGCACGCTGCTGGGCAGCTTTGCCGGCAACGTGGCGCTGGTGTTCGGCGCCCGCGGCGGCGTCTACATCGGCGGCGGCATCGTGCCGCGGCTGGGCGAGCGCTTCTTTAGGTCCGACTTCCGCCGCCGTTTCGAAGCCAAGGGCCGCTTCAACGACTACCTGCGCGCGATCCCGTCCTTGCTGATCACGGACACCTTGGCGGCGTTGACCGGCGCCGTCGTGGCACTGGAGCAGCACGGCGGCTGAGGCGCGCTGCATCCGGCGCCGCCGCGGCGGCGTATGAGCTGGCATGCCGCGCCGACACCCGATCCTCACCGCCGCCGTGCTGGCTCTGGCCGCCTTGGGCGCGCAGGCCCACGACACCTGGTTCCGGCCGCTGATCGCCGTGCCGGGCGCGCCGCGGGTCGAGCTCGCCCTGGGCACCGGCAACCGCTACCCGGTGCAGGAAACCGGCGTCGGCGCCGAGTACCTCGAGCGCCAGGGCTGTCAGGGATTGCACGGACAGGCTGCCGAGCGGCCGATGCAGCCGGCGCGCAACATCGATCACGCGCTGGTGCTGCGCGTGCCGCTCGCGGCGGCGCGCTGCTGGGCCCAGCTGGTGCCGCTGGACATCGAGCTCGAACCCGCCAAGGTGGCGGAGTACCTTCAGGAAGTCCAGGCGCCGCCCGCGCTGCGCGCCGCGTGGCGCGACATGCAGTCGCGTGGGCTGCCGTGGCGCGAGCGCTACACCAAGCACGCCCGCATCGACCTGGCGCCGGATGCCGCCGCCGGCGCGCCCCCGGTGCAGGTGCCGATGGCGATGGACATCGTGCGCCAGGCGCGCGAGGGCGGCGGCCTGGTCTTCCAGGTGCTGCACGGTGGTGCGCCGCTGCCGCAGCAGGCAATGGAACTGATCAGCGAAGCCGGCACGCGGGGCATCTGGCGCCGTACCGACGCGCACGGGCGCATCGAGTTCCCGGCCCTGCCCGCCGGCCGCTGGTTGCTGCGCGGCACCCTGTTGGGCTTGGCGGACGAGGACCCGACGCGCTGGGACAGCGGTTTTGTCACGCTGGCCTTCGAGGTGGCGGTCGCCCCGCCGGCGCGCGCGCTCAGGTCCGCTGCGCGCTGAAGAGCGCGCTGCGCGCCGCCTGCGTGATGGCGGCCACGCCCGGGTGCGTGATGCGGCGCTCGGCCGAGATGGCGTAGAACTCGTCGACCAGCTCGTCGCTGCGGCCGACCACCTCAACGCCGAACTGCGCCGCGGTCTCGGCTTCGACCACGCGCGGCGCGAGGAAGACGCCGTCGCCGTGGCGGCCGAAGGCCTGCATCAGCGCGCTGTCGCTGAACTCGCCGACGACGCGCGGATGCAGCTGGTGGCGCGTCATCCAGGCGTCGAACTGCGGCCGCACCGACGAGCTGCCGCCGGGCACCAGCATCGGCATGTCGTTCAGGCATTGCGGAAAGGGGCCCTGCAGCCGCGCCGCCAGCGTCGGCGCGGCCAGGAAGCTCATCGTCGAGCTGCCGAGCTTGTGGTTGAAGGCCTTGACGCTCAAGCGGCTGCTCAGCGGCTCGTCGGCGATCACGAGGTCCAGGCGGTGCAGCGCGAGCTGCGCCATCAACTCCGGAAACTGGCCTTCGCTGCAGACCAGCCGCACCGGTTCGGCCAGCGACAGCGCCGGCTCGAGCAGCCGGTAGGCCACCGACTTGGTGACCGCGTCCTCGACACCGACGCGGAATTCGACCACCCGCTGCGTGCCGCCGGCGCGCCGCTCGCGCAGCGCGGCTTCGAGTTCGGCGCCGAGCGAGAAGATGTCGTCGGCGTAACGCAGCGCGACCCGGCCGTCGTCGGTGAGCTCGAGCTTGCGGCCAGCCTTGCGGAACAACTGCCGGCCCAGGCGGTCTTCCAGCAGCTTGATCTGCGCCGACAGCGTCTGCGGCGTGGTGTGCAGCTGCTCGCCCGCCTTCACCACCCCGCCGGCACGCGCCGCAACCCAGAAGTAGTGCAGGTGCTTGAAGTTCATGATGCGTTTTATGCGAGGTGATTTAGTTTGATTATCGAATTTACGCGAACTGATTGAAACCCTACATTGACCGTTTCCATTGACCCACTCCAAGGAGAGTGACATGCGCATGAGCACCAAAGGCCGTTTTGCCGTCAACGCACTGATCGATCTGGCGCTGCGCGAGAGCGCAGGCCCGGTGGCCCTGGCGTCGATCAGCGGGCGGCAGCAGATTTCCCTGTCCTACCTGGAGCAGCTGTTCAGCCGCCTGCGCCGCGACGGCATGGTCGAGAGCACGCGCGGCCCGGGCGGCGGCTACACGCTGGGCCGCAGCGCCGAGCAGATCACGGTGGCCGACATCGTGAGTGCGGTCGACGCGCCGCTGGACGATGTCGGCGACGAAGACCGCAGCTTGGGCACGACCCAGGCGCTGTGGCAGCGCCTGAACGCCGTCATGCTGGAGCACATGGCGACGATCACGCTGGCCAGCCTGGTGCAGGAGCAGGTCGCGCAGGGCGTCAGCGTCGAGGCGCCGGCACGGCGCAAGGCGATCGCGCCGCAGCCGGTGGTCAAGCCGGTGCGGACGTCGGCGCCGAACTCGGTGTTTGCTTTCGGCCGCTCGTTCGCGGCCTGAAGACGGGGCCCCGGCGCCGGAGCGTGCACTGCGCGCTCCGGCCGGGACCCGCTGCACCGGCTACTTGTAGAGCACGTTCGGCAGCCACATGCCGATGCCCGGGAAGATGTAGAGCAGCGCCAGCGCCAGCACCTGGATGCCCATGAACGGCATCATGCCGGCGAAGATCTGGTTCAGCGTCACGTGTTTTGGCGACACGCCCTTCAGGTAGAAGGCGGCCATCGCCACCGGCGGGCTCAGGAAGGCGGTCTGCAGGTTCAGCGCCACCAGCAGGCCGAAGAACAGCGGGTCGACGCCGAACTTGGGCAGCAGCGGGATGAAGATCGGCATGAAGATGACGAT
>JAYUPN010000387.1:0-17688 GCA_043760065.1 Rubrivivax sp.
TGGTAGGTGGCCACCGTGACGGTGGAGGTGGCCGGGTCGCCGGCGTACTTGGCGGTGAAGACCACGTCGTCGGCCGTGAAGGGCTTGCCGTCGTGCCAGGTGACGCCGCGCTTGAGCTTCCAAGTCACGCTCTTGCCGTCGGCAGCCAGGCCGCCGTTGGCGCGCGACGGGATCTCGGTGGCCAGCATCGGGATCAGGTTGCCTTCGGCGTCCCAGCCGGCCAGCGGCTCGTAGAACACGCGCGTCGCTTCCTGTTCCTTGGTGCCGCCGGCGAAGTGCGGGTTCAGGTGCACCGGGCCTTGCCAGTACAGCATCTTCAGCACGCCGCCGCCGCCGCGCTTGGTGCCTTTGTAGGGCACGGTCGTGGCGGTCTGCGCGATGCCTTCGTGCATCAGCATCATCGACGCCATCGGCGCCGTCAGGCCCAGTCCCACCATCTGCTGGATGAAGCCCCGGCGCGGCAGCTTGCCTTCACGCACGTCCTCGATCAGTTGGCGGATTTCACGTTCTTGCATGGCTCTTCTCCAGGCGGGAGGTAGGGACGTCAAAAGATGCACCCGGACGGTGCGTGTGCGGCCCGATGCTATCGGCTCGCACCTTCGCGGCTATCGGGGTCGGCCCGGAGCCGCGCCGGGGGATACTGCGGGTCATGAACCACCCGGTTTGCAAGGTGCACGGCGAGGCCGAGGCGCGCACGGCGCTGGTGCTGGATTCTCCGCACTCGGGGTTCGAGATGCCGGCGGACTTCGACTCGGTGCGCACGGCCGATGAACTGCGCGACGGGGAGGACTGTTTCATTGATGAGCTCTACCTCCCAGCCACAGCAAGGGGCGTGCCGCTGCTGGCGGCCCAGTTCCCGCGCACCTACCTCGACCCCAACCGCCATGCCGGCGACATCGACCTGGACCTGATGGCCGAACCCTGGCCGCACGCGCACGTGCCCAGCGGCAAGGCCCGCATCGGCAAGGCGCTGATCTGGCGCACGCTCGACGACGGCCGGCCGATCTACGGCCGCCGGCTCGGCGTCGCCGAGGTGCAGTCGCGCATCGAGCGCTACCACCGCCCCTACCATGCGCAGTTGCTGGCGCTGCTGGATGCCGCGCACCGTCGGCACGGCGTGGTCTTCCATCTCAACTGCCACTCGATGAACGCCGTCAGCGGTTCGATGGGCGAGGGTGGGGCCGGCATCGCGCGCGCCGACATCGTGCTCGGCGACCGCGACGGCACCAGCTGTGCGCCCCGGTTCACCGCTTTCGTGCGCGACTTCCTCGCCGGTTGCGGCTACAGCGTGAAGATCAACGACCCGTTCAAAGGTGTGGAGCTGGTGCGCGCCTACGCCGACCCTGCGGGGGGCCGGCACAGCCTGCAGCTCGAGGTCAACAAGCGGCTCTACCTGGAAAGTTCCCGGCTGGCAAAGAGCCCCGGTTTTGCTAGGCTTCAGGGGCATTTGATGAAGATGATCGATGCCTTCCTTGCTCAAAGTCCTTCAGGAACTGGCCGTGCCTGAAACCCCCGCGGTCGAGTTGACGGCCCCGGACATCGGCCGCTGGCGCGACGGCGGCAGCGGTGTCGACTGGGTGCACGTCTTCGACAGCGGCCGCAGCGGTCCGCAGGTGATGGTGCAGGCGCTGACGCACGGCAACGAGATCTGCGGCGCGCTGGCCCTGGACTGGCTGCTGGGGCTCGCCTGGCGGCCGTCGCGCGGCCAGCTGGTGCTGGCGTTCGGCAACGTCGAGGCCTACGCCCGTTTCGACCCCGCCGACCCGTTCCCTTCGCGCTGCATCGACGAGGACTTCAACCGCGTCTGGGGCGACGAAGCCCTGCACGGCCCGCGCAGCAGCGTCGAGCTGCGGCGGGCGCGGCAGCTGCGGCCCTTCGTCGACGCGGCCGACTTCGTGCTCGACATCCATTCGATGAGCGAGCCTTGCGCGCCCTTGATGGTGTGCGGCACGGTCGACAAGAACGCAGACTTCGCGCGCCAGCTCGGGGTGCCGGCGTTCCTGCTCATCGACACCGGCCACCCGGCCGGGTTGCGCATGGTCGAACGCGGCGGCTTCGGCGACCCGGCGAGCCCCAAGCGCGCGCTGCTGGTGGAGTGCGGACAGCACTGGGAGCGTGCCGCGGCCGACGTCGCCGTCGACACGCTGGTGCGCTTCCTGGGCCTCGTCGGCATGGCCGACGCCGCCTGGGTGGCCACGCACGCCCGCGTGCCCTTGCCCGCCCGGCAGCGCCTGGTGCGGGTGACGCAGCCGGTGGTGGCGCGCTCGGCCGACTTCCATTTCCTGCTGCCGACGAAGGGCCTGGACGTCATCGAACGTGCCGGCACGCCGCTGGCGCAGGACGGCGAGCACGTCTGGGTCACGCCCTACGACGACTGCGTGCTGGTGATGCCCGGCACGCACAACCTCAAGGCCGGCGGCACGGCCGTGCGGCTGGGCCGTTTCGAGAACTGATCGGTCCGGCGCCGGCGCGCGACGGATTCAGCCTCCGGTGCTGCGGATGGCGGCCAGCACCGCAGCGGCGGTTTCGTGCGGCTTCTCCATCGGGAACAGGTGCGAACCCTCGACCCACTGCAAGCGCTCGTGCACCAGCGCGCGGGTGGCCGCCAGCCCGGCCTGGCGGCCTTCGGCCGAACGCGTGCCGCCGATGTAGGCCGCCTTGCAGCGCGGCGGGTGGCGGTGCAGCAGCGTGCCCAGGTGGTGCGGCAGCGTGCTGTAGATGCGTGTCTCGACCTCGCGTGCGAAGGCCAGCCGCACGCCGCCCGGAACAGCTGCGTCGGGGTCGGCTTCGGTGCCGCAGGCGATGTAGTCGCGCAGCACCCCCGGGTCCCAGCGCGCGAAGGCGGCCTTGGCTGCAAAGTGCTGCCACGCCGCCTCGGCCGACGGCCACTGCCAGCGCCGACGCACCGACACCCGGCTCGGCGACAGGCGCTTGAACAGGCCGCTCAACTTCATCACGCGCACGCTGTGCGCGCGCCAGCCGGCGACCAGTGGCGAGTCCACGAGCACCAGGCTGCGCGCCAAGTCGGGCCGCTTGCAGGCCGCCAGCAGGCTCACGTAGCCGCCCAGCGAGTGGCCGACCAGGTGCACCGGCTGCCCCTTGGCCTGCTTCGACACCAGATCGATGAGCTGGTCGCGCAGGTGCGGCCAGTTGCTGCTGACCGGGAACCTCGGGTCGTGGCCGAAGCGATCGACTGCGATGACGCGGTAGCCGGCCTGCTTCCAGGCCTCGAACAGCAGCCGGTAGGTGCCGGCCGGGAAGCCGTTGGCGTGGCTGAAGGCAATCGTCTGTCGCATGCGTGTCAGTCGTGGCGGCCGCCAGGTCGTGCGCGGCGGTGCCCGGGCGGCTGGCGGGCGACGATGACGCCGGCGGTTTTCAGACGATGCGCTCGCCCGGGCTCGTGATCTTGCGCATGGCCTCGAAGCGGCCGCCGCGCACCATCAGCGGGTGGGTGGCGTCGCCGCCGTCCCAGCGCGGGTCGTCGATGCCTTCGAAGACTTCGCGCAGCCGCTGCCCCCAGGTGGTGTGGATCATGCGGAAGTACGGGTTGTGTTCATCGATGCAGACGTGCTCGTCGCTCTTGAAGCTGCCTTCGCGGTAGACCAGCAGGTCCAGCGGCAGCCCGACGCTGAGGTTGGACTTGAGCGTGCTGTCCATCGACACCAGCGCGCACTTGGCGGCTTCGTCGAGCTGCGTCGCCGGCGTCAGCACGCGGTCGAGGATCGGCTTGCCGTACTTGCTCTCGCCAACCTGGAAGAAGCAGGTCTCGCGCGTGGCCTCGATGAAGTTGCCGGCCGAGTAGACCAGGAACAGGCGCATCGCCTCGCCCTTGATCTGGCCGCCGAAGATCATGCTGGCATTGAAGTCCATGCCGGCCTGCTTGAGCGAAGGACCGTCCTGCGCGTACACGCGCCGCACGGCGGCGCCCAGCACGCGCGTGGCGTCGAACATGCTCTTGGCGTTCCAGATCGTGATCGGCTCGCCGGTGCCGGTGTCGACCTTCTCCACCTGCAGCAATTCGCGCACGCTCTGGCTGATGCTGAGGTTGCCGGCCGAGAGCATGACCATGAAGCGCTCGCCCGGCTGCTCGTAGATCATCATCTTGCGAAAGGTGCTGATGGCGTCCAGCCCGGCATTCGTGCGCGAGTCGGAGAGGAACACGAGGCCGGCGTTGAGCCGGATGCCGACACAGTAGGTCATGGGTGGGGAGCGGGCAATGGCAGGCCGGCAAGGGTATCAGGCCGCCGTCGCACTGGGGGTCTCAGCCTGCCGCGGCCAGCGCCGCGCGGCGCAGCTTGAGCACCGGCAGCGCGGCGCCGGCCATGACGCCACGGCGGTAGACCTCGAAGCCGAACTGCCGGTACAGCGCCAGGGCCGGCAGGTTGGCTTCTGCGGTGACGACCGCGAAGGCCATGCCGGCCCCTCGGGCGAGCGCGTCGTGCAGCAGCGCGCGCGCGAGACCCTGGCGCTGCGACTGCGGCCGCACGACCAGCGTGTGAATCGCCAGCTGGTCGGCCTCGTCGTCGGCGCCGATGCACAGCAGCCCGAGCAGCGCACCGTCGTGCGACAGGGCGCCCAGGTGCAGGTGCGGACTCGACTCGACGCTGCGCTCTTCCGGGGGCGTCGGTGCCAGTCCCAGCAGCCGGGCTTCCTGCGCCGACGCCAGGTCGATGAGGTGCCGCACGCGGCGTGCCACCTCGGCGTCGCGATGGTCGAGGATGACCAGCCGCACCGCGACCGCTCGTTCATCGATCATCGGGTCTCGTGCGACGGCGCGGCCGCACGCCTCAGTTCGACGTCGGTGTGCCGGCGCAGCGCAAGGCAGGCGTTCGACGATCGACTTGCGGGATGCAACGTGGCCGCAGCGCGGCTCATCAGGCAACCTCCGTGCTTCGCACTGCGGTATTCGCCTTTCGGGCGGCCGGGCAGGCTCATCAGGCAACCTCCGTGCTTCGCACTGCGGTATTCGCCTTTCGGGCGGCCGGGCAGGCTCATGGGGTGGCCGGGAGTCGGCAGGTCGGGTTCATCTGTTCGGGCTTTGTGCAGGAGGTCGACGCGGCCTGAAGTGTCGCTGACCGGACGCAGCCGCTCGTCCAGTGGCGGGCCCGGGGCTTGAGAAGCTGCGCCGCGGGTCGGCTGACGATCCGTGACTTGCCGCACGGCTGTCCCCCGCCAGCCGCCGGCGTCCCTCATGAGGGGGGGCGGTTTCTCCACTTTTCAGAGGACCGAAGGGCCTTGCTGCGGCCGAAAAATACAGGTGTGCGCCATGTCCTGCGCGCACCTGGCGCAGCGGCCGCGGTGGTTGCTTCGCCGGCAGTGAACACCGCTTCGCGCCAGTCCGCGAAAAGGGGGATCCTCATGAATGCCCAGTCATCGGCTCCGTTGCTCGGCACCCCAGTGCTGACCCATGAGATGCGGTTTGCGTCGCTGTTTCACCCTGGGCGTGGGGTGGTCGTGCCGTGCAGCGAAAGCGGCAATGTCGATCTCGATCGACTGACCGAGCGCCTGCGTCTGGCCTACCTGGGTGCCCGTGCCATGGTTGGCCGCGAGTACGCCTACCCGACCGTGGAGCGGGCGCACTGAGCGCCGTGTTGCGGGGCGTGGATCAGGCGCTGGGCTGGGAATCGCCGCGCGAGCAACCCGCCATCTGCGTGGAGTGTTTGTCGCGCCGCGGCCGTTGTGCGGCTCCATTCATCTCCTCACACGAATGGTCAATCGCCCGTGCGTGAAGCAGTTTCATCGATGGCTATGTTGTTGCCATGGCCACTTCCATCAGCGCGAGACTGAACGCTTCCCGCCCCAGCTGAGCCAAGGTCCCTTACGCGCTGTGCAAACCTGTCCACTGCCTGCCAATCCGTGAACTCGGTGCAGACGGACGGATCGGTTGGACCGTCGGTCAACCACATGATGAAACGAATGACTTGCCGGTCTACGAAGCCGTACTTCGGGTAGTCGATCTTTCCGGCGAAGACGCCAATCTCTCCAGGCACCCAGGCTGTCTTGCGTCTGAATGCACGAACGTACGGGTTGGACAGCGGCGTGTCCTTGCCCACCTTCCGAGCAACTGCGTTGACCGAGAAGAACGCGCTCGCCTTGCTGTCCAGTGCGTCGCGGTGTGATTCGATGAAGCGATAGAGACTGGGGCGGTGCTTCCCGTAACGGATGCTCGCTCCAATGACAACGGTGTCGAATGGCGCCAGATCAAGAGCCCGATCCGTGTCCAGGTCAAACAGCGTCACGGAACCCCCTGCCTGCTCGATCACTTGCCGCACACGGCCGCACATCCTCAGGGTATGTCCGTCGATGGAAGAGTAGGCTATGAGCGTTTGCGGCATGGCTTGCGAAGCCCAATGTTCGAGCCCATCGGCAGCCAACGCCGCCTAACAAAGGAAAGGGACTTCCCCGTCCCCAACTCGTGCAGTGCCCGCAACGAGCCAATGCTACTGCTCGGGCTGCGCGGCTGCATGCTCCGCTGGTCAGCTCTGACTGCCTCCGCGAAGTGCTCTGGCGACGGGCGACCTTGGCCGCGACTGAACAACCCCGAACCTGCCGGTCACCAATGCCAGCTCCTGGCTGTTATGGCAAGACTTGTATAAAGCCAGAAGCCGGTGCCGGCAAGCGGCACGTTCGTGGCAATCTGATCTTCAAGGCACCCTGCGCGACCACGGCCACAACTTCGGCGCGGACGCAGGTCAGGCGCAGCAACTTGTGCACTACCGGCAGGGGTCCGCCGGCGCAGCCGTCGCTGAATCCTTGTCGGAGCTCGCGCGCTGCAGCAACTGGTCCGGCGCCCCAAGCCGCCGCCGGCAGGCCGCGGCAACGCTCAGCGCACCAGCAGCCGCGGCCGGCCTTCGCCGTCGATGGCGACGTAGGTCAGGTCGGCCTCGGTCACCTTCACGACCTGCAGATTGGCCGGGTTGCGTTCGGCGTAGACCTCGACGTGCACGCTGACGCTGGTCTTGCCGATGCGCGTGACGCGGGCGTAGAAGCTCAGCAGGTCACCCAGGCTCACCGGCTGCTTGAAGACGAACTGGTTGACGGCCACGGTGGCGATGCGGCCCTTGGCGATGCGCGACGGCAGCACGGCGCCGGCGAGGTCGACCTGGGCCATGATCCAGCCGCCGAAGATGTCGCCGTTGGCGTTGACGTCGGCCGGCAGCGGCATCACGCGCAGCACCAGGTGCGAGCCGTCGCTGAGCGCCGGCGGCGCCATGATCGGGCTGGAGTGGTCGTCTTGCATGGCTCTGTCCTGTGGCTCGTCGGGGCGACAATCGGCCGATGTCGTCTTCCGCCACTGTATCCGCCCCCGAGACCCCGTCCACCACGCCGGCTGCGCCGCGCTCCGACTGGGGCACGCTCGCCAAGCTGCTGCCCTACCTGTGGCGCTACCGCTGGCGGGTCGGCATCGCGCTGTCGTTCCTGCTCGCTGCCAAGGCCGCCAACGTGTCGGTGCCGGTGCTGCTGAAGTACCTGATCGATTCCTTGTCGATCAAGCCTGGCGACCCCGCTGCGCTGCTGGTGGTGCCGGTGGGCCTGCTGGTGGCCTATGGCCTGCTGCGGCTGAGCACGTCGCTGTTCACCGAACTGCGTGAGTTGATCTTCGCCAAGGCCACCGAGGGCACCGCGCGCAGCATCAGCCTGCAGGTCTTCCGCCACCTGCACGCCTTGAGCCTGCGCTTCCACCTCGAACGCCAGACCGGCGGCATGACGCGCGACATCGAGCGCGGCACGCGCGCCGTGCACTCGCTGATCAGCTACTCGCTCTACAGCATCTTCCCGACGCTGGTGGAGGTGATCATGGTGCTGACGCTGCTGGCCTGGAAGTTCGACGCTGCATTCGCCTGGATCACGCTCGCCGCGCTGGTGCTGTACGTCACCTTCACGATCACCGTGACCGAGTGGCGCACGCAGTTCCGCAAGCAGATGAACGAGCTCGACTCGAAAGCCCACACGCGGGCCATCGATTCGCTGCTGAACTACGAAACCGTCAAGTACTTCAACAACGAGGAGTTCGAGGCCAGACGCTACGACGAGAACCTGGAGAAGCTGCGCCGCGCGGCCCTGAAGAGCCAGAGCACGCTGAGCCTGCTCAACACCGGGCAGCAGCTGATCATCGCCGCGGCGCTGATCTCGATGCTGTGGCGTGCCACGCAGGGCGTCGTCGACGGGCGGCTGACGCTCGGAGACCTGGTGATGGTCAACGCCTTCATGATCCAGCTCTACATCCCGCTCAACTTTCTGGGCGTGATGTACCGCGAGATCAAGCAGGCGCTAACCGACCTGGACAAGATGTTCGCGCTGATGGAGAAGCACCGCGAGGTCGACGACGCGCCCGGTGCGCAGCCGCTGCAGGTCAGCGCGGGTGTGGTGCGCTTCGAGCAAGTGAGCTTCGCCTACGACAGCGGTGCCGGCGGCCGGCCGATCCTGCACGGCCTGAGCTTCGAGATCCCGGCCGGCAAGACGGTGGCCGTGGTCGGCCCCTCGGGCGCCGGCAAGAGCACGCTGGCGCGGCTGCTGTACCGCTTCTACGACGTGGGTTCCGGCCGCATCACGATCGACGGCCAGGACATCCGCGCGGTGACGCAGGGCAGCCTGCGCCGGTCGATCGGCATCGTGCCGCAGGACACGGTGCTGTTCAACGACACGGTCGAATACAACATCGCTTACGGCCGACCCGGGGCCACGCGCGAAGAGGTCGAAGGCGCCGCCAAGGCCGCGCACATCCACGCGTTCATCAGCGCCACGCCCAAGGGCTACGACACGATGGTCGGCGAGCGCGGCTTGAAACTCAGCGGCGGCGAGAAGCAGCGCGTGGCGATCGCGCGCACGCTGCTGAAGAACCCGCCGGTGCTGATCTTCGACGAAGCGACCTCGGCGCTGGACAGTGCCAACGAGCGCGCCATCCAGGCCGAGTTGCGTGCGGTGTCGCAGGGCAAGACCGCGCTCGTCATCGCGCACCGCCTGTCCACCGTGGTCGACGCGCACGAGATCGTCGTGCTCGAGGCCGGGCGCGTGGTCGAACGCGGCCCGCATGCCGAACTGCTGGCGCGCGGTGGTCGCTACGCCGAGATGTGGCGGCTGCAGCAGAGCGGGCAGGACGGCTGAGCAACTGCGCAGCCTTCAGTCGAGCGCCACCACCGTGTCGCCTTCGCCGGGCACACAGCCGTCGGCGATCGGCTCCCAGCCGCGCCGCATCACGACGTGGCGATCGGTGTGGCAGAACTCGGTGCGTTCGGCGCCGCTCACCAGATGGCGCACGAAGCGCTCGATCGACTCGGGCATGCTGACGACGAAGCGCGCCTGCGCCAGCTCTTCCTCGGGGTGGTCGTCGTGGTGCAGCCAGGGGCTGAAGGCGCTCAGCGACAGCAGCGGCCGCCAGCCGACCGAGAAGTGCGCGCCTTCGTAGCCCTGCGCACGGAGCCAGGCCTGGGCGTCGGCGCGCGGCGATGCCGACGGCTGCTGCACGCCAACCGCGCCCCACGCCAGACCCAGCAGTTCGGCCAGCCACTGGTTGCAGTTCTGCAGCCGCAGGCTGTAGACGTAGGCATTGGCGCTGTAGTGCGGACTCAGCAGCGACAGGGCCTGGCGGTTGTCCAGCGCGACGGGTTCCAGCGCGGCGGCGGCGGTGGTCGGCAGCGTGACCACCGAGACGTAGCCCAGCGAGGGGTCCTCGGTGCCGAGCAGAAAGGCCGACAGGCCCTGGTCGAACAGGCGCGGCTGCTGGTCGTCGCAAGAGAAGTACAGCTGCCGCACCGCCCAGCGCGACTCGCCGCTGGCCTGCAGGCTGACGCCGGCATGCGAGTAGCGCATGCCGAACCAGCGCAGGTTCAGGCCCGAACGCGCCACCAGCGCGGCGCGGCTGCCGCTGCGCTCGAGCTCGGCCTTGACGAGGCCGGCCACGCGCAGCAAGCGGTCTTGCTGCGCGGCCGACAACGGGGTGCCGGCGTCGCAGTAGCGCGGCGTGCCGGCGTGGGCTGCCATCGCCACCAGCGCCGGGCCGACGAGCGTCAGCGCGCGGCCTGCCAGCCGCCGGCGCCGGCCGGGCCGCATGGTGCGCGTCAGAGCGTGACGGGCCGCGTGCGCAGTTCCTGGCGCCACGCGTCGTGCAGCACCAGGAAGAAGGCCTGCTTCGTGTCGGCCACCGAAAACTCGGTGCCGTAGTCGCGCGCCTTGGCGGTGACCACGCCGCCGGCGGCCAGGCGGCCTTGCGCCGCGGCTTCCTGGCTGACGACGAGGATGAACTGATCCTCGCCTTCCAGGGCGCGCAGCGTCAGCCGCACCTTGCCGGGCTGCGCTGCAGCTTCGGCGATCTCGACGATGCGGTAGTCGCCGGCAGCGACCTTGTCGTCCTTGCTCGAGCTCTTGCTGGACTTCTCGACCGAGGTCGAAGAACTGCCAACCGAGGTCGAGGCCCCTTCGGACGCCGCCGAAGAGGCCGAGCTGGCCGCCAGCGCCGGCGCTGCGGCCATCGAACCGACGAAGGACAGGGAAAGCAGCATCTGGGGCAGGGCGCGCATCGCAACTCCGGGCAGTGGTCTTGGGGCGATGCTATCGGGCAATTGCCCGGCCGTGGCGGGCAGGGTGTGTCGCGGTGCAAGCGGCGGCCTGGCCTGGGCCGCCCCGGGCGGCTCCCAGGGCCGTGCTGCAGGCCCCGCCGATACACTGTCGGCACATGGAGACCAAGTGGCTGGAAGACTTCGTGAGCCTGGCCGAGACGCGCAGCTTCTCGCGTTCGGCCCAGTTGCGCCACGTCACCCAGCCGGCGTTTTCGCGCCGCATCCAGGCGCTGGAGGCCTGGGCCGGCATCGACCTCGTCGACCGCTCGTCGTACCCCACGCGCCTGACCGCCGCCGGTGAGACGCTGCATGCGCAGGCACTCGAGATGCTGGACAGCCTGCAAGCCACGCGCAACATGATGCGCAGCCACCAGGCGGCGGGCCAGGACATGATCGAATTCGCGGTGCCGCACACGCTGGGCTTCACCTTCTTCCCGCACTGGCTGATGGACGTGCGCCGCAACTTCGGCGCCGTCAAGACGCGGGTCACGGCGCTGAACGTGCACGACGCGGTGCTGCGCCTGACCGAAGGCGGCTGCGACCTGTTGATCGCCTACCACCACCCCAGCCAGCCGCTGCAGCTCAGCGCCGACCGCTACGAGATGCTGAACCTGTCGACCGAGACGCTGGCGCCCTATGCCAAGGCCGGGCCCGAAGGCCAGCCGCTGTTCAAGCTGCCCGGCCGCGCCGGCGACCGCGTGCCCTTCCTCAGCTACGCTTCCGGGGCCTACATGGCGCGGCTGGTGGAGGTCATCCTCAAGCAGGCCGGCGAGCCGCTGCACCTGGAGCCGATCTACGAGACCGACATGGCCGAGGGATTGAAGGCGATGGCGCTGGAAGGCCACGGCCTGGCGTTTCTGCCGCACAGCAGCGTGCGCAAGGAACTCAAGGCGCGGCGGCTGGTGCCGGCGTCGCCGAGCCCGGGACTCGAACTGACGATGGAGGTGCGCATCTACCGGGAGCGGCCCGAAGTCGCGCGCCACCTCAAGCCGGCCGTCCAGGCGCTGTGGGAGCATCTGGGTTCACAGGGGGAACCCTAGGTCCGGATGCCGGTGAGGCATGACCCTTGCGGTAAACAGCATTGGCGGCGCTCCCGCCGCCCCTATAGAGTGCGCGCCCATGCCGAACGCTTGCAACCGCTGGCGCGGCACGCCTCACCGACCTGTCCTGAAGGAGTTTTGATGAAGAAGTCCCTGTTAGCCCTGGCCACCCTGGCCCTGCTCACCGCCGGTGCCGCGCAGGCGCAGTCCGACACCCTGGCCAAGATCAAGGAAAACAAGGCCGCCACGATGGGCGTGCGCGAGTCCTCGGGCGCGCTGTCGTACACGCTGGGCGACGGCAAGTACGCCGGTTTCCACATCGAGGTCTGCACCCGCGTGCTGGCCGACGTGCAGAAGAAGCTGGGCCTGCCCAAGCTCGACATCAAGTACCAGCCGGTGACGTCGCAGAACCGCATCCCGCTGGTGCAGAACGGCACCGTTGACATCGAGTGCGGCTCGACCACCAACAACGCCACGCGGCAGAAGGACGTGAGCTTTGCCGTCACCACCTTCGTCGAGGAAGTGCGCATCGCGGTCAAGGCCAATTCGGGCATCACGAGCATCGCGCAGCTCAACGGCCGCAACGTCGCCACCACCACCGGCACGACCTCGGTGCAGCTGTTGCGCAAGCACGAGCGCGGCGCCGGCGTCGACTTCAAGGAGGTCTTCGGCAAGGACCACGCCGACAGCTTCCTGCTGCTGGAAACCGGCCGCGCCGACGCCTTCGTGATGGACGGCCAGATCCTGGCCGGCAACATCGCCAAGAGCAAGAACCCGGCCGACTACCGCATCGTCGGCGAGGTGCTGTCGGTGGAGCCGATCGCGATCATGATCCGCAAGGACGACCCGGCCTTCAAGAAGGCGGTCGACGAGAGCATCGTGGCGATGGTCAAGTCGGGCGACATGGCCAAGGCCTACGACAAGTGGTTCGTGCAGCCGATCCCGCCGAGCAACACGCGCGTCGGCCTGCCGGCCAGCGACGCCACCAAGGCGGCCTGGGCCAACCCGAACGACAAGCCGGTCGAGGACTACATGAAGAAGTAAGGCACACCCGGGGCCCGCTGCAGCGCAGCGGGCCCCGGCGCTTGCACACCGGACAGGATGGGAGGGCCGCGTGGCCACTTGGGACTGGCAGGTCTTCTGCAAAGAGACGACATCGGGCGACCTGGTGCCCAGCTGCTTCGGCAAAGGCGGCGACATCACGTACCTGAACTGGCTGCTGTCGGCCTGGGGCTGGACGCTCGGCGTGGCGGTGTTGGCGCTGATCGTGGCCATGGTCGTCGGTTCGCTGATGGGCATCCTGCGCACGACGCCGGACAAGCGGCTGGTGCTGCTCGGCAACGCCTGGACCGAGGTCTTCCGCAACATCCCGCTGCTGGTGCAGATCTTCCTGTGGTACCACGTGCTGCCGGCGCTGTTCAAGCCGCTGCAGGCGTTCCCGAGCCTCATCCTGGTCGTCTTCGCGCTGGGCTTCTTCACCAGCGCGCGCATCTCCGAGCAGGTCAAGGCCGGCATCCAGGCCTTGCCCAAGGGCCAGCGCTACGCCGGCCTGGCGATGGGCCTGACCTTGCCGCAGACCTACCGCTACGTGCTGCTGCCGATGGCTTTCCGAATCGTCATCCCGCCGCTGACCAGCGAGAGCATGAACATCATCAAGAACTCATCGGTGGCCTTTGCCGTGAGTATCGCCGAGCTGACGATGTTCGCGATGCAGGCCGGTGAGGAGACTTCGCGCAACGTCGAGATGTACCTTGCGGTCACGGGCCTGTACTTCATCTCGGCCTTCACGATCAACCGGCTGGCGCTGGTCGTCGAGAACCGGGTCCGCGTGCCCGGCATGATTGGCGCGAAATGAGGCCCCAAGCTCCCTTCGGTCGCGGCCCCCAAGGGGCGCGTTTCCGGCCCGGGAGACCCGGAGCCGGAAACGGTCAGGCACTGCCATGAACCTGGACTTCACCTTTCTGAACTGGGGCGTCGTCTCCAGCTTCGTGCTCAAGGGCCTGATCTTCAGCGTGCAGCTGACGCTGATCGCGATGGTCGGCGGCATCCTGCTGGGCACCGCGCTGGCGCTGATGCGGCTGTCGGGCAAGCCGTTCCTGGTCATGCCGGCGGCGGCCTACGTCAACACCATGCGCAGCATCCCGCTGGTGATGGTGATCCTGTGGTTCTTCCTGCTGATCCCGCTGCTGACCGGCCGTCCGTTGGGCGCCGAGATCTCGGCGATGATCACCTTCACGCTGTTCGAGGCCGCCTACTACAGCGAAATCATGCGCGCCGGCATCCAGAGCGTGCCCAAGGGCCAGGTCCACGCCGGCCAGGCCGTGGGCATGAACTACAAGCAGACGATGCAACTGATCATCCTGCCGCAGGCCTTCCGCAACATGCTGCCGGTGCTGCTGACGCAGACCATCATCCTGTTCCAGGACACCTCGCTCGTCTACGCCATCGGCGCCTACGACCTGCTCAAGGGTTTCGAGATCGCGGGCAAGAACTTCAACCGCCCGGTGGAAACCTATCTGGTGGCGACGGTCGTGTACTTCGTGATTTGCTTCAGCCTGAGCATGACCGTGCGCCGGCTGCAGAACAGAATAGCCATCATCCGATAGGGAAAGAGCCTGCCATGATCGACATCAAGAACGTCAGCAAGTGGTACGGCAGCTTCCAGGTGCTAACCGACTGCACCACCGCGATCAAGAAGGGCGAAGTGGTGGTGGTCTGCGGCCCCTCCGGCAGCGGCAAGAGCACGCTGATCAAGACCGTCAACGCGCTGGAGCCGTTCCAGAAGGGCGACATCACCGTCGACGGCATCAGCATCAGTGATCCGAAGACCGACCTGCCCAAGCTGCGCAGCCGCGTCGGCATGGTGTTCCAGCACTTCGAGCTGTTCCCGCACCTGTCGGTGACCGAGAACCTGACGCTGGCACAGATCAAGGTGCTCGACCGCAGCCCCGCCGACGCGATGACGCGCGGCATGAAGATGCTCGACCGCGTCGGGCTGATGGCGCACAAGGACAAGTTTCCGGGTCAGCTCTCGGGCGGCCAGCAGCAGCGGGTGGCCATCGCGCGCGCGCTGAGCATGGACCCGATCGTGATGCTCTTCGACGAGCCGACCTCGGCGCTCGACCCCGAGATGGTGGGCGAGGTGCTCGACGTCATGGTGCAACTGGCGCAGGAGGGCATGACGATGATGGTGGTCACGCACGAGATGGGCTTCGCGCGCAAGGTCAGCCACCGCGTCATCTTCATGGATGCCGGCAAGATCGTCGAGGACTGCAAGAAGGAAGACTTCTTCGGCAGCCCCGAGCAGCGCAGCCCGCGCGCGCGCGACTTCCTGTCGAAGATCCTGGCCCACTGATGCCGCAGTTGAAGCTCCAGCAGGAGCTTCTGGCCTGCGCCGGACCCGCCCGCGATTTCGCGCCGGCACGCTGAAGCGGATCGCCCACCCCTTCAGTCCCGGTCTGGCCGCGCGCACCGCCGGCCGGATGCACGGATGCGAGAATCGTGCGATGACCGACACGCTGACGTTCAAGCGCCCCGACGACTGGCACCTGCACCTGCGCGACGGCGCTGCGCTGGCCGCGGTGCTGCCCGCCACGGCGCGCCAGTTCGCGCGCGCCATCGTGATGCCCAACCTCAAGCCGCCGGTGACCACGGCGGCAGCGGCGCTGGCCTACCGCGAGCGCATCCGCGCCGCGCTGCCGGCGGGGTCGGACTTCCAGCCGCTGATGACGCTGTACCTCACCGACCACACGCCCCCCGACGAGATCCGCCGCGCCCGCGACGCCGGCGTGGTGGCGCTCAAGCTCTACCCGGCCGGCGCCACCACCCACAGCGATGCCGGCGTCACCGACATCCGCAAGACCTACCCGACGCTCGAAGCGATGCAGCGCGAAGGTCTGCTGCTGCTGGTGCACGGCGAGGTCACCGACCCCGAAGTCGACATCTTCGACCGCGAGGCCCTCTTCATCGACCGCGTGATGCGGCCGCTGCGCCGCGACCTGCCCGAACTGAAGGTGGTGTTCGAACACATCACCACCGCCGATGCAGCGCAGTACGTGGCCGCCAGCGACGCCTTCACCGCCGCCACCGTCACCGCGCACCACCTGCTGTACAACCGCAACGCCCTCTTCATCGGCGGCCTGCGGCCGCACTACTACTGCCTGCCGGTGCTGAAGAAAGAGCAGCACCGCCTGGCACTGGTGCGGGCCGCGACCTCGGGCAGCGGCAAATTCTTCCTCGGCACCGACAGCGCACCGCACGCCGCGGCGCTGAAGGAACAGAGCGTGTGCGGCGCCGGCTGCTACACCGCGCCGGCGGCGCTGGAGCTCTACGCCGAGGCCTTCGAGGCCGCCGGCGCGCTGGGCCGGCTCGAGGGCTTCGCCAGCCTGCACGGCCCGGCCTTCTACGGCCTGCCGCCCAATGCGGGCACGGTCACGCTGCGCCGCGAAGCCTGGACGCTTCCGGAGGCGCTGCCCTTCGGCGATGCAACGATCAAGCCGCTGCGCGCCGGCGAGACGCTGCACTGGAAACTGGTCTAGGGCCTCGATGCACATCCAGGTCAACGGCGTGCGCCTGTTCTTCGATTGCGAGGGTGCCGGCCTGGTGCCCGACGGCCCGGTCCTGCGCCGCCGGCCCACCGTCGTGCTGCTGCACGGCGGGCCGGGCGCCGACCACTCGCACTACCGGCCGCAGATGTCGCCGCTGGCGGACGTGGCGCAGCTCGTCTACTTCGACCACCGCGGCAACGGGCGCAGCGAGCACGGCCCGCAGCACCAGTGGACCCTGGCGCAATGGGGCGACGATGTGCGCGCGTTCTGCGACGCGCTGGGCATCGACAAGCCCGTCGTGCTGGGCGCCAGCTTCGGCGGCATGGTCGCCCTGGCCTACGCCACGCGCCACCCGGGCCATGCCGGCCGCTTGATCCTCATGAACACCGCAGCCCGCGGCGGCGCGCACACGCAGCGCCGCGTCGAGCTCTTCGAGCAACTCGGCGGGCCGGCGGCCGGCGCGCTGGCCCGCCGTCGCCTCATCGACGGCGACACCAGCTCCGAGGTGCTCGACGACTGGCTGCGCGTCGCCGTGCCGCACTACAACCGCACGCCGCCCGACCCCGCGGCGGCGCTGCGCGGCGTGCGCCATGCCGAAGCCACGCGCTGGTTCAGTCGCGCCGACGGCGAAGGCAATCACTTCGACCTGCGGCCCGCCTTGCACCGCATCACCTGCCCGGTGCTGCTGATGGGCGGCACGCTGGACCCGATGCTGCCGATCGAGAACCAGCGCGACATCGCCGCCCTGCTGCCGCCAGACCGGTTGCGCTTCGAGGAATTCGTCGGCGCCGGTCATGGTCTGGTGGCCGATGCGCCCGAGCGCGCCCTGAAGCTGATGCGCGAATTCATCGCGCAGGAGATACCGACATGAGCCAAGACCGCGTGATGCTGCTGATCGATGCCGACAACCTGTCGCTGGACGTGATGGAGCAGGCGGTGCGCCTGCTGCTCAACCAGCACGGCGGCCTGCACGTGCGCCGCGCCTACTGCACCGCCGAGAGCGCGGTGGCCAACCAGGCGGCGTTCAAGCGCCTGGGCATCAAGCCCATGGTCAACCTGGCGGCCGGCAAGAACAGCACCGACATCGCGATGGCGGTGGACGCCATCGACCTCGTGCTGGCCGAGCGGCCGGACGTGGTGGTCATCGCATCGTCCGACAGCGACTTCGCGCCGCTGGTGCAGCGCCTGCGCGAGAAGGGCTGCGTGGTGCGCGGCATCGGTCAGCAAGGCAAGGTCGGCGACGAGACGCAGGACGTCTACGACGACTACACGGTGCTCGAGCACCACAAGACGGCAGCGC
Organism: Rubrivivax sp.; assembly: GCA_043760065.1. GTDB lineage: Bacteria > Pseudomonadota > Gammaproteobacteria > Burkholderiales > Burkholderiaceae_C > Rubrivivax. Next base: position 17,444 of record JAYUPN010000387.1, read on the forward strand.
GCAGCGGCGACGCCGACAAGCCGGCACGCAAAACCGCGCGCAAGACCACGCGCACGGCGGCGGCCAAGACGCCGGCGGCCAAGAAGGCGCCGGCCGCGAAGAAGGCCAGCGCCAAGGCCGCGCCGAAGGCGGCCGCAAAGACCGCCGCCAAGGCCGCGCCGCGCAAGACCGCGGCGCGCAAGACGGCCGCGGCGGTCGAGTTGCCGGCAGCTGCGCAGGCCGCCCCCGTGCCGGCGGCTGCGCAG
>JAYUPN010000388.1:0-6042 GCA_043760065.1 Rubrivivax sp.
TACGCCATGTTGGTGTCGTCCATCTGCACGTAGCGGCAGCCGGCGTTGTACAGCGAGCGCAACTCGTCGCCGTAGGCCTTGGCGACGTCGTCGTAGAAGACGGGATCGAGCTCGGGGTAGGCGACCTTGCTGATGCCGGCACGGCCGCCGCGGAAGTGCAGCATCGTCGGCGACGGGATCGTGACCTTGGGCGTCATGCCCAGCGCCACCTGGCGCTTGAGGAACTCGAAGTCGGCGCGCTGGATGTCCTTGACGTGCCGCACCTTGTCGACGACGCGCATCGCCGGCGGCGCCAGTTCTTCGGTGCCGTCGGGCTTGCGGATGGTGACCGGGATATCGGTCTTGACGCCGCCCAACTGGTCGAGGAAGTCGATGTGGAAGTAGGTGCGGCGGAACTCGCCGTCGGTGATGCTCTTGAGCCCCGCGTCCTGCTGGAACTTGACGATCTCGGCGATCGCCTTGTCCTCGACCGCACGCAGTTGCTCGGCGTTGATCTCACCCTTGACGAAGAACTGCTCGCGCGCATCGAGCAGGAACTTCGGCCGCAGGAAGCTGCCGACGTGGTCGGCGCGAAAGGGGGGCGTGGTGCGTTCGGCCATGGGGTTCTCCGGGGTGGATGGTGCGCGCGTGCGCTCAAGGGCGGGGTGCGTTGGGAAAGAATAACTGCTCGCCCCCGATGCGGTAGGCGGCGATGGCCGCCTGGCCGGCGCTCGAGGTGATCCAGTCGGCAAATCCTTGGGCCAGCGCCTGCTTGACGTGCGGGTGCCGCGTGGCGTCGACGACCATCACGCCGTATTGATTGGACAGGCTCCGGTCGCCTTCCACCAGCACCTTCAGATCGCCGCGGTTCCTGAACGACAGCCAGCTGCCGCGGTCGGTCAGCACATAGGCGTTGCTCGACGATGCCATGTTCAGCGCCGGCCCCATGCCGCAGCCGCAGGCCTGGTAGCCGGCGGGCTTGCGGGCATCGACGTCGACGCCGGCCGCTTGCCACAGGCGCAGTTCGGCGGCGTGGGTGCCGCTCTTGTCGCCGCGCGAGATGAACGCCGCTCCTGCCTTGGCCAACCGGCCGAGCGCCGCGGCGATGTCGTTGCCCCGTGTGCGCGCCGGGTCGCTGGCCGGCCCGACGAGCACGAAGTCGTTGGTCATCACGGGCACGCGCTGCTTTGCAAATCCTTCGGCCACGAACTTCTCTTCGGCGAGCGTGTCGTGCACGAGCACCAGGTCGGCATCGCCCCGGCGCGCCATGTCCAGCGCCTGGCCGGTCCCCACCGCGACCACGCGCACTTCGGTGCCGGTGGCCTGCCTGAACAGCGGCAGCAGATGTCCGAACAGGCCCGACTGTTCGGTGGAGGTGGTCGAGGCCATCACGAAGTAGCGCCCCTGCGCCCGAGCCGGTGCTGCGAAGACGCTGCACAGCACGGCGCACAGGGCGCCGAACACGGCGGCCCGCCGAACGCCGATGCGGCGGCGGTGGGCGTTCAAGGCCACGGCAGCTCACCCTTGAGGAACTGCGCCGCCTCGTGCGGCAGCGTGTCGTTGAAGAAGCGTTCCGTCGGCAGGTCCACCACCAGCCGGCCGGCTTCCAGGTAGACCACGCGCGTCGCCAGGCGCTTGGCCTGGCCCAGGTTGTGGGTCGCGAAGACCAGCGTCAGGCCTTCCTGCGCCAGCTCCTCGATCAGCGTTTCGACCTCGCGCTTGGCGCTGGGGTCCAGGCTCGCCGTGGGTTCGTCCAGCAGCAGGATGTCGGGTGCCAGGGCCCAGGCCCGCGCCAGCGCCAGGCGCTGCTGCTGGCCGCCCGAGAGCGTGCGCGCCCGGCGCTCGGACAGCCCGAGCAGACCGACGCGCTGCAGCGCACTGGCGCAGCGACCGGCGCGCTCGGCCTTGGGCACCTTGCGCAGCCACAGGCTCAGCAGCACGTTGTGGCGCACCGACAGATCCATCATGAAGGGGCGCTGGAACAGCATCGCCATCACCGGCATGCGGCCGTCCAGCGGGTGCTCCAGCCGACCGCTGGCGCCCACCATGCCGTGCAGCAGGCGCAGCAGCGTCGACTTGCCGCTGCCGTTGGCGCCGACCAGCGCCAGGCGCTCGCCACGGGCCAGCGTCAGCGACACGTCGCGCAAGGCCTGCACGGCCCCGAAGCGCACGGCCGCGTGCTGCAGCGACAGCAGCGGCACAGCGGGCCGGGCGGTGCTCAAGCCGGCACCTCGTCGCGCGGCAGCCCGGTGCGTGCCGGCAACAGCGCGACCGCCGCATTCACGAGCCCCACGACCCCGAGCAGCACCAGGCCGAGCGCCAACGCCAGCGGCAGGTCGCCCTTGCTGGTCTCCAGCGCGATGGCCGTGGTCATGACCCGCGTCACGCCGTCGATGTTGCCGCCGACGATCATCACCGCGCCGACCTCGGCCACGGCACGGCCAAAGGCGGTGAGCAGCACGGTGACGACACCCAGGCGCAGGTGCACCAGCATCAGCAGCGCGCTGAGCATCGGCCCCGCGCCCAGCGAACGCAGCTGGTCACCGCCCTCGCTGAGCCCGTCGAGCACCAGGCGGCGCGTCAGGGCCGCGATCAACGGCACGACCAGGATGCTCTGCGCCACCACCATCGCCGCCGGCGTGAACAGGATGCCCAGGCTGCCCAGCGGCCCCGATCGGCTGAGCAGCAGGTAGACCAGCAGGCCCACCACCACCGAGGGCAGCGCCAGCAGTGTGTTCACCGCCCAGACGGCGATGCGATGGCCCGGAAACCGCGCCACCGCCAGGCCACAGCCGAGCATCAGACCGAACAGCGCGCCGATGCAGCAGGCCGTGAGACTGACGCGCAGCGACAGCGCGACGATGCCCAGCAGCCGGGCGTCGGCGTGCGTGATCAACTGGCCGGCAAGCAGCAGGCTCTGGGCAATGGCGTCCAAGGTGGGCGGATTCGGTGGGCTGCGGCGCGGCCGGGGATTGTGGCGCTGCCCGCGACCGGCCCGACAGCGCCGTGCCCGCGGGGACCGGGACCCCGCGGCGCTTCAGCCGCTGACCACGCGCATCGGTGCGCGCTGCGGCTCGGGTTCGCTGTCGAAGCGCTCGGCGCCGGTGTAGCACAGGAAGTGGCGGTTGGCGGCGCGGCCGAAAAGCGTCATGCCCAGGCGCGTCGCCAGCTCGTGTCCCATTGCCGTGACGCCGTTGCGCGAGACGATGATCGGCACCCCCATCTGCGCCGCCTTCATGACCATCTCGCTGGTCAGGCGGCCGGTGGTGTAGAAGGCCTTGTCGCCGCCGTCAACGCCGTGCATGGCCATCCAGCCGGCGATGGTATCGATGGCGTTGTGGCGGCCGACGTCCTCGACGAACATCAGCATCTGCGCGCCGCAGAACAGCGCGCAGCCGTGCACCGAGCCCGCCTTGCGGTGGATGCTGTCCTGCTGGCGCATCGTCTCGAGCATGCGCTGCAGCGTGCCTTGGTGGATGCGCGCCGTGCGCGCGTCGGGCAGCGTCACGGTGTGCAGCTGCGTCATCGCGTCGCCGAACACCGTGCCCTGGCCGCAGCCGGTGGTGACGACGCGGTGCGCGGTCTTCGCCGCCAGGTCGTGCACGCCGTGGCGCGTACGCACGGCGGCGGCGCCGACGTCCCAGTCGACGGTCACCGATTCGACCTCGGCGACGTCGGTGACGAGGCGCTGGTTGCGCAGGTAGCCCAGCACCAGCAGTTCGGGCATCTGGCCGAGCGTCATCAGCGTGACCAGCTCGCGCTTGTCGACGAACACCGTCAGCGGCCGTTCGGACGGGATGTGGATGCTGCGGCGCTCGCCGTATTCGTCCAGGATCTGGATCTCGCGCAGCAGCTCGCAACGGGCCTGCGTCAGGCGCGGTGCACCCGCCACCTCGGTGGGCACGGGCAAGGACTCGGGGCGCGCGACGGGCAGGCTCAAAGGGGCCTCCGGCAATCTACTTCTTGGGCTGCTGGGCCGCAGGGGTGATCGTGCTCGGGGGCGAGGTCGCCGTCTTTGCAGGCGAGTGCGCGCCAGCGGCTTCCAGCGGCGGCGCGGGGGCCGCCGCGGGCGGCGCGTAGACGAAAGGCCCGGGGTCCGCGCAGGCCGGCGTGGCCGTCGGCGCGGACGCCGCCTTGCCGGCCGCCTTCAGCGCGCCCATGTAGGCCGCGGCGACCTTGTCTTGCGTCAAGCACAGCTTGTAGCCGCCGACCTTGTCGGTATGGGCCGCCTTGGCCGCGGTCTCGGCGGCCTTGGCCTTGGCCTCGTCGCTCGGCGCCGGCAGCTTGGCGTGTGCTGAAGCGCCGGCCAGTGCCAGCGCGAGGACGGCGGCGCAGAGGGGCAACGGGAGTTGTTTCATGGGGCTTGCCTAGGGGAGTATGCGGTGGGCAGGTGAGTCGAGGGGCAGCGACGGCCTCAGGCCTGCGGCGAGGCGGAACTGACGGGCGGCGCGGCGCGGGCCGAGCGCTGCGCAGGGATCTTGCCGGCCTTGATGTCGTCGTGCCACAGCTCGTGGTGTTCCTTGGCCCAGGCTTCGTCGACATAGCCTGTCCGCATGGCCCGGTAAGCGCCGTTCATGCCGACGGTGCCCAAATAGATGTGGCCGAAGAAGAGCGCCATCATGAACACGGCCGCCGCGGCATGCACCATGTGCGCCACCTGCATCTGGCCACGCGTTTCGCCCCAGCCCGGCACCAGCTTGTCGAGCACGAGCCCGGAGCCGACGACAAGCAGCCCGAGTGCAAAGACGCCGGCCCAGAACAGGAACTTCTCGCCCGCGTTGAAGCGGTGCGAAGGCACCTCGTGCTTGCCGAGCATGCCACCACCACGCCGCAGCCACGTCCAGTCACCCTTCTCCGGCAGGTTGCTGCGCACGTAGGTGAAGAACACCACCACCAGCGACACCGCGAACAGCGGGCCGACGAAGTTGTGAACGTTCTTCAGCGCAAAGGTCAGCCAGCCGAAGAGCGTGGCGCCGAGCACCGGCAGCAGGAAGAACTTGCCGAACGCCATCACCAGCCCCGACACCGCGAGCAGCACGAAGGCGATCGCATTGGTCCAGTGCGCCGAACGTTCGAAAGGCGTGAAGCGCTCGATCTTGCGGCCGGTGTCGGGCACGTGGCCGCCCATCGGACCCTTGCGCCAGTAGAAGATGCCGATGGCGCCGGCGGCGATGAGCAGCAGCGCGCCGCCGTAGGGCACGATCCACTGGTTGCGCACCTGGCGCCAGGCCTCGCCGGCGCTGGTCAGGCGCGAGCCCGGGTACTGGACGAAGGGCTGCACCAGAACGCCGAGTTCGGGTCCCTTGCTGGAGGTGAAGCCCGGCTCGTTGCCGGAATCGCGCACGGCGCGCCACACCGGCGCGTTGTTGCCGGGCTGGGTCTTGGCGCGTACCGCGTTGCTCTCGTCGGCCTTGGGCTCGGCGGGGGCCACGAAGCCGGCGGGCGGGCCGGCCGGCGCCTTGGGTGCGACTTGTGCGGCGGCCGCGTCGGCTGGCGGTGCAGCCGTCTGCGCCCGCGCGATCAAGGGCGTGCCCAACGCCAGAACGGCAGCAAGCAGGAGGGTCTGGAAGCGGCCGGTCATGGCGTCTCCTCGGGGCAGGTTCAGGGAGCGCTGGAGCGCGAGTACTCGTTCTGGCTCTGGGCGCGGTTCTTCATCTGCGTCTCCCAGCTCGTCGCGTCCCCCTGCTTCCAGCCCGGCGCCGTGAAGGAAGCGACGGCACCTTGCGAAGGCGCCGTGTCGGACTTGCGCGCGCCAGCGGTTTGCGCTTTTTCGCCGCAGCCGGCCAGCAGCAGGCAGGCGGCAGCGCCCGCCATCAACCATGCACCGGTTTTCATTTCTTGACCTCGGGTTGCGCGCCGCCGGCGGGCTTGCCGTAGGCGGTGCCCCAGCCCCAGACCTCGCTGCCCTTGCCGCGCGTGAGCACGCGGGTGCGGAAGATGTCGGCCACCACGTCGCCGTCGCCGCCGAGCAGCGCCTTCGTGCTGCACATCTCGGCGCAGGCCGGCAGCTTGCCTTCGGCCAGCCGGTTGCGGCCGTACTTCTCGTACTCGGCCGTGCTGCCG
>JAYUPN010000389.1:0-6028 GCA_043760065.1 Rubrivivax sp.
ACGCCTGTGGGGCGGAGTTATGTGCAGTTCACTGGCGCCGCAGCGCCAGCAGGAGCCACCTGGGCTCCCGCACTTCACATATCAAAGGCGTCCACATTCAGCCATATATGTGGCGCGCAACATGCATGGCCGAACGTGGACTGCTGTGAAACCGGCTCGACGCACCCGGCCGGCTGCTGCCCAGGCCTTGAGCGAGCTGGGCGTCCTGCGCGACGCGCTGCGGCTGCGCCAGCAGCAGGCGCTGGAACAGGCCGCCTTGCTGCGCGCCGCGCGCGCCGCGGCCGAGCGTCAGCGGCGGCTCTTCGCCGACGCCGTCGGAGCGGTGACGCCGCTGCCGCCGCACGGGCTGGGCGCGATCGACGTGCCGCGCCCCGAGCCGCTGCCGCGCCAGCGCGAGCGCGACGAACGGGCGGCGCTGGCCGAGGCGATGTCCGACGAGGTCGACATCGAGACGCTGCTGCTCACCGACGACGGGCTGAGCTTCCACCGCCCCGGCGTCGGCGCCGACGTGGTGACGCGACTGCGCCGCGGCCACTGGTCGATCCAGGGCGAGCTCGACCTGCACGGCCTGCGCCGCGACGAGGCGCGCGAAGAGCTCGCCGGCTTCATGCGCGAGGCCGCGCGGCGCGGCTGGCGCTGCCTGCGCGTGGTGCACGGCAAGGGCCACGGCTCGCCCGGCAGGCAGCCGGTGCTGAAGGCCAAGGTGCAGCGCTGGCTGGGTCAGAGTGCCGAAGTGCTGGCCTTCACGCAGGCCAGCGCGCCGCTGGGCGGCGCCGGCGCGCTGATCGTGCTACTTCGCGGCTGAAGAAGCCGCGCCCGCCGGGCCGCGGATGCAGCGGCCCTGGCGCTCGAGCCAGTAGACCGTGTTGGCGACGATGGCGATGCTGCCCGAGACCACCACCGACGCCGCGGTGACGACGCCCAGGGTGGCCAGCATCGCGGCACAGCCCTCGCCGGCGCAACTCGTGAAGCCGCCGAGCACGGCGGTCTCCAGCGTCACCTGGCGCGTCATGACCTGGCAGTCGGGGTCGTAGACGGTCTGCGTCTGCGGCACCACGATGCAGGCCGACAGCGCCAGGGCGCCGGCCAGCGCCGGTGCTGCACGGCGCAGCGGTGCCCGCAGGGCTGCAGGAATTCTCACTTGTTGCGCATCCAGTCGGCGGTGCCGAAGAAGGACTCGGTCAGGCGCTGCGCCAGCGCCGGGTCCACCGCCCGCTCCTGCATCGCCAGCAGCATGCAGGCCAGCCACTGGTCGCGCTCGGCGATGCCGATGGCGTAGGGCAGGTGGCGCGCACGCAGCATCGGGTGGCCGAAGCGCTCGATGTAGTGGTTGGGCCCGCCGAGCCAGCCGCACAGGAACCAGTGCAGCTTGTCGCGCGAACCGTCCAGGCTTGCCGGGTGCAGCGTGCGGATGCCGGCGAACTGCGGCTCCAGGTCCATCAGGTCGTAGAAGCGGTCGACGAGCTGGCGCACGCCGCTTTCACCGCCCAGTGCGTCGAAGGGCGTGACGGCTTCGGCCATCCTCAGGCCAGCAGCTTGGTGGCTGCGGCCACCAGCGCCATCGCCGCGGGCGTGCCTGGCAGCGATTCCAGCAGCAGCTGGCGGCGTTGCACGGCTTCGCGCACCGCGGGGTCGGAAGGCACGTCGCCCAGCAGTTCCAGCCGCACCGGGCTGTCCAGGCCCGGGTTGACGAAGCGGTCGACCACCTGCTGCAGCTGCTGGCGCACGCCGCGGCCCTCGCCGGGCTTGCGCGTCTGGTTGACGAGCAGCAGCATGCGGCGCTTGGCCTGCGTCGTGGCCAGCACCTTGATGGTGGCGTAGGCGTCGGTCATCGAGGTCGGCTCGGGCGTCACGACCAGCAGCACCTCGCCGGCCAGCGACACGGTGTAGAGCACGACATCGGAGATGCCGGCGCCGGTGTCGAGCAGCACATGGTCGAACTTGGGCGCAACCTCGTCGACGACCTTCTGCAACTGCTCGCGCACCTCGGGTGTCATGCGCGAGTACTCGACCATGCCCGAGCCGGCCAGCAGCACGTGGAAGCCGCCGGGCGCAGGCAGCAGCGCCTCCTGCAGCGAGTGTTTGCCGGTGAAGACGTCGTGCAGCGTGATCTTGGGGAACAGGTTGAGCACCACGTCCAGGTTGGCCAGCCCCAGGTCGGCGTCCAGCACCAGCACCTTGCGGCCGGCGCGCGCCAGCGCAGCTGCCAGGTTGGCCGAGACGAAGGTCTTGCCGACGCCGCCCTTGCCGCTGGTGACCGCGACGATGTGGCCGGGAGCCGCGGTGGCCGGTGCGCTGTTGCCTGAGGCGGTCATTCGTGATCCTGGAGCTGGAAGCTGTCGAAGAGCAGCCGTTTTTCTTCTGCGCTGACCACCGACACCGCGGTCGGCTCCAGGCGCACGAGGTTGCGCCCCTGGGACTTGGCCAGGTACAGCTGCTGGTCGGCCCGTTCCTGCCACAGCGCAGGCGTCGAACGCACCCACTGCGGCGCAAAAGCGCCGCCGACGCTGACGGTGACGCGGATCTGCTGGTTGCCGATCTGCTGCCCGCTGGGCGTCAGCGCGACCGGCATCAGCTCGACGCGGCGGCGCACGCGTTCGGCCACCGTCTGGCCGAAGGTGCTGGCGCAGTTGGGCAGGATGATCGCGAACTCCTCGCCACCGATGCGCGCCACCAGGTCCATCGGCCGCACGCAGTCCACCAGCGCGCTGGCCACGGCGCGGATCACCTGGTCGCCGGCGGCGTGGCCGTGGCCGTCGTTGACGCGCTTGAAGTGGTCGATGTCCAGCACCAGCAGCAGGGCCGACTCGCCGCTGCGGGCGACGCGGTCGACCTCGCGTGCCACTGCGAGCTCGAAGGCGCGGCGGTTGGCCAGGCCGGTGAGCGCGTCACGGCTGGACAGCTCGACCAGTGAATCGATCAGCGCCTGCTGCCAGGCCGTGCTGCCGGGGTCACCCTCGGGTGCCGGGTGTCCGGATTGCGCCAGCAACTGCAGCGCACGCTCGAAGTGCAGCGGGTTGGCAGGGCGGGAGCGGGGTGGCTTGGTGCGGTCCAATGGGGTCGGTTGGCCGGGTGACCGACGGCGAGAGCCGTCCGAACGGGGGCGGGGCACAGTCTAGCAGCGCCCTCCCCCCGGCCCAGCAGCCGAAAAGCCCTTGCTGCGGGGCCCATCTCCGGGCTTGGCGGACGCCGGTGCGCACCGACACTGGATGGGTTGCCCAAGCCCGGCCCGCAGCTGGGCCGGCTGATCCTTCATGAACGCACCCGTCATCCCCCTCGTCGCGCCGTCGGAGCAGGAGTTCACGCTGCTGCCGGCCGACTTCGAACGCATCCGCAAGTTGATCCACCAGCGCGCCGGCATCAGCCTGCACGCCGGCAAGCAGGCCATGGTCTACAGCCGCCTGTCGCGCCGCCTGCGCGAGACGCGGCGCAGCAGTTTCTCAGGCTACCTGGACTGGCTGGAGCGCACCACCGGCGACGAGGCCACGGCCGAGTGGCAGGAGTTTGTCAACTGCCTGACCACCAACCTGACCGCCTTCTTCCGCGAAGAGCACCACTTCCATGCCCTGGCCGACGACCTGCGCGCCCGTGCGTCGCGGCCGATCCGGCTGTGGTGCAACGCGGCCAGCACTGGCGAGGAGCCCTACTCGCTGGCCATGGTGGTGGTCGAGTCACTGGGGCCTTCGGCGCAGGTCCGGCTGGTGTGCAGCGACATCGACACCAAGGTGCTGGCCACCGCCGAGCGCGGCGTCTATGCCGCCGACGCGCGCGGCCTCAACGCCGAGCGGCTGAAGCGCCACTTCATGCGCGGCACCGGGCCGCGCAGCGGGCAGATCCGCGTCCGGCCCGAGCTGGCGCGCCTGATCGAGTTCCGCACCTTCAACCTGATGAGCGCCAGCTGGTCGACGCTGGGCGAGCCCTTCGACTTCGTCTTCTGCCGCAACGTGATGATCTACTTCGACAACGCCACGCAGCGCAAGGTGCTCGAACGCACGCATGCCGCGATGAAACCCGGCGGGCTGCTCTACGTCGGCCACTCCGAGAACTTCAGCGAGTCGCGCGACCTGTTCCGGCTGCGCGGCAAGACGGTCTACGAGCGCGTGTGAACACGGCAGCCCTGTCGAACACGCCCCGCGCCGCTTCAGGCACCGCGCCGCCCGCGCCGAACCGGCTGGACCGGCTGAAGTCGCAGGGCCGACGGCCCGGCGAGGCCTCGTTCTTCTTCTACGACGCCCACTTCCGCAACGACGCGGTCAAGGTGCTGCCGAGGGAGTTCTTCGTCCACGACGAGGACATCCTGATCATGACCACGCTCGGCTCGTGCATCGCGGCCTGCCTGTGGGACCGCGAGAAGCGCATCGGCGGCATGAACCACTTCCTGCTGCCCGATGGCGGCCCCGGCGGCGCGGGCGGCCGCTACGGCGGCTTCGCGATGGACCAGCTCATCGGCGAGCTCGTCAAGCGCGGCGCCAGCCGCGCGACGATGGAGGCCAAGGTCTTCGGCGGCGGCGCCGTCATCGGCGGCATGAACACCATCAACGTGGGCGAACTCAACACCACCTTCGTGCTCGAGTACCTGCGCACCGAGCGCATCGCTGTCGTCAGCAAGGACGTGCTGGACATCTACCCGCGCAAGGTGTGTTTCCTGCCCGCCAGCGGCAAGGCGATGGTCAAGCGCCTGGCGTCGGCCAACACCGACGCGCTGACGGCGCTGGAACGTGCCGCTGCCGCACAGGTGGCCCGCGGCGGCAGCAGCGGCGGCTCGGTGGACCTGTTCTGAGCGGAAGAGGAGATCACAACATGAGCGACAAGATCCGTGTCCTGGTGGTGGACGACTCGGCGCTGGTGCGCGGGCTGCTGTCGGAGATCATCAACCGCCAGAGCGACATGTGCTGCGTCGGCGCCGCGGGCGACCCGCACGTGGCGCGCGAGATGATCCGCAACCTCAACCCCGACGTCATCACGCTGGACATCGAGATGCCGCGCATGGACGGCCTGGACTTCCTGGCGCGCCTGATGCGCCTGCGGCCGATGCCGGTGGTGATGGTGTCGACGCTGACCGAACGCGGCGCCGACGTCACGCTGCGGGCGCTGGAACTCGGCGCGGTCGACTTCGTAGCCAAGCCGCGCATCGGCGTCGCCGACGGCTTGCGGCAGCTCGGCGCCGACATCACCGACAAGGTGCGAACGGCCTCCAAGGCGCGCACGCATCGGCTGCTGGCGCCACCGGCCGGTGCAGGGGCGGCCGCGGCGGCCGCGGCGACCGGCGCAGCCGCACCGGCGCCGCACGCGCCGATGGCGGCGATGGGCCACCTGTCGACGGAGAAGCTCATCTTCATCGGCGCCAGCACCGGCGGCACCGAGGCCACACGCGAGCTGCTCTTCAACCTGCCGGCCGACAGCCCGGCGGTGATGATCACCCAGCACATGCCGGCGGGCTTCACCAAGTGCTACGCGACGCGGCTGGACGGCCTGTGCCGCATCCGCGTCGCCGAAGCCAGCGACGGCGAACGCGTGCTGCCCGGGCACGCCTACATCGCACCGGGCGGCCTGCAGATGAGCGTGGAGCGCAGCGGCGCCAACTACATCGTGCGCGTGCAGGACGGCCCGCCCGTGAACCGCCACAAGCCCAGCGTGGAGGTGCTGTTCGACAGCGCCGCCCGCGTCGTTGGCCGCAACGCGCTGGGCGTGATGCTCACCGGCATGGGCGCCGACGGCGCGCGGGCGATGCGCTCGATGCGCGACGCCGGCAGCTGGAACGTGGTGCAGGACGAGGCGAGCTGCGTCGTCTTCGGCATGCCGCGCGAGGCCATCGCGCACGGCGCCGCGCACGAGGTGCTGCCGTTGAAGCAGATCGCGCCGCGGCTCGTGGAGTGGCTGCGCGCCAACGCCGGGGCCACGACCTCGCGCGTCTAGGAGCGTGGGCGGCAGAAGGACGTCGGCTGCAACGCGCGAGAAACCGGCACCGCCGGGTATCACCTCCTGCGCCCAGGGGGCAAGCCCTGGGCTTGTCGGTGCTCCCCAGCGG
>JAYUPN010000390.1:0-17542 GCA_043760065.1 Rubrivivax sp.
ACCTTGGGCGCGCGCCAGGCAAAGAGCAGCAATGAACTGCCCACCACCGCGACCAGAAAACCGAGCATGAAAATGCCGCGCTTCGGATCGGTGGCAAAAGCATGCACCGAGGTCAGCAGGCCCGAGCGCACGATGAAGGTGCCAAGCAGGCTGAGCGAAAACGCCAGGATCGCCAGCAGCACCGTCCAGCTTCGGAACACGCCGCGCTTCTCAGTCACGGCCAGTGAATGGATCAACGCGGTGCCGACGAGCCATGGCAGGAAAGAGGCGTTTTCCACCGGGTCCCAGAACCACCAGCCGCCCCAGCCCAGTTCGTAGTAGGCCCACCACGACCCGAGCGCGATGCCCAGCGTCAGGAAGGCCCAGGCGGCGGTGGTCCACGGCCGCGACCAGCGCGCCCAGGCGGCGTCGAAACGTCCGGCCAGCAGCGCCGACACGGCGAATGCGAAGGCCACCGCGAAGCCGACATAACCCATGTACAGCATCGGCGGGTGGATGACCATGCCAGGGTCCTGCAGCAGCGGGTTCAGGTCGCGTCCGTCCAGCGCCGGCGGGCTCAGCCGCTCGAAGGGGTTGGAGGTCAGCAGCACGAAGAGCAGGAAGCCGACGGCGACGAAGCCCATCACGCCCAGCACGCGCGCCGCCATCGCCAGCGGCAGCCGGCGCGACAGCAGGCTGACGGCCACCGTCCAGCCCGAGAGCATGAAGACCCACAGCAGCATCGAGCCCTCGTGGCTGCCCCAGGTGGCGGCAATGCGGTAGGCCATCGGCAGCGCGCTGTTGGAGTTGCTGGCGACGTTGACGACGCTGAAGTCGCCGCTGGCAAAGCTGGCCATCAGGCTGAAGAAGGCGATCGCGACGAAGACGAATTGCGCCTGCGCCGCCGGGCGCGCCAGCGACATCCACGCCGCGTCGTCGCGCGCCGCGCCGACCAGCGGCAGGGTGCCGAGCGCCAGCGACACAAAGAGCGCGACGATGAGTGCGAAGTGACCCAGTTCAGGCAGCATGATCGGTGGTGTCCAAACTCCAGCGGCTTCAGGGCTTGACGGTGGTGCGCGCCTGGGCCTGCGCCTTCTGCGCCCGCTGCAGCGCGTCGGCCGCTTCGGGCGGCATGTAGTTCTCGTCGTGCTTGGCCAGCACCTCGTCGGCGCGGAACACGCCGCCGTCGTGCAACCGTCCCTGCGCGACCACGCCTTTGCCTTCCTTGAACAGGTCGGGCAGGATGCCGCGGTACTCGACCGCGATGCGCTCGGCGGTGTCGGTGACCATGAAGCGCACGGTGACGCCGTCGGCCTGCCGCACCACGCTGCCGGCCTCGACCAGGCCGCCCAGGCGGAAGGCGCGTTCGCGCGGTGCCTGCGCGGCGGCCACGTCCGAGGGGCTGTAGAAGAACACCAGGTTGCTGCGGAAGGCGTTCAGCACCAGCGCCACGGCCACGCCGGTGGCGGCGAGCACCATCGTGGCCAGCAGCGCGCGCTTGCGGCGGGGTGTCATCTCAATACCGCCGGCCGTTCCGAAGGTACTGAGCGCCCCCTCGGGGGGCAGCGAACGAAGTGAGCTTGGGGGTTTCATCTCAAAGCTCCAGCCACTGCACGGCCGGCCGCGCGGCTTCGCGCGGCAGCAGGGCCGATGCGGCGGCGATGACCTCGCGCACCGACTGCGTCACGCCGCCGCCGGCGGCCGGGCCGTTGAGGTACAGCGCCTCCACCTCCTGGCCGACGCGCTCGGCCTGGGCTTGCGTGGTGCAGCGCACCGCCAGGCGCAGACGGACCTCATAGGGCTCGCAGTCCCTGCCCGGCGCGTCGCCGTGCATCGCATTCATGCCGATCAATTCGGCGCGCTGCTCGAGCCCCTCCCACCCCGGGCGCTGCAGCCGCTGCTGCAGCACCTGCAGCGCCAGCCGGCCGCGCGCCACCGCGCCGGGGCCGGCGTAGGAGATCTGGCCTTCGCCGATGAAGCCGTCGCGGTAGCCCAGCGTGGCTTTCAGCCGCGTCGGCCGCTCCGTCCCGCCGGCGCCCGAGACGCGCACGCGGTCGCGCCCCAGGTCCTGCAGCTGCGCACGCGAGAAGTCGGCCACCACGTCGGGCTGCAGGTAGCGCGCCGGGTCTTCGATCTCGTACAGCAGCTGCGCGGTGCAGGTCAGGCGGTCGACGCGGCCGCCGGTGCCGGGCAGTTTGCTGATCACGGCGCTGCCGTCGGGCTGCACCTCGGCCAGCGGGAAGCCGACCTCTGCCAGGTCGGGCACGTCGAAGTGCCCGGGGTCGGCGATGTAGCCACCGCTGACCTGCGCCGCGCATTCCAGCAGATGGCCCACCAGCACGCCCTGGCCAAGCTGCGGCCAGTCGTCGGCGCGCCAGCCGAAGTGGTGCATCAGCGGCGCCAGGAAGAGCGCCGGGTCGGCGACGCGGCCGGTGATGATGACCTGCGCGCCACCGGCCAGCGCCGGCAGCAGGGCGTCGGCGCCGAGGTAGGCGTTGGCCGAGACCAGGCGATCGCCCAGCTCCGATGCGCTCGCGTCGCTGTCCAGTAGCGGCACGTCGTTTGCGCGCACCCAGGCCAGCACGTCGTCGCCCGTGACCACCGCCACGCGCAGGCGCGGCAGGCCCAGCTCGCGTGCAACCGACAGTACCGCGGCACCCGCGGCGGCGGGGTTCGCTGCGCCCATGTTGCTGATGACCGTGGTGCCGTGGCGCACGCAGGCCGGCAGCACGGCGCGCAGGCGGTCCTGGAGCAGCGGGTCGTAGCCGTGTGCGGGGTCGCGGCTGCGCCGCAGCTGCGCCAGCGCGATGGTGCGTTCGGCCAGGCATTCGAAGACCAGCGCGTGCAGCTGGCCGTGTTCTGCCAGCGCTTGCGCGGGGTCGATGCGGTCGCCGGCGTAGCCGGCGCCGCTGCCGATGCGGAAGGTGTCCATCGGCGCGCAGCATTGCACCCGCGCGGGCGCGCCGCCAGCGAGGTCAACCCGTAGCGCCAGCCGCGCGCTGCTTCACTCGGGTTCGATCCTCGCGGCGCGGATGACGGCGCCCCAGCGCTGGATCTCGCTGGCCAGCAGCGCCTGCAGCTCGGCCGTCGTGCTGCCCTGCAGCCGCATGCCCAGCCGGGACAGGCGCGCCTGCTCCTCGGGCGCAGCCAAGGCCTCGCGCGCGGCGCGGCCCAGGCGTTCGACGACCTCGGGCGGCGTGCCCGCCGGTGCAGCCAGCGCGTTCCAGCTCGCCACGTCGTTGCCGGGCACGCCGGCCTGCATGACGGTGGGCACCTCGGGCAGCGCAGGGTTGCGCTTGCCGCTGGACACCGCCAGCGCCCGCACCGCACCGGCCGTGACCTGCGGCACCATCGGGCCGACGATCTCGAAGGCCAGGTCGACCTCGCCCGAGCGCAACGCGGTCAGCACGCCCGGGCTGCCCTTGCAGGGCACCACCAGCAGGTCCACGCCGGCCAAGATCTCGAAGAGCTTGGCCGCCAGGTGCTGCGTGCTGCCGGTCGCGATGGTGCCGACGTTGAGTTTGCCGGGGTTGGCCCTGGCACGGCGCGCGCGGTGAGGTCGGCGATGCCGCCCGGCGCAAAGGGCACCAGCAGCAGGACCGGGCGCTCGGGGAAGCGGCCTTGTGCGC
This sequence comes from Rubrivivax sp., assembly GCA_043760065.1. Lineage (GTDB taxonomy): Bacteria > Pseudomonadota > Gammaproteobacteria > Burkholderiales > Burkholderiaceae_C > Rubrivivax. Next base: position 3,609 of record JAYUPN010000390.1, read on the forward strand.
GCGACGGTGCCGCCGCGGCGAGCCCGCCGAAGGCCAGAAGAATCGTTCGGCGACGGCTCATTCGGAACCCAGCTTCAGCCGCGTCGGCTGGCGCTTCTCGATCGACCACTTGAGCAGCGCCGCCGCGCGGTACACGCCGTGCGCAAACTTGCCGTAGGGCATGGTGGCAAAAAACGCCATCACCGCGCCCAGGTGCAGGCACAGCAGCAGCGGCAGCGCCGGCGTGGCTTTCGCCAGCGCCAGCAACAGGCCGCTGGCCGACACCAGGAACAGCAGTGCGATGAAGGCCAGGTCCATCGGCTGCTGCGCCGCGTCGCCGTGATCGGGGTGGCGGCGGCGGTGCAGCCACCACAGGCCGGCCGGGCCGATCAGCAAGCCGATGCCGCCCAGCGTGCCCAGCAGCTTGGGCACACTCGTCCAGCCGTAGGGCGCGACCCAGCCGAAACCGTAGTGGTAGACAGTGGCCACGCTGGTGGCCGCGAAGCACAGCGCGAAGCCGTAGAAGGTGAAGTGGTGGAAGCGGCGCCGCGCCAGCGTCCAGGCGTCGTCTTCGTCGTTGCAGCCTTGGCCGTGGCCGCCGCCGAGGTACTTCAGCCGCAGCGCGTCGTGCGCCGCTTCGGCCACGGCCGGCGCCGACGACAGCGCGGCATCGCCGGGCGAGACCTGGCGCCAGAAGCTCGCCACGCCCACGCCCAGCGCCAGCAGCACGAAGGCGAAGAGCGGCAGGAACAGGCCGACCATCAAGTTGTGCGGGAAGACGGCGTAGAAGTTGCCGCCCGGTGCCGCGCCCCACAGCGAGCCCTGGCCCAGCGCGGCCAGCATCAGGAAGAGGGCCAGCGCGCCACTCAGGGCCAGCGCCAGCGTCAGGCCGTTGCGCCGGTACAGGCGGCCCAGGCCAGCGGGCCAGGCATGCTCGGCGTAGGTCATCGCGCGCGCCCGCGCCATCGCCTGCGGCACGTTGATGGCAAATTCGTGCGGCGGCGCGTACTGGCAGGCGTGCAGGCAGGCGCCGCAGTTGTGGCACAGGTTGGCCAGGTAGTGGATGTCGGCGCGGCTGAACTCGAGCCGGCGCGTCATCGCAGGGAACACCGCGCAGTAGCCTTCGCAGTAGCGGCAGGCATTGCAGACCTGCATCTGGCGGCCGACCTCGGCCTCGGCTGCGCGCACCAGGTCCATCAGCGGCAGGCGGTCGGTCAAGCTGCGCTCAAGCGGCATGGGCGACCCCGGGCTGGCGCACGCAGGCGGCGGCCGACGCGCCCGCGACGCGGCCGAACACGGTGCCGATGGTCATGCCCACGCCGGCGGTGTAGCCCTGGCCCAGCACGTTGCCGGCCATCACCTCGCCGGCGGCAAACAGGTTGTCGCTGGCCTGGCCACCGAAGTGAGCGGCAGCGCTTTCGTCCACCTTCAGCCCCAGGTAGGTGAAGGTGACGCCGGGCTTGAGCGTGTAGCCGTGGTACGGCGGCGTGTCGATGGGCCGCGCCCAGTGCGTCTTGGCGGGCTCCAGCCCATCGGTGTGGCAGTCGTCCAGCACGGCGTGGTCGAAGCTGCCGACGCGGCAGGCGGCGTTGAAGTCGCGCACGGTCTGCACAAAGACTGCCTCGGGAACGCCCAGCTGGCGCGCCAGCTGCTCCAGCGTGTCGGCCTGCTCGCCCTTGAACACCGGCGGCATGAAGCGGCCCACGGCCTTGGCGTCGATGATGCAGTGGCCCACCTGGCCCGGCTGTTGCGCCACCAGCCGACCCCAGATGGCGTAGCGCTTGGGCCAGAAGTCCTCGCCCTCGTCGTAGAAGCGTTGGCCCTCGCGGTTGACCATGATGCCCAGCGACACCGCATCGACGCGCGTGACGATGCCGCCGTCGTACAGCGGCGCGCGCGCGTCGATGGCCACCATGTGCGCCTGCGTCGCATCGCCCACCGCGTCGGCGCCCTGCGCCAGCAGGTCCTTCAGCAGCACGCCCTGGTTGAAGCGCGTGCCGCGGACGGCAAAGCGGTCGGCCGGCCATTCGCCGCGCCGGTTGCAGCCCCAGGCTTCGCGCAGCCACTCGCGGTTGGATTCGAAACCGCCGCTGGCGACGACGCAGCTGCGGGCTTCGATGCGTTCGCCGGCCAGGTGCGCGGCGACGAAACGGCTGCCGCGCAACTCGATGCGCTGCACCGGGGCGTCGTAGCGCACCTGCACGCCCAGCGCCTGCGCGCTGCGGGTGTAGGCGTTGACCAGCGCCTTGCCGCCGCCCATGAAGAAGGCGTTGGTGCGGCTCAGGTGCAGCGTGCCCGACAGCGAGGGCTGGAAGTGCACGCCGTGCTGTCGCATCCAGCCGCGCACGTGGTGCGAGTCGCGGATGACGCGCCGCGCCAGCGCCTCGCTCGTCTTGCCGCCGGTGACCTTGAGCAGGTCGAGCCAGAACTCCTCTTCGGGGTAGGCCTCGGTCAACACGTCCTGCGGCGCGTCGTGCATGCAGCGGATGTTGCGCGTGTGCACGCTGTTGCCGCCGCGCCATTCGCGTGGCGCTGCTTCCAGCAGCAGCACCGAGGCGCCGGCTTCGCGCGCCGCGATCGCGGCGCACAGCGCGGCGTTGCCGCCGCCGATGACGAGCACGTCCACCATCAGGGCTTGTCCGCGGCCAGGCCGCGCAGGCCGGCCCGTTGTGCCGCCTGCTGCACCAGCGCCTGCAGGGCAGGGTCGGCGACGAAGTCCTTCAGCCAGGCCGCCGCGGCCTCGCGGCCCTTGGGCACGCCGATGGCCAGCTGCTCCAGGCCCCAGCGGCCGTCGAGCACCCGGCTGCCGGGCACGCGGTCGGCCATGTCGAAGAGGATGCCCTTGTTGCTGGCAAAGGCGTCGAGTGCGCCTTTGCTCATCTCGGCCGAGGCCGCCATCACCGAGGCCAATGGCACCACCCGTGCGGCCTTGAGGTCGCTCGACAGTGTCGCCTGCGAGGTGCTGCCCAGGGCCACGCCGACGCGCACGCCGGGCGCATCGACCTCGGCCAGCGTGGACAGCCGCGAACCGGGCGCCACCAGGTAGCCGGACTCCAGCCGCAGCACCGGCGGCGTGAAGTCCACGTCGCGCGCCCGCGCCGGGCTGGCGTTGGTGATGGTGAAGTCGGCGCGGCCTGCCTTGAGGGCATCGACGATCTCTGCCGGCCGCTCGAAGACGACGATCTGCGCCGGCACGCCCAGCCGCCGCGCCAGCTCGCGGCCGACTTCGACGGTGACGCCGCGCTCGTCTGCGGTCCCGGTCGCCGCGAGCAGCAGGACCTGGCGCCTGCGGTGCGCGAGAGGATGCATGGCCTCAGTCCGGCTTGATGCCGGCGTCGCGGATCAGCTTGGCGTAGCGCGCCTGCTCGCTGGCGATCAGCTGCGTCAGCCGCTCCGTCGGGCCGGGCTGGACTTCGCCGCCGGCATTCACCAGCCGGTCGCGCACCTCGGGCGCGGTCATGGCCTTCTGGATGGCGGCGTGCAACTGCGCCACCACGGCCGGCGGCAGGCCTGCCGGGCCGATGAAGCCGTACCAGACGCTGGCCTCGAAACCCGGATAGCCGGCGTCGGCGATGCTGGGCACGTCGGGAAAGATGGCCGTGCGCGTGGGGCTCAGCACGGTCAGCACGCGCAGCTTGCCGGACTTGACGTGCGGCTGCACTTCCAGCGCGTTGACGGCCACGGCCTGCACGTGGCCGGCGAGCACGTCGTTGATGGCCGGCGCGCCGCCCTTGTACGGCACGTGCAGCAGGTCGACGCCGGCGGCGCGCGCGAACAGCTCCACCGCCAGGTGCGGCGTGCTGCCGTTGCCCGGGCTGCCGTAGCTGATCGAGTGGGCCCTGGCCTTGGACAAGGCGATCAGTCTGGCGATGCTTTCGGGCCCGCTGGCGGCGTTGGCCGCGATGACCACCGGCACGCGGCCGACGAGCGCGATCGGCGTTACCTCGCGCGCCGGATCGAAGGGCGCCGGCTGGTACAGCGCGGGGTTGGCCGCGATGCTGTTGGCGGTGAGCATCAGCGTGTGGCCGTCGGCGGGGCTGTCGATCAGCGCGCGCATCGCGATGTTGGTGCCGGCGCCGGGGCGGTTGTCGACCACCACCGGCTGGCCCAGCGTGGCGCCGATCTGCTGGCCGACGGCGCGCGCGATGATGTCCACTGCGCCCCCGGGCGCGAAGCCGACGATGAGCTTGATGGGCTTGGCCGGGAAGGCCTGCGCAAAGCCGCGGCCGCTGGCGGCCAGCAGGGCGCCGGCGGCTGCGGCGGCAACCACCGCGCGGCGATTCGGATGGGGGTGCATGGCGCTCGGCTCCTGTGCTCAGTCGGGCTTGATGCCGGCGCGCTTGACGATGTCGGCCCAGATCTTCTGCTGCTGGCCGATGTAGGCCGCGAACTCCTCGGGCGGGCCGCCGCCGCCGACGGCGCTGTCTTCTGCAAAACGCTGCGTGACGGCGCTGCTCTTCAGCGCCTTCAGCGACTCTTCCTGCAGCTTCTTGACCACGTCCTTGGGCGTGCCGGCCGGCGCCAGGATGCCGTACCACTGCGAGGTCTCGAAGTCCTTGAAGCCCATCTCGGCGACGGTGGGCACGTCGGGCAGCTGCGCCAGGCGCTGCGGCGTGCCGACGGCGATGGCCTTGAGCTTGCCGCTCTTGATGTGCGGGATCAGCGCCGGCAGCCCGGCGCTGGTGGCCTGCGTGCGGCCGGCCAGCAGGTCGGTCAGCATCGGCCCGGTGCCGCGGTACGGGATGTGGGTGATGAACATGCCCGTCACCAGCTTCAGGTACTCCATCGCCAGGTGGCCGGCGCTGGCGTTGCCGGCGCTGCCATAGTTGAGCTTGCCCGGGTTCTTCTTCGCGTAGGCCACGAACTCCTTGAAGTTGTTGGCCGGCACGTCGGGGTGGATGACGAAGAGGTTGGGCACCTTGGCCAGCAGCGTGACCGGCATGAAGTCCTTGTTCACGTCGAAAGGCTGGTTCGGGAAGATGACCGGGTTGACGGCCAGCGAGCCGACGTGGCCCAGGATGATGGTGTGGCCGTCGGGCCGGGCCTTGGCCACCTCGCCCATCGCCGGCAGGCCGGCGCCGCCGCCCTTGTTGTCGACGTACACCGTCTGCCCAAGCTGCTTGGTCATTTCGTTGGCTACCGTGCGGGCCACGATCTCGCTCGTGCCGCCGGGTGCAAAGGGCACCACGAAGCGGATCGACTGCGTCGGCCAGGCGGCCTGGGCGCGGCTCAGCGCGGGAAGCGCAAGCGCGCTGGCGGCCAGGGCGGTGCGGCGGGTGATGTACATGCGGGGCTCCTCGGGTGCCGCGGCCCGAACCGGCCGCTTCGTCGCGCTGGAGGATAAGTGAGAGCGCCCCCCGTGGAAGGCCTGCTTCCGCGCCAGCGCCCGTCGTGATTCAATGTCCGGCGATGGACACCCGCGTCAAACCCCAGGCTTCTCCGCTGTACCTGCTGGAGCGCTTCGACGTCGGGCTGGTGCACCTGGACAAGGAGCGCCGCGTCGTCGGCATGAACGACTACGCGCGCCGCGTGCTGCCGGTGGAACAGAAGCAGCCCTTCGACCGCATCGTGCTGTCGTTCCACCCCGAACGTTCGCAGCCCAAGGTCGAGTTCCTGCTCGACGCGGCGGGCCAGTGCCCGGTGGCCAACCCGCCGCCGATGACGATGATCATCAACATTCCCGAGCGCGTGCTGCTGATCAAGGTCAGCCGCATGGGCGACGCCACCGGCGCTGCCAACGGCTACGTGCTGGTGTTCTACGACATCACCGACTTCGTCAGCACCGAGAGCCCGCTGCCGGCGCCCAGCGGCGCAGCGGCCGGCGGCCAGCGCCGGCTGGCCAAGATCCCCACCGTGGCCGACGGCAAGGTGCTGTTCGTCGACGCCGACGACATCCTCAGCGTCGAGTCCAACGGCCACTACACGCGCGTCCTCACCGGCGAGGGCAACCAGTTCTGCAACTTGAGCATCGGCGACATCGCGTCGCGGCTGGACCCCGAGCACTTCATGCGCGTGCACCGCGGCTACCTTGTCAACCTGCGCGCAGTGAGCGAACTGCTGCGCGAGGAAGGCCGCATCGCGTTGCGCATGCAGGGCAGCAAGGTCTCGATCCCGGTCTCGCGTTCGAGCGCGGCCGCGGTGCTGCAGCGCCTGGGGCTGCCGGGCGGCGTGCCGCAGGCCGTGCGCCAGGGTTAGTCCCTCCCCAGGACTTTCCCGCATGGCGGCCCGCTCCGGCGGGGCCGGTTCGCGGCTCGTGCAGGCCGGTTGCCGTTCATGCAGGCGGCGCCGGGTTTGGTGCGCTGCGGGCACTGCGCCCGGTCGGCAGCAGGGCGATGGACGCCAGCGGCGATATGCGCCACGCTCCATGTTCCGCTTGCCCGCAGGAGCTGCCGATGATTCCGCCTGTCTTCGACTACCACGCCCCGCGCACCGTGGACGACGCCGTCCGCCTCCTGGCCAGTCTGGGCGACGAAGCCAAGCTGCTGGCCGGCGGCCACAGCCTGCTGCCGATGATGAAGCTGCGCTTCGCCGAGCCCAAGCACCTCATCGACCTGGGCAAGATCCCTTCGCTGCGCGGCATTCAGCGCGTCGGCGGCGAGGTCCACATTGGGGCCATGACCACCGAGCACGAGCTGCTGAACTCGCCGCTGCTGGCGCAGACCGTGCCGCTGCTGGTCGAAGGTGCGGGCTGGATCGCCGACCCGCAGGTGCGCTACAAGGGCACGCTCGGCGGCGACATCTCGCACGGCGACCCCGGCAACGACCACCCGGCGCTGATGCTGGCGCTGGACGCGTCCTTCGTGCTCAAGGGCCCGGGCGGCGAGCGGGTCGTCAAGGCCGACGACTTCTTCCTCGGCCTGTACAGCACGCTGCTGCAAAGCGACGAGATCATGACCCAGATCCGGGTGCCGGTGCCGGCAGCCGGCAGCGGCGGCGCCTACTGCAAGCTCAAGCGCAAGACCGGCGACTTCGCCACCGCGGCCACGGCCGTGATGCTGCGCATGAGCGGCGGCAAGGTGGCTGCGGTGCGCATCGCGCTGACCAACGTCGCGCCGACCGCGCTGCGCGCGCAGGCGGCCGAGGCCTCGCTGCTGGGCAAGGCGCTGGACGAGGCGAGCCTGGCCGAAGCCGCGCGGCTGGCCATGGCCATCTGCGACCCGATGGCCGACCAGCGCGGCGACGCCGACTACAAGCGCGCGATGAGCGGCGAGATGACGCGCCGCGCGCTGCTGTCGGCCGCCGCGCGCGCCCATTGATCCACCCCTTTCGAGAAGACCTGGAGACGACGATGGCCCAGACACAGACCGTGTCCTTCAAACTCAACGGCAAGGCCGTCGACGTGGCGGTGGAGCCGCGCGAGCTGCTGATCCTCACGCTGCGCGAGAAGCTGGCCCACACCGGGCCGCACATCGGCTGCGAGACCAGCCATTGCGGCGCCTGCACGGTGGATGTCGACGGCATGTCGCTGAAGTCGTGCACCGTGCTCACGGTGCAGTGCGACGGCGCCGAGATGCTGACCGTCGAGGGCTTCGAGCAGGCCGGCGTGCTGCACGCGCTGCAGCAGGCCTTCCACGAAGAGCACGGCCTGCAGTGCGGCTACTGCACGCCGGGCATGATCACGCGCGCCTACCGGCTGCTGCAGGAGAACCCCAACCCCAGCGAGCAGGAGATCCGCTACGGCATCGCCGGCAACCTGTGCCGCTGCACGGGTTACCAGAACATCGTCAAGGCGGTGCAGTCGGCGGCGAAGAAGATCGCCGCCGGCGCCGCCGCTTCCGTGCCTGCCTGAACACAACACCGCCACCGGAGACAACCATGGGCGACATGTCGGAAATCCAGGAACGCGAAGCCAAGCTGCAGGGCATGGGCACGTCCTTGCTGCGCAAGGAAGACGCCAAGTTCATCCGCGGCCAGGGCAGCTATGTCGACGACATCAAGCTGCCGGGCATGCTGTTCGGCGCCATCGTGCGCAGCCCCTACGCGCACGCCCGCATCAAGGGCATCGACAAGAGCAAGGCGCTGGCCTGCCCGGGCGTGGTGGCAGTGCTGACGGCCGATGACCTGAAGCCCGTCAACCTGCACTGGATGCCGACGCTGGGCAGCGACGTGCAGGCCGTGCTGGCCGACAAGAAGGTCTGCTTCCAGATGCAGGAAGTGGCGATGGTGCTGGCGGTCGACCGCTACGCCGCCGCCGACGGCGCGGCGCTGGTCGAGGTCGACTACGAAGAGCTGCCGGCCATCGTCGACCCGCACCGCGCGATGGACAAGGACGCGGTGGTCATCCGCGAGGACATCGCCGACCGCACCGAGGTCGGCCACGGCCCGCGCACCCACCCCAACCACATCTTCACCTGGGAGGCCGGCAGCAAGGCGGCGGCCGACGCCGCCTTCGCCAGCGCCGCCGTCACGGTGCGCGAGGAGATCCTCAACCCGCGCGTGCACCCGTGCCCGCTGGAGACCTGCGGCTGCGTCGCCAGCTTCAACAAGGCCACCGGCTACCTGACGGTCTACATGACGACGCAGGCGCCGCACCTCGTGCGCACGGTGCTGGCCATGCTGTCGGGCGTAGCCGAGAGCAAGATCCGCGTCGTCGGCGGCGACATCGGCGGCGGCTTCGGCAACAAGGTGCCTGTCTACCCGGGCTACGTCGTGGCCATCGTGGCCAGCATCGTCACCGGCGTGCCGATCAAGTGGATCGAGTCGCGCATCGACAACATCAGCACCACCGGCTTTGCCCGCGACTACCACGGCGTGGGCGAACTCGCGGCCGACGCCGACGGCCGTATCAAGGGCCTGCGCTTCTCGGCGCTGGCCGACCACGGCGCCTTCAACTCGCACGTCTCGGCGACCAAGTTCCCGGCCGGCCTGTTCTCCATCTGCACTGGCAGCTACGCCATCCCGACCGCCTACTGCCGCGTCGACGCGGTCTACACCAACAAGGCGCCGGGCGGCGTGGCGTATCGCTGCTCGCTGCGCGTGACCGAGGCCATCTACCTCATCGAACGCATGATCGACGTGCTGGCGCTCAAGCTGGGCATCGACAAGGCCGAGATCCGGCGCCGCAACTTCGTCAAGGCCGATCAGTTCCCGTTCACCACGCCCTTCGGCTGGACGCTGGACAGCGGCGACTATCACACCGCGCTGGCCAAGGTGCTCAAGGCCGTCGACTACGACGGCTTGCGCGCCGAGCAGGCGGCCCGGCGCGCCGATCCGAAGAGCGCCACGCTGATGGGCATCGGGCTGTCGACCTTCACCGAGATCGTCGGCGCCGGGCCGACCAAGGTCTGCGACATCCTGGGCATCGGCCTCTTCGACAGCTGCGAGATCCGCGTCCACCCCACCGGCGGCGTCATCGCGCGCCTGGGCACGATGACGCAGGGCCAGGGCCACGCCACGACCTACGCGCAGATCATCGCCACCGAGCTCGGCCTGCCGGCGAGTGACATCGTGGTCGAGGAGGGCGACACCGACAAGGCGCCCTACGGCGCCGGCACCTGGGGCTCGCGCTCGACGCCGGTCAGCGGCGCGGCCACGGCGCAGGCGGCGCGCAAGATCAAGGCCAAGGCGCAGCAGATCGCGGCCCACCTGCTGGAGGTGGCCGAAGGCGACCTGGAATGGGAGATCGACCGCTTCAAGGTCAAGGGCCATCCGTCGCAGGCCAAGACCATGAAGGAACTGTGCATGGTCAGCCACACCGGCAACCTGCCCGCCGGCATGGAGCAGGGCCTCAACGCGGTGGCCTACTACGACCCGCCGAACATGACCTTCCCCTTCGGCGCCTACCTGTGCGTGGTCGACATCGACAAGTTCACCGGCGAGACCCACGTCCGCCGCTTCTACGCCCTGGACGACTGCGGCACGCGCATCAACCCGATGGTCATCGAAGGCCAGATCCACGGCGGCCTGACCGAAGCCTTCGCCGTGGCGATGGGCCAGCAGGTGCCTTTCGACGACAACGGCAACCACCTCGGCAACAGCCTGATGGACTACTTCCTGCCCACGGCCATGGAGACGCCGCACTGGGAGACCGACCACACCGTCACGCCGTGCCCGCACCACCCGATCGGCGCCAAGGGCGTGGCCGAGAGCCCGCACGTCGGCGGCATCCCGTGCTTCAGCAACGCCGTCATCGACGCCTTCGCGCACCTGGGCGTGACGCACATGGACATGCCGCACAGCGCCTGGCGCGTCTGGCAGCAGTTGCATGCGCTCGGCGTCGACCGCCATTGACGGCTACCCATGAAGGTCGAGATCGACAAGTCGTTCCCGGTGCCTGGCGCTGCGCCCGCAGCCTGGGCCGTGCTGCGCAACATCGAGCAGGTGGCCGGCTGCATGCCGGGCGCTCGCATCACCGAGAAGATCGACGAGCAGCACTACAAGGGCACGGTGGCGGTGAAGTTCGGCCCCGCCAGCATGGCCTTCCGCGGCGAAGTCGAAGTGCAGCAGCTCGACGCCGCGACGATGACGTTGCGGCTGCTGGGCAAGGGCACCGACAGCACCGGCAGCTCCGGCGCCGCGATGGACCTGACGGCGCGTATCGAAGCGGTGGACGGCGCCAGCTGCAACCTGGTCGGCCACAGCGAGGTCTCGATGAGCGGCAAGGCCGCGACCTTCGGCGGCCGCATGGCCAGCGCGGTGGCCGACCAGGTGCTCAAGCAGTTTGCCGGCAACTTCGCCGACCGGGTGCTGGCACTGCTGTCCGCTGCGCCTGCGCCTGCGCCTGCGCCTGCACCTGGACCTGCACCTGGATCTGCCCCGACGCCCGAGGGCCCCGTTGCGGCGCCTGCTGCCGCCGCTGTTGCGTCACCTGCAGCCGCGCCGACAGCGCCGGCCCCTGAGTCCCAGCTCAACGGCTTGGCCCTGGCCTGGGCCATCTTCAAGGACTGGCTGGCCTCCCTGTTCACGGCCAAGAGGGCCTGAAGTGGAACGCTCGGCCGCCGTGGCCGCCCTGCAGCAGGCGCTGGCCGGTGCCGGCTACATCGCCGAGCCGCAGCTCGCCGCCGCGCTGCTGCTGATGCAGGACCTGCAGCGGCCGCTGCTGCTCGAAGGCGATGCCGGCGTCGGCAAGACCGAGGTCGCCAAGGTGCTGGCCGCCTTGCGCGGCACGCAGCTGATCCGGCTGCAGTGTTACGAAGGCCTGGACGCGCACTCGGCGCTGTACGAGTGGAACTACCAGCGCCAGCTGCTGGCCATCAAGTTGCTCGAGCACGACGAGCGCGGCGTGCAGCAGAAGGAGCAGGACATCTTCAGCGAGCGCTACCTGCTCAAGCGGCCGCTGCTGCAGGCCATCAGCTGCGAGACACCGCCGGTGCTGCTGATCGACGAGATCGACCGCGCCGACGAGGCCTTCGAGGCCTTCCTGCTCGAGCTGCTGTCGGACTTCCAGCTCTCGATCCCCGAACTGGGCACCGTGCGCGCCGTCAGCAAGCCGCTGGTGGTGGTCACCAGCAACGGCACGCGCGAACTGTCCGACGCGCTGCGCCGGCGCTGCCTGTACCAGTACATCGACTACCCGGACTACGACAAGGAGCTGGCCATCGTGCGCCAGAAGGCGCCGCAGGTGGCGGCCGTGCTGGCGGCACAGATCGTGGCTTTCGTGCAAGGCGTGCGCCGCGTCGAGCTGAACAAGCGGCCCGGCATCGCCGAGACGCTGGACTGGGCGGCGGCGCTGCTGCGGCTGGGCATCACGACGATCGACATGAACGGCGCCGAGCGCATCATGGACACGCTGAGTGCCCTCATCAAGACCCGCGACGACCGCGCTGCGCTGCCGCGCGAGGTGGTGGCCCGGCTGGCTGCGGCCTGCTGATGGACATGGTCGCGAACATGCCAGCGCCGCAACTCCTGAGCGAAGCCGCGGCCGGCCGGCTGGCCGGCTTCCCGACCTTCCTGCGCGCCAACGGCTTCGGCGTCGGCGGCGGCGACGCCGTGCAGGTGCTGCACGCCGCACGCTGCGTTGGCGTGCTCGACGCGCCGGCGCTGCGCCACAGCCTGCAGGCGCTGCTGTGCGGGCGCAGCGACGAGTGGCGGCGCTTCCCCGAACTCTTCGACGCCTGGTTCCTGCCCGCCAACCGCTGGCAGCAGCCGCAGCGTCGCGCCGCCGACGATCGAGTGCCCGGCGGCCAGCAACCGGGCGGCCTGTCGGCCGGCGACGATGGCGACGACGACGACCGCGAGCCGGTGCGCCCGCGCACGGCCGCCAGCCGGCAGGAAGCGCTGGGCTCGGCCGACTTCCGCAGTCTCACCGAGCGCGAGCACCTGCTCGACATCGAGGCGCTGATGCGCCGCTTCGCGCGCCGCATGAAGCACTTGCGCCTGCGCCGCGACGTGGCGTCGCGCCGGGGCCGCCGCCTCGACCTCGGGCAGACCATCCGCCACAGCGTGGCCAGCGGCGGCACGCCTTTCGAGCTGGCCTGGAAAAACCGCCGCCGCGTGCGACCGCGCATCGTGCTGCTGATCGACGTCAGCCGCTCGATGGCCGCCTACAGCTTCTTCTACCTGCGACTGGCGCGCGCGCTCGGCGCCGAGCTGAACGACGTCCAGAGCTTCATCTTTCACACCCGGGTGACAGCGGTGTCGCAGGCGCTGCACGACAGCGACCCGTGGCGCGCGCAGGAGAAGCTGCACCTCATGGCCGCCGGCTGGGACGGCGGCACGCGCATCGGCGACAGCCTGGCGCAGTTCAACCGCGAACACGCGGCGCGCGCCGTGCATTCGCGCACCGCGGTCATCGTCATGAGCGACGGCTACGACACCGGCGAGCCGGCGCTGCTGTCCGACGCGCTGATGCAGCTGCGGCGACGCGCTCGGCGCATCATCTGGTTCAACCCGCTGCTCGAGCAGCCGGGCTTCGAGCCCGTCAGCCAGGGCATGCAGGCGGCGCTGCCGCACCTGGACCTGCTGGCGCCGGGCGCGGACTTGCACAGCATCGAAGCCGTGCTGCCGCAGTTGATCGTTGCCCTGCGCTGAACGAGACCAAGGAACCGACATGGGCTGCATCCTCAAAGCCAACAGCGGGCTCTTCGCCCGCATGACCGTGGGCGCCGTGCTGCTGGCTGCCGGCGAAGGCGCGCGCCTGGGCCGCCGGCCCAAGGCGCTGCTCGAGCTGGGCGGCGTGCCGCTGATCCTGCGTCAGCTGATCGCGCTGTCGGGCGCCGGTGTCGACGAGGTGGTGGTCGTGCTCGGCCACCACGCCGACGCCATCGAGGCCGCCATCGGGTCGTTCCCGATCACGCTCGTGCACAACCCGGCGCCGCAGGACGGCCAGGCCTCGTCGGTGCGCGCCGGGCTGCGCGCGCTGTCGCCGCGCATCGACGCCGTCATCGTGGCGCTCGCTGACCAGCCGCTGATCGACGCCCAGGACATCGTGGCGCTGATCGGCGCCTACAAGATGCGTGGCGACGCGTCGATGGTCGTGCCGCGCGTGCAGCAGGACGGCGGCGCCGCGGAGCCGGGCAACCCGGTGATGTTCGATGCCGCGCTGCGCGACGCCTGGCTGGCCGGCGAGGCCGATGCGGCGTGCCGCCAGTGGCGACTGCGCAACCCCGAGCGCGTGCGCTGGTTCGACACCGACAACCGGCGCTACCGCGTCGACATCGACACGCCGCAGGACCTGCAGCGCTTCAGCGCCAGCACCGGCCACGAGCTGCGCTGGCCCGCGGCCTGGCAGGACGCCGAGGTGCAGCGCTGATGCGGATGCTGGCCCCTGTGCCGCCGGGCATCGGCCTGACGCTGGCGCGCGCCATCGCCTGGTCGCTGCTGGTCGCCGGCTGGGTCGGCATCGGCAGCTTCAGCCTGCGCTTCGCACCCGGATTGACCAGCGGCTTTGCGGCGGTGGCGCTGTGGTTGCTGGCGCTGGGCGCTGCGGCTGCGGTGGTCACGCGCGGCGACGTGCCGCACCCGGCGCGCGTGGCGGCGTTGGCGCTCGCCGCCGGCGCCACCGCTGCCGGCTTGCT
>JAYUPN010000391.1:0-17451 GCA_043760065.1 Rubrivivax sp.
CCGCGGCTCCAACATCGGCATGGGCGGGCCGGCGATGATCGAAGGCGGCGGCCTCGGCGTCTTCAAGCCCGAGCAGGTGGGCCCGGCGTCGGTGCAGCACGGCAACGGCGTCATCGACGTGCTGGTCGACGACGAAGTGCAGGCGGTGGACGTCGCGCGGCGTTATCTCGGCTGCTTCCAGGGCCCCCTGGCGAACTGGACCGCGCCCGACGCACTGGCGCTGCGGCAGGTGGTGCCAGCCAACAGGCTGCGCGTCTACGACATCCAGCGCGCATTGCTGCAGCTCTTCGACGAAGGCAGCGTGCTGCAACTGCGCAGCGGCTTTGGCGTCGGCATCGTCACCGCGCTGGCCCGCATCGAGGGCCGCTCGGTGGGCGTGCTGGCCAACAACCCGCTGCACCTGGGCGGCGCCATCGACGCCGCGGCGGCCGACAAGGCGGCGCGTTTCATGCAACTGTGCAACGTCCACGGTCTGCCGCTGGTGAGCCTGATCGACACGCCCGGCTTCATGGTCGGCCCGGCGATCGAAGAGCAGGCGCAGGTGCGCCACGTCTGCCGCCTGTTTGTGGTCGGCGCGGCGCTGCGCGTGCCGCTGTTCGCCGTCGTGCTGCGCAAGGGCTACGGGCTGGGCGCGATGGCGATGGCCGGTGGCGGCTTCCATGCCCCTGACGCCACGGTGTCGTGGCCCAGCGGCGAGTTCGGCGGCATGGGCCTCGAAGGCGCGGTGCGGCTGGGCTACCGCAAGGAGCTCGAGGCCGCGGCCAGCGACGAAGCGCGCGCGGCGCTGTTCAACCGGCTGCTGGCGGCGCAGGTCGAAGCCGGCAGTGCGCTGAACATGGCCGCCACGCTGGAGATCGACGCCGTCATCGACCCGGCGCAGACGCGCGACTGGCTGCAGCGCGGCCTGGCCGGTGCGCGCGTGCGCGAAGCCGGGGCGCGGTTCATCGACACCTGGTGAGGCCGGCGCCGCCCGGACCGTCAACGGGCGTCGTTGAGCTTCCAGTCGTAGTCCAGGAAGCCGATCTCCACCGTCAGGGCCTTGATGCGATCGCGGTCGGCCGGCGCATCGGCCAGCTGGTTGGCATAGCGCGCGGCAAAGGCCGGCAGCGACGCAATGCCCTTGTGGCCGAGCTTGAAGTCGTCGCCGTACCAGTCGAAGATCTTGCTCAGCTGCAGCTTGCCGTCGGCCCAGCGGTTGCGGCTGCGGTCGCTCATGAAGCGCAGCGTCTGCTCGTCGAGCTGGGCCTCGAGCCGGTCGGCGACGAAAGCTTCCTCGCGCAGCATCGGGCAGCCGATGCTGGCGCAGTTGACGGCGAAGTGGATGCGCGGGTCGTCGAAGCGGCCACGCGCGCGCAGCGTGTCGTGCTCGATGTTGTCGAGCGACATCTCGGTGCCCAGCAGCTTGATGAACTTGGGCTTCCAGGGGTTGCTCAGCAGCGATCCGAGGTCCTTGATCGACGCCAGCTGCGGGTAGCGCGTGAGGATCAGCTCGACCGTGAAGGCGTTGTAGGCGTTGATCAGGAACGCCATCTGCTGCGGCTTGGTGAAGCCGTTGAAGGCGGCGCTGCCGACGGCGCTCAGGCTGTCGGTGTAGGCCTTGAGTGCCGAGCGCTCGGCGGCCATGCCGGCGTAGCGCAGCTGCGAGGCCTTGCCGCCGCCGAGCAGCACGACATGCTTCTTCAGCAGGGCCGTCCACGCCGCGTGTGTGTGGTCGAAGCTCTGCGCCGCGGCCGGCCGGGGGGCCAGCGCGCCCAGCGCGACGGCGGTCAGCAGCCCGGCGAAGAATCGGCGGCGCCCGGCGAGCGGGAACGCTGCGTGCCTTGAAAGGTTCATGGTGATGGCGCGATCTGAAAGCATGAGGTGGATGCAGGGTCGGCTGAAGGCGACCCCACCTTACGCCGATCGTAGCCCGCCGCGCGCAGTACAGTGCTCGCCAGCATGACTTCACCGTTGCCGTCCACGCCCTTGCCCGAAGCGACGCCGGCCGCGCCCGCCGAGCCGGGCCCGGGTGTGCTGGCGCGCATCGGCCTGCGCGTACAGGCCAGCGCGCACGAGGCGCTGACCACCGCCAGCTTCATCGGCGAGGTGCTGCTGGCCAGCGCGCGGCTGCTGCGCGGCAAGAGCGGCATGCGCGGCGTCGACCTGCTGCGCCAGATCGACCAGACCGGGCCGCTGTCGCTGCCGATCGTGCTGCTGACCTGTGCGCTGGTCGGGCTGATGCTGGCCTACATGGGCGGTGCGCAGCTCGACAAAATGGGCGCGCAGCTCTTCATCGCCGACATCGTGACGGTGGGCATGGTGCGCGAGGTCGCCGGCTTGATGACCGGCATGATCCTGGCCGGGCGCGTCGGCGCCTCCTTCGCCGCGCAGTTGGCGACGATGCAGGCCGGCGAGGAGATCGACGCCCTGCGCGTGCTGGGCGTCAACCCGATCGACCACCTCGTGATGCCGCGCCTGCTGGCGCTGGTGCTGGTGGCGCCGCTGATCATGGCCTTCGCCGCCGCGGTGGGCGTGCTGGCCGGCGCGCTGCCGGCCTCGGCCGTCTACGGCGTGCCGGTGTCCGAGTACCTGCAGCGCTGCCTGCTGGCGATGAAGTGGAACCACCTCTGGATCGGCCTCTTCAAGTGCACGCTGTACGCGGCGCTGCTGTCGCTGGCCGGCTGCCGCGAAGGCCTGCACGCCGGGCGCGACGCGCAGGCCGTGGGGCTGGCCACCACCTCGGGCGTCGTCAAGGGGCTGGTGTGGATCATCGCCGCCGCCTGCGCCACCACGGTGGCGCTGCAGAGCATGGGCTTCTAGATGGTCGAAGCCGCCGCTGTCGACGCAACCCAGGCAACCCCGGACGCGGCCGCCGCACCGCCGGTGCCGATCGTGCAGGCCCAGGGCCTGACCGTGGCGCATGGCGGCCGCGTCGTGCTGCACGACATTCATTTCAGCATCACGGCGGGCGAGGTGTTCGTGATCCTGGGCGCCAGCGGCAGCGGCAAGAGCTCGCTGCTGCGCGACCTGATCGGCCTGCAGCGGCCGGCCAAGGGCCATGTGCTGCTCGAGGGCCACGACCTCTACGAAGGCAGCGAGGGCGCGCAGCAGCGGCTGCGGCGCCGCTTCGGCGTCATGTTCCAGGCCGGCGCGTTGTGGAGCGCGATGACGGTGGGCGAGAACATGATGCTGCCGCTGGAGCTGTTCACGGCGCTGAAGCGGCCCGAGCGCGAGCGGCAGGCGCGCGCCAAGCTGGCGCTGGTGGGGCTGGAGAAGGCCTTCGACCAGATGCCCTCGGCGCTCAGCGGCGGCATGCGCAAGCGCGCGGCGCTGGCGCGCGCGCTGGCGCTGGACCCGCCGCTGCTGTACCTGGACGAGCCCGGCTCGGGCCTGGACCCGGTCAACGCGGCGCGGCTGGACAATCTGGTCCTGCGCCTGCGCGACCAGCTGGGCACGACGGTGGTCATGGTCACGCACGACATCGACAGCGCCTTCGAGGTCGCCGACCGCGTGCTGTTCCTGGACGAGACGGAAAAGACGATGACCGCACTGGACACCCCGCAAGCGCTGCTGCAGCACGGCCCGGCGCACGTGCGCGAATTCCTGCGCCGCGGCCGCGACAGCGCCGAAGCCGAGGCCGGCGCATGACGCGCAGACCCCATGCCGTGCGCGTCGGCATCTTCGCGGTGGCCGGCCTGGCGATCCTGCTCGGCGCGCTGGTGGCGGTGTTCGGCGCCCGCATCTTCAAGCCCAGCGAACGCGCGGTGATGCAGTTCACGGGTTCGGTCTACGGCCTGCAGCTCGGCTCGGCGGTGGTCTTCCGCGGCGTGCGCGTGGGCACCGTGCGCTCGATCGACGTCGCCAGCGAGAACGGCCGCTTCGCGCTGCCGGTGACGGCCGAGCTCGACAGCGAGAAGCTGGAGCTGATCGGCAGCGTCAAGGGCGACGGCGCGCTTTCCGCGCTGGTGCTGCAGGGGCTGACGGCGCAGCTGGCGACGCAGAGCCTGCTCACCGGGCAGCTCTACGTCGACCTCGACCTGCGCGGCCCGGGCAGGCCGGTGGAGCGCGACGCGGCCGGGCGCGTGCGCATCCCGACCACGCTGACGCGCTTCCAGAGCCTGCAGGAGCAGCTCGACCGCGTCGACGTCAACCGCATGTCGGACGACCTGGCGGCGACGCTGGCGGCGGCGCGCGGCCTCGTCGGCGGGCCCGAGATCAAGCAGACGCTGGCCGAGCTGGCGCAGGCCTCGGCCGCGCTGGCGCGCCTGGCGGCGTCGATGGACAAGCGGCTGCCAGCGCTGGCCGACGCGGCCAAGGGCACCTTGCGCCAGGCCGGCGACGCCTCGGGCCGCGTCGGCAGCGCGGCCGACCGCGTCAGCAGCGCCTCCGACCGCGTCGGCACGGCGGCCGAGCGCGCGCAGACGCTGCTGACGCCGGGCTCGCCGCTGATGATCAGCGTGCAGCAGGCGGCCGACGAACTGGGCCGCAGCGCTAGCGCGCTGCGCAGCGCCACCGCCGAGGACTCGGCCAGCGTGCAGAGCGTGCAGCGCGCGATGGGCGATGTGTCGCGCGCCGCACGCGCCGTGCGCGAGCTGGCCGACCAGATCGAACAGCAGCCGCAGTCGCTGATCCGCGGCCGCACGGCCACGCCATGAAACCACAGCCGACCCGGGAGCCGCAGGTGAAGCCGCCATTCCACGTCCTTGTTGCCGCCCTGGCCGCGCTGCTGCTGGCGGCCTGCGCCAGCCCGGCGCCGCCGGCCCGGCTCTACCAGTTGCGCAGCGAGCCGCCGGCGGCCGTCGCGCCGCCCCCGGCCGCCGGGGCGCCGTCGCTGCAGTTGATGCCGCTGAGCCTGCCCGAGCTGCTGGAGCGCGATGCGATCCTGGTTTCGCAGGGCGGCTCGGGGGTGGTGGCGCTGTCCGGCCACCGCTGGGCCGAGCCGCTGCGCGATGCCGTGCCGCGGCTGCTGCGCCAGGACCTGGCGCTGTGGCTGGGCCTGCCGCAGGTCTGGGCCGCGCCGGTGCCGGCCGGCGTGACGCTGCAGCGGCAGTTGCGCATCGAGGTGCTGACGATGCAGGCTGACGCCGAGCGCCGCGCCGTCAACCTGCAGGCGCGCTGGACGCTCAGCGATCCCGGCGGTGCCATGCCGCCTTTGACGCGCATCGAAACCGTGTCGGCCCCGATCCAGGGCGCGGATGTCGACGCGCTCGCGTCGGCCCACCGCGCGGCGCTGTGGCGGCTGGCCGAAGCCGCGGCCGCCGGCATCAGGGGGCGTGCAGCGCCTTGATGCGCGCCGCGGTGGCCAGCGTGTCGCGGTAGCCGGCGCGGATGGCGCGCTCGCGAAAATCCTGCGACAGGTTGACCCAGTAGCCGAAGTCCGGGTGCAGCAGCACGTCGGCCAATTCGGCGTCGGGCCGCGTCAGCGCGCGCTTGCGCAGGTCGCCGGAGCGGTAGCGCGCAGAGCCTTCCGGCGCCCGGTCTTCGTGCGCCGAGGCGTCCACCGCCAGCACGCGGGTGGCGCCGAGCTGGCGCGCCACGCGCACCGGCAGCGGCTGCGCGCCGTCGGCGTCGCTGTGCAGCTGGCCGCGGATGCGCAGCGGCACGAACTGGCCGGGGATCGCCACCGCGGCCTGCACCGCGAGCCCGGCGTCGCCGCGGTTGAAGGCGAGCACGGCCTTGTCGCTGAGGCGCTGCGCCACGCAGACCGCCATCAGCGGCAGGTCTTCGAGCCGCCCCGACAGGCCGCGCGAACGCAACTCGTCGCGCACGAGTTCGGCCACCGCCGAGCCGCTGAAGCGTTCACCGCCCTCGCGCCCCCAGCCGGCCAGCCGCGCCAGCTTCAGCGGTTGCAGGCCCAGCGCCAGGGCTTCGAGTTCGGGCCCGTTCAAGCCCGCCGCGCGCAGCACGCCGAGCAGCGCGCCGGCCGAGGCGCCGACGATGAGGTCCGGCGCCAGGCTCAGCTCGTGCAGCGCCTTGAGCACGCCGACGTGCACGAAGCCGCGCGGGCCGCCGGAGCTGAAGACCCAGGCGACGCGGGGCTTGTGTGGCAGCGGCGCGCTGCTGGGTGCGTCGTCGCCGGCATGGTCGTGGTCGGCGTCGAGCGCACAGCCGCCGCCGAGCAGGGGCAGCGCCAGCGCCAGCACCGCGCGGCGTGGCAGGCCCGCCGGGCGGGCGCAGGGGAGCGGCGGCGCTTCGATCAAGGCTTGCGCGCGGCCGCCTCCTGCACCATGCGCTCGAGCTCGGCGCCGCTCTTGTAGTGCGGCACGCGGAAGACGAGCCGCTTGCTGCGCTGCACGAAGCTGTTGCTGCCGGCGACTTCCTCGCGCCAGTACTTGTTGGCCAGCGCCAGGTTGCCGGCGCGGTCGAGTTCGAAGGCCGCGCGCGAGCCGGCGCCGCCGAAGATGTAGAGCTTGCCGTCGACGATGCGCCAGGTGTCGGCGTCGCCGCCCCAGGGGATCGCGTAGCTGATGCCGTTGGCGCAGAAGCCGCCGTACTGCGGCAGGTACTTTGCCGGCGCCTGCTCGAACAGCGCCTTGTGCTCGGCGCTGGCGAAGTAGAACGTGACGCCCTGGTGCACGCTCTTGAACTGCGGCGAGCCCATGGCGTGGCGGCCGAGCGTGAAGTAGGCCACCACGTCGTGGCCGTCAAGCATGACGTGGGCGTCGTCGCCGATGGCGACCGCCCGCACCGGCTTGAGCGGGCTGCTCGGGTTCTGTGCCAGCATCGCGCCGCAACCGGCCAGCGTCAACAAGGGCGCGATCAGCGCCAGCAGCATCCATCGTCGCAGCGACGATCCGGGCGAAGTGATTTTCATGGTGTCTCAGGCTCCTGAAATGAAAGACGGTCGACCGCCCTGCGCTTGACGCGACGGCGCGGCACCCAGGCAGTCGGCATAGGGTGCGGTCCAGCCGATCAGCGCGCTGGCTTCTTCGGCGTGCTGGCGCAACCGCGCTTCGTCGCGGCCCTGCAGATGCAGGATGCCGTAGCGGTGGTTGCCCAGCCACTTGAAGTCGCGCGCCAGCGAGTGGCCCGACTTGGGGTACATGAACATCAAGGCATCGGGGAAGCGCTGCGCCAGCGCCGCCTGCCGGCCCGGGTCGGGCATCAGCGGCGCGGTGTCGGGCGCGAAGCAGCGGTAGACCAGGCTCGCCGCGGCGCCGGCCACCGGCGCTTCGCGCGGCAGCAGCGCCGGGTCCTGCCCCAGGGCCAGTGCCAGCGACATCGCGTGCGGGTCCAGGCCGTGCACGCGCCGGTAGAGGTCGGAGAACTGCGACGCCAGCCGCGGGTTGAACTCGATCACCGACAGCCGGCCGGTGGCCGGGTCGTGGAAGAACTCCATGTTGAACATGCCGTGCGTGAAGCCCACCGCCTGCAAGAAGCGCTGCGCCACCGCCAGCGCCTGCGCCTGCACGCTGACCGCCAGCCGGCTGGGGTGTTCCCAGCGCATGAAGGCCTGGGTGCCGGGGTACATGATCGCGTCGACCACGCCCAGCGCCTGCGCCTGGCCGTTGAAGACCCAGCCGTCCAGGTTGTACTGCGTGGCGTGCAGCGGCTGCTCGAGCATCAGGCGGTGCGCCGTGCCGGCCTGCGGCAGGCGGCGGCGGGCGATGCGCTCGAAGGGCTCGACCAGGCGCCGGATGACCCACAGCTCGCGGCGCCCGAAGCGCGTGTGGCGCACCAGGTCGTCCTGGCCGTTGACGCGCCGCGCCAGCACCGAAAACGCCGCTTTCACCGGCTTGACGTAGGCCGGGTACGTCACGTCGTCGGGGATGCGGCCGCCGTACTCGGCGTCGAGGTCGGCAAATGGGATGTTGGCTTCGGGGCAGACCTCGGCCATCACGCGCCGGGCGTGCAGTTTGTGCTGGCAGGCCAGGATCGCGTCCACCGGCGTGCCCGGCAGCTTGAGCCGCTCGGCCACCAGCGCTGCGGCGAGGGCGCCGAACTGCTCGTGGTGCGAGACCACGCCGGCCCATCCCAGGCGCTGGCCGCGGCGCGCCTGGCGGTCGGCGAAGCGGTCGAGGTCGAAGCCGATCAGGCGCGCGTTGCTCGGGAAGGCGAAGAGGTCGAAGCCGGCTTCGTCGTAGGCGAAGCGGTCGGCCAGTCGGTCGAAACAGAGCGTGTCCCAGTCGTAACTGAAGAGCAGGCCGATGCGGGTGCGGTGAGGGCTCAAGGAGGGGACGATCAGGCGGGCATGGGGGGTTTACGTTCGGCGGCGGCTGCTGCTTCCAGCATCAGGGTCAACACCAGGTGCGCGCCGGCCGGTTGGAGCGCGCCTGGCGTCATGGCTGCGGCTCCTTGAGCACGCCGTGCCCGATGTAGCCCATGCCGGCCTGCGTGGCCGTCCACTCGAAACGCTGGCACTGCTGCGCCACCAGGCGCCAGGGCTGCCACAGGTCGGCGGACTTGGCGTTGTAGGGCCGGTTCTTCAGCCAGGCCAGCAGGTTCAGCGGGCCCGTCCACCAGGGGAAGAACTTCATGCCGGCGATGGCGATGCGCGCACCCGGCCGCGCCTGCCGCAGGACGTTGGCCAGGGCAGCCGGCGTGCGCGAAATGTCGTGCACGTAGTTGAAGAGCACCGCGTCGGGCGCCACGGGCAGCTGCACGGTCTCGGCCGGCTCGTTGCAGTGCCACAGCTGCGGCCAGTGGTGGCGCGCGGCGCGTGCGCGCGCGCGCTCGAACATCTCGGGGCTCTGCTCGAAGGCCAGCACGCGGCCGCCCGGGCCCACGGCATTCAGCAGCGGCTCGTAGCTCAGGCCGGTGCCTGCGCCGACGTCGAGCACAACGTCGCCGGGCTGCAGCCGCAGCAGCGCGATGGTGCGCAGCCGCAGCGGCATCGTGGCCGCTGCCGAGTGGTCGTAACCCGCCGCCCGCTGCCGGTAGCGGCGGATCGAGAGCTGGTTGTCGGCAGGCAGTTGCATCGTTCAGCCGTTGGTGCGCGAGGCCGTGTGCAGCCCGAAGACGCCGATGACGACGAGCCCGGCGCTGATCATCTTCAGCGCCGTCGCCGGTTCCTTGAAGTACAGGTAGCCGATCAGCGCCGTCAGCACCGTGCCCACGCCCGACCACACGGCGTAGACCACGCTCAGGCCCAGCGTGCGCATGATGATGGTGTTGAGCGCGAAGGACGCGGCATAGAAGACGAAGATCAGCACCGAGGGCGTGAAGCGCGAAAAGCCCTCGCTCAGCCGCATGCAGGTCGTGCCCGCGACTTCGAACACGATCGCCACACCCAGCAGCGCCCAGGCCTGCCCGACGCCGAGCGGCGCGATCACGCGCGCGAGCCGGTGCGCGCGCGCCAGCGGAAGAGGAAGATGGGCATGTTCATGCGGTCGGGTGCAAACGCGGCGAGCTTACACAAGCGGCACCGCACAGCGGGTTTGTACGGGTGGGGCCCGGTATCGGATGCAGGCGGGCTCAGCGCATTCAACGCGTCAGCACGCGCCGCCACAGGTAGCTCAGCGCATCCACCAGCGCCACCAGCAACAGCATCGCGGCGAGGATGGTGGCCGTCTTGCCCATGTGGAACAGACCCATGTGGAACGACAGCAGCTGGCCCAGGCCGCCGGCGCCGACCACGCCCAGCACGGCGGCGGCGCGGATGTTGTTCTCCCAGCGGTACAGCGTGTAGCTCATCAACTGCGGCAACACCTGCGGCAGCGTGGCATACAGGAAAACGGCGGTGTCCCCGACGCCCTGCGCGCGCAAGGCGTCGGCGGGGCCGGTCGGGGCGTTTTCCACCGCTTCGGCAAACAGCCGGCCCAGCACGCCAGTGGTGTGCATGGCAAGCGCCAGCGTGCCGGCAAAAGGCCCTAGGCCGGCGGCGATGAGCAGCAGCCCCGCCCACACCAGCTCGGGGATGGCGCGCAACGCGTTCAGCAACAGCCGCGTCGGCGTGCGGCTGCGGGCGCGGTCGCCGCCATGCAGGCGGCTGGCCGGCAACGCCAGCAGCAAGCCGGCCGCCGCGGCCAGCACGGTGCCCAGCGCCGACATGGCCAGCGTCTCCCACGTGCCTTGCGCCACGCGGCGCAGGAACTCGGGGCTGGTATCGGGCGGAAAAAACTCGGCCACGAAGCGGCCCATGCTGCGCGCGGCGTCGAGCGACAGGAACTGCGCCCATTGCAGGTTCAGCGTCCAGAAGCTGGCCACCACCAGCAGCAGCAGCGCGGCCGTGAACCAGCAGGCCTTGCAGCGGGCGTTGAACAGCGGCGGCGGCAGCTTGAACGGCGCGTTGGCCGCGCGCGGCAGGCCGGCAGCTGAAGGCTGGGAGTCGGATGGACGCGGCGTCATGGGGCTATCCCAAGGACCTGCGCAAGCCCGAACTCACGCGATCGGCCAGCGCCACCAGCGCCACGAAAACCGCCAGCATGGTCAGCACCTCGCCACCGTTGAACATCTTCATGCTGTTGTCCATCTGCTGGCCCAGGCCCCCGGCGCCGACGAAGCCGAGCACGACTGAGCTGCGGATGGCACATTCCCAGCGATAGACGGTGTAGCTGGTCAGCTCGCTCGCGTTTTGCGGCAGCAGACCGAAGAAAAAGGCCTGCAGCCGCGAGCTGCCGTTGCGCAGCAGTGTTTCGGTCGCGTGCGCTTCGCCGCTTTCGAGGATCTCGCCATAGACCTTGCCCAGCATGCCGCCGTAGGTCAGCGCGATGGCCAGCACGCCGGCCGTCGGCCCCAGGCCGACCACGCGCACGAACACCAGCGCCCACACCAGCTCGGGCACGCTGCGCAGCACGATCAGCAGCCAGCGCACCGCATGGCGCAGCACGAAAGGCAGACGCGCCATGCGGCCCGACAGTGCCGACACCGACAGCACGCGCGTCGACAGCAGCGTCAGCGGCAGCGCCAGCACAAGGGCCAGCACCATGCCCGCGGTGGCAATTGCCACCGTGCGCCAGGACTCGCGCGCCACCAGCAGCAGGAACTCGCCGTCATGGGCCGGCGGTACGAAGCTGGCCAGGAACTGGCCGATGACCTTGAGGTTGTCACGCTCGAGGAAGATCCAGGGCCTGAATTCGGTCGCCACCATCAGCGGCCACAGCAGCACCAGCCCGGCACTGAGCCAAAAGACGCGGCCCAGCCAGGCCGGGTCGTGCTGGGGTGGCGGCAAGCCGAGGCTGCTGGACATGCTCTGGCTTCAGCGGCAGTGCATCACCGGCGCCGGCGCTGGCGCCGGCGGCTCGATCGGCAGCGCAGGGACGGCATCGCCGCGCAGCTCGTCCTCGCGCTGGGCGTACAGGCGCTGCAGCAGGTCGTGGCCGACAGCGGCCGCGGGCAGGTCAAATTGCAGGCGGCCGTCGCGCAGGCCGACGATGCGCGGAAAGTGCGCCAGCGCCATGTCCACCTGGTGCAGCGTGGCCACCAGCGTGACGCCGCGGGCGCGCGCTTCGTCCACCAGGGCGGCGGTGGCCTGCCGCGCCCGCGTGGGGTCGAGTGCCGACAGCGGCTCGTCGACCAGCCACATCTGCGCCGGCGCCAGCAGCGCGCGCGCCAGGCCGACGCGCTGGCGTTCGCCGCCGGACAGGCGATCCACACGCTCGAAAAGTTTTTCGGCCAGGTCGAAACGCTCCAGCGCGTGGTGGGCGGCGGCAATGTCGTGCGGATAGAACAGCGAGCGCAGGCTGGCCAGCAACCCCATCGCCGGCAGTCGCGCGGCCAGCACGGCCGTCACGACACGCTGGCGCGGCGGCAGCGGTGGCACTTGCGGCGCCAGGAAGAGCCGCCCGCGCAGGCGGTGCAGCGCCGGCCGCGACAACCGCCAGGGGTCCTGCCCGTGCAGCCGCAGGCTGCCTTTCGTGGGCTTCAGCGCGCAGGCCAGCAGTTGCAGCAGCGTGGTCTTGCCGGCGCCCGAGGGGCCGATGATGGCCACCTGTTCGCCGCCCGCCACGCGCAGGCTGAAGTCCTGCACCGCCGCAACTGCGCTGGCGCGTGCCGCCGGGTGGCGTGCACACAGGCCCTCTGCTTCGATCAGCACGGCTGCGGTGCCCGCGCCGGGTTCAGATCAGGCCGGCGCTGCGGCCGGCGGCTTCGAGGCCCTTGTAGTTCTCGGCCGCGGTCGGGATGTAGCGTGTGGCGCGGTTGAGCTGCAGGATCTCCTTGCCTTCGGCGGTCGCCGGGTCGAGGTCGAAGAGGGCCTTCTGCACTTTGTTGCGCAGTTCGCTCGCCATGTCGGCGTGCACCGACCAGTTGTAGTTGAAGAAGGGTGGCGTGGTGTAGAAGACATCGACCGTCTTGGTGTCGACCTTGTTTTCGGCCACGAACTTGCGCCACACCGTGATGTCCAGCGCTGCCGCGTCGACCTTGCCGCTGACCACCGAAGCAATGGTCGCGTCGTGCGCGCCGCTGTAGGCGATGCGGCGGAAATCCTTCTCGGGGTTGATCTGCGCCTGCAGCAGGAAGTGGCGCGGCATCAGGTGGCCCGAGGTGCTGCTTTGCGAGCCAAAGCTGATCTGCTTGCCCTTCAGGTCGGCCAGGGTCTTGATGCCCGAGTCGGTCTTGGTGATGAACACCGACTGGAACCTGGTGTCTTCCTCGCGCTGCGCGATGGGGATGATCTTGCCGCCCGAGCGCAACTGCGCCTGCACATGCGTGAAGCCGCCGAACCACACCAGTTCGACCTTCTTGTTGACGAGGGCCTCGACGGCCGCCGGGTAGTCGGTGACGGGCGTGAACTCGACCTTCATGCCCAGGCGCTTTTCCAGGTAGACCGCCAGTGGCGTGAACTTGCGCACCTGCTCAGTGGCGGCTTCTTCGGGAATGGTGGTCACCCGCAGCACCTGCGGGGCCTGGGCTGCCGCGGGCCCCAAGGTGCCCAGCGCCAACACGGCACAGGCGCTGAACAGGCGCAACGATCGCGTGGCTGAGAGTGTGAACAACTGGAACTCCTGGTTGAGCATGGGTCTGGCCTGGGCGACCACGGGCCGCGGGGCGCATTGGAACCCATGTCACCGACTTGTGCTGGCGGCGCTGCTACATTCCCGGCCCTGGCCCCGCCCTTGCCCCAGCCGCTGACACCGGCCGGCCGTACTTTCACCTGCCCCGCCCCGGGGCCACGACCGCCAGGGAGCGCCGCATGCGCGAGCCGCAGTTCATCCAGTTGCACGAGCCCGACGCGGCGCGGCTGGCCGCCGAGGCGGCGCAGGGCCTGCTGGCGCCGCAGGCCCATGTCTCGCCCAAGTTCTTCTACGACGCGCTCGGCTCCAGCCTGTTCCAGGCCATCACCGAACTCGACGAGTACTACCCGACGCGCACCGAGGCCGCCATCCTGTCGGCCCACGGCGCTGCCGTGGCGCAGGCTGTGCGGCAGGCGGTGGGCGCCGGCGCCACGATGGTCGACCTGGGGGCCGGCGACTGCGCCAAGGCAGCGCGGCTGTTGGAGCCGCTGGCGCTGGCGCGCTACGTCGCGGTCGACATCTCGGTCGCTTTCCTGCGCGATGCGCTGGGCGGCTTGCAGCGGCGCTTTGCGGCGCTGGACCTGGTGGGCGTGGGCCTGGACTTCTCGGCCCGGCTGGCGCTGCCGCCGGGTCTGGTGCCAAGCCCGGCGCTCGTCTTCTACCCCGGTTCGAGCATCGGCAACTTCGCGCCCGACGCGGCCTTGCGGCTGCTGCGCGAGGCGCGCGAACTCAGCGCCGGCGGCGCGTTGCTGGTCGGCGTCGACCTGGCCAAACCGGCCGCGGTGCTGGAAGCCGCCTACGACGATGCGCTGGGCGTGACCGCGGCCTTCAACCTCAACCTGCTGCGCCACCTCAACCGGCTGCTGCGCAGCGACTTCGACCCCCGCCAGTGGCAGCACGTGGCGCTGTACGACGCGGCGGCCGGGCGCATCGAGATGCACCTGCAGGCGCGGCAGCCGCTCACGGTGCGCTGGCCCGGCGGCGAGCGGCGCTTTGCGGCCGGCGCGCGCATCCACACCGAGAACTCGTACAAGTGGCAGCGCGCCGACTTCGAAGCGCTGCTGCGCGACGCAGGTTTTGCGCGCGTGCAGACCTGGACCGACGCGCAGGGCTGGTTTGCGGTGACGCTGGCGCACGCGGCCTGATCGCCGCCGGCCCTGTCAGCGCGCGCAGCTGCGCAAGCCGGCGAAGACGTCGTTGCGATCGGGCGTGAAGTAGTTTCTGTAGCGCACGTGGTGCATCCTCGGCTGGGTCGCGAAGGACGCGCCGCGCAGCACCGGCCGGCCGTCGAACCAGGGTGCCGAGTAGTCACGGTACGGGTGGGCCGTGAAGCCGGGGTAGGGCGCAAAGGCGCTCGCCGTCCATTCCCAGACCTGGCCCCAGCTGAAGCGCTCGGTCGCCTGCAGTGCGGCGCGTTCCCATTCGGCTTCGGTGGGCAGGCGGCGGCCGGCCCAGGCGCACCAGGCCTGCGCTTCGAATGCACTCAGGTTGCAGGCCGGCAGATCGAGGTCGAGCGGCTGCCAGTGGCCGTGGCGCCAGTGTTCCCAGGCCGCCCCCGCGCGCCTGAGGTAGCGCGGTGCGCCCTGCGGCTGCGCGGCGCGCCACGCGCCAGCGTCGCCGGGCCACCAGCGTGCGTCGTCGTAGCCGCCGGCATTGGCAAAGGGCAGGTAGTCGCCCCAGCGCAGCACCTGCGCGTCGATGCGGCACGCAGGCAGCGCCACGGTGTGCACGCCGAGCTCGTTGTCGAAGGCGAATCCCGCCGTGGCTTCGCTGCCCAGCGCCCAGGCGCCGGCCCCGATCTCGAGCGGCGGCGCGGGCGGCGGCAGCGGCCGGCTCTGCCAGCGTGCGTCCGCGACGGCCAGCCCCAGCGTCTGCGCCATGTAGATCGCGGCTTCGTGGTGCATGTCCTCGTGCGCCAGGCACAGGCGATGGAAGTACTGGCCGGCGTCGTCCGGCGCGGCCTGCGCCAGCAGTGCCAGGTTGTCGTCCAGCCCTTGCGCCAGGTCGGCGCGCGTGGCTGCGGCGTCGGGCAGCGGCAGCTGCCAGCGCGTGTCGTGCGCCACCCGGCTCGAGTCGTACAGCGCATCGGCGCCCGCGCGCCGGCTGGCGCGGCGCGGCGCCAGCGGGTCGGCGGCGGCGCCGCGGCTGCGCTCGGGGTAACGCGACAGCCACCAGTCCTGGAACCAGCCGACGTGGCCCAGCTCCCACAGCGGCGGGTTCAGCGCCGGGCTGTACGGCACCGCCAGGCCCTGGCCGCCGAGCGCCGCCTCGTACAGCGCAAAGGTGGCCAGCGTGTCGCCGCGGCTGTCGCGCAGCGCCTGCGCCAGCCACGCGGCACCGGCACGGCGCATCGTGTCGCCTTCGCTCATGCGCGCTAACCTCGGACCATGGAATCAGTGCCTCTCGTCATCGTGACGCCCGCCCTGGCTGCCGCCAACAACGGCAATTGGCAGACCGCGCAGCGCTGGGCGCGTTTGCTGGCCGGCGATTATCGGGTGCGCGTCGTCGAACGCTGGCAGCAGGGCGACGAGGCGCTGATGATCGCGCTGCACGCACGCCGCTCGGCGCCGTCGGTGGCGGCCTGGCGCGCGCTGCCGGTGGCGCGGCCGCTGGTCGTCGTGCTCACGGGGACCGATCTGTACCGCGACATCGCCGTCGACGCCACCGCGCAGCAGTCGCTGGCCTGGGCCGACCGGCTGGTGGTGCTCAACGAGCGCGGCCTGCTGGCGCTGCCCGAGGGCCAACGCGCCAAGGCCCGGGTCTGCCTGCAGTCGACGCCGGCGCGCCAGCCGCTGGCCAAGAGCGATCGCCACCTGCGCGCTCTGATGGTCGGCCACCTGCGCGACGAAAAATCGCCGCAGACCTACTTCCAGGCGGCGCGGCTGCTGCGCGCGCGGGCGGACATCCTGCTCGACCACGTCGGCGCGCCGCTGGACGCGGCGCTGGCGGCCGAGGCCCAGGCGCTGGCGCGCGAACAGCCGCGCTACCGCTGGCTGGGGGCGCTGGCGCACGAGGCGACGCGCCGGCGCATCCAGGCCGCGCACGTGCTGGTGCACGCCAGCCGCATCGAAGGCGGCGCCCACGTCGTGATCGAGGCCCTGACCAGCGGCACGCCGGTGCTGGCCTCGCGCATCGACGGCAACCTGGGCCTGCTGGGCGCGGACTACGGCGGCTGCTTCGACTGGGCCGACGCCGACGCGCTGGCGGCCCTGCTGCAGCGCTGCCGCGACGATGCCGCTATGCTCCCGGCCCTGCAGGCCCAATGCCGCCTGCGCGCGCCCTTGTTCGAACCCGCACGCGAGCGCCAGCACCTGCTCGACCTGCTGCGGCCCCTGCGCCCCATCGCCCCGACTGCCACGAAAGCCCTGCCATGAACGCACCCGAGAAGCCCGCCGAACCGCGCCTGACCTCCCTGTCCCACGGTGGCGGTTGCGGCTGCAAGATCGCCCCGGGCGTGCTCAGCGAGATCCTCAAGGGCACGGCCGCGATGCCGATCCCGAAAGAACTGCTGGTCGGCATCGAGACCGCCGACGACGCCGCGGTCTACCAGCTCAACGACGAGCAGGCGCTGATCGCCACCACTGACTTCTTCATGCCGATCGTCGACGACCCCTTCGACTTCGGCCGCATCGCCGCCACCAACGCCATCAGCGACGTCTACGCCATGGGCGGCAAGCCGATCATGGCGCTGGCGCTGGTGGGCATGCCGATCAGCGTGCTGTCGACGCAGACCATCGGCCGTGTGCTCGAAGGCGGCGCTGCGATGTGCAGGCTGGCCGGCATCCCGATCGCCGGCGGCCACACCATCGATTCGGTCGAGGCCATCTACGGCCTGGTGGTGATGGGCCTGGTGCACCCCAAGCGCGTCAAGCGCAACGCCGACGCCCGCGCTGGCGACGTGCTGGTGCTGGGCAAGCCACTGGGCGTGGGTGTGATGAGCGCGGCGCTGAAGAAGGAGAAGCTGGGCGCAGCCGGCTACGCGCAGATGATCGCCAACACGACGCAGCTCAACACGCCGGGGCCCGAACTGGCCGGCTTGGACGGCGTGCACGCGCTGACCGACGTCACCGGCTTCGGCCTCGCCGGCCACGGGCTCGAACTGGCCAAGGGCGCGGGCTTGCAGGCACGCATCGACTGGGCCAGTGTGCCGCTGCTGACGGGCGTGCGCAGCCTGGCGGGGCAGGGTTTCGTCACCGGCGCCTCGGGCCGCAACTGGGCCGGCTACGGGCAGGACATCGGATTGCCGGCCGGCTTTGCCACCGAAGACCAGGCGCTGCTGACCGACCCGCAGACCAGCGGCGGCCTGCTCGTGTCGTGCTCGCCGGCGGCGGTGGGCGAGGTGCTGGCGGTGTTCCGCCGCCACGGCTTCGACGCCGCGGCGGTGATCGGCGACGTCGCCGCGGCCACCGCCGGCGGGCCGCGCCTGCTGGTGCGCTGAGTTCGCGGCAGGGCGCGCGCGGCAGCGCTGCGTCCGGGCACGGGGGCGCGACCACGCGCGCGGATGGCGCGGCTGCGCCCGCTTGCACGACGAGCTGATCCGGCGCCGCAACCCCCTGTTCAAGTGGGCTCGCGGGACGCC
>JAYUPN010000392.1:0-17436 GCA_043760065.1 Rubrivivax sp.
GGGCGCCGACCGCCGAGGACTACTTAAACCACGTGCCGAAAGCGCAGATCGTCCAGGCGCTCAAGGAGGCGGGGCCGGACCTCACCGCGGCGGGGTGGAGGCGATGAAGAAGGATGCGCTCGTGATCTCAGCGGCGTCGCGGCTGGCTGGCACGCGCTGGTGCCAGAGCCGCTGCGCCGATCGCCAGGCTGAACCGAGCGCGCGGGCGGAGTGAACCCGCCCGCGCAATCCGGATCGGAGGACTCATGTGGCTGCTGGTTGCTCGCGAACCCCGGCCGGACGCGCCGGAATGGCCCGGCCGGCGCTTGCTCGCGGCCATCGATGCAGTCGCGTGGCCGCTGATGTGGGTGCTGCTGATGCGCCATGCGCCGCAGGCGGTTGGCCTGATCGGCCCGTTCGTCACGGCGCTTGCCGTTCTATTCGGCTTGGGGCGCCTGCACCGCGCCCTCTGGATCAACCACCGCTACTGGTTCACGACCTGGTGCTGGGGCAAGTTGCTGGCGTCGATGCTGCTGATCGGCGCGGTGTTGAAGCTGACCATGGCGGTGTAGGTCGGAGTGCTTGCGAGCGCGTCGCTCGCACCGAAAGTGTCAGTGCGACACCGTGGGGCGGCCGGCGCTCCACCGCTCGAGGTCGATGCGGCGCCATGCGACAGCGCGCTTCGCGAGGCGCACCGGGGATGGGAACTTGTCTTCGGCCATCAGCCGGTATATCGTCGACCGGCCGAGCCCGGTCATGCGCACGACGGCAGCCATGCGAACGAACACGGCGGGCTGCGCCTCGGCTGCGGGCGGTTTCGGCTCGGTCTGCGTCTGGCTCATCAGGCGGCTCCTGGGCTGCGGCTGAGGAGCACTCTAGGCGCCGCAGGTGCTCCTGGCGGCGATGACTTTAGGTTCAAAAGTGTCGGTCGATGGGGCGATCGGCTCGTCCCGCCGTTAGACCTCTGTGCAGTGGCCTGGGATGACCCACCGCCTTTCGCCAACCGGCTGCGCCAAGCAGTGTCAGCTTCCGTCGGCCGCGACGGGTCACTGCCGACCCTGACCGGGCATCCCGGCCGCAGGATTCGCGCCGCCAAAGCTGACGTTCAACGCATCAGTCAAATGCGCCCTCGCAAACGCGCGACAATACAGACGCTCCGGGGTGCACACGTCAGCGTGCTGAGATTCAAACCCGCGAACTTGATCCGGTTCATGCCGGCGTAAGAAGAGCAAGCGCTGTCGGTCCACTTTGGCTGCAGCGGCACGTCCTTCGGAGCATTGCTTGTCATGCATGTCTGGAGGACCGATGAACCGCCCGATCACCGCAACGGCCGCTGCCGTCCCGACGCCCGCTGCGCAGTACCCACGGCTGCTCTCGATCGCCGGCTCAGATTCCGGTGGCGGTGCCGGCGTGCAGGCCGACCTGAAGACCTTTGTCGCGCTGGGCTGCTTTGGCACCACAGCCATCACCGCACTGACCGCGCAGAACACCACCGGCGTGCGCGCCATCCACGCGGTGCCGCTGGACATGCTGGCCGCGCAAATCGACGCGGTGGTCGAGGACATCGGCGTCGACGCGGTGAAGATCGGCATGCTGCATTCGGTGCCCACCATAGAGACGGTGGCGGCGGCGCTCGACCGCCACCACCTGTACCGCGTCGTGCTGGACCCGGTGATGGTGGCCACCAGCGGCGCCGCGCTGATCGACCCGTCGGCGATCGACGCGCTGGTGCGCCTGCTGTTCCCGCGGGTGCTCCTGGTCACCCCCAACCTCGACGAAGCCGCGATACTGGTCGGCCGTCCACTGCACACCGAGGCCGATATGGCCGCCGCCGCAAAGCAGTTGCTGGCGATGGGCGCGCGGGCCGTGTTGCTGAAGGGCGGTCACCTGGTCGGCGACACCGTCGCCGACCTGCTGTTGCAGGCGGGCCAGCCGCCGCTTTGGTTGCGCGCGCCGCGTATCGCGACGCCGAACACCCACGGCACGGGCTGCACGCTGTCCAGCGCCATCGCGGCCCATCTCGCGCTAGGTGACGACCTGCCGCAAGCGGTGCAGCAGGCGCGCGATTTCGTGCGCGCGGCGCTGGCCGCCGGCGCCAGCGTGCGCACCGGCACCGGCAGCGGTCCCTTGAACCACGGCTTTGCGCCCCAGCCCATGCGGCTGCGGCCGCTGTGACCCAACGCCGCCGACCTTGCGCGCCATGAACACGCCTTTGCCCTCGGCGATGCAGCCCCTGGTGGACCGCCTGCTGGTCTTCCTGGCCCAGGACGGCTGCACCGACGACGAATTCGACGACCTGGCGGCGACCTTGTTCGAATACCAGTACGTGCACAACGAGCCCTACCGGCGCTTCTGCCAGCGCCGCGGCGTAACGCCGCACCGCGTGAGGGGCTGGCGCCAGGCGCCGGCGGTGCCCATCAGCGCCTTCAAGGACGTCACGCTCAGCGGCGTGCCGCCTGAGGACTGCGAGCGCGTGTTCATGACCAGCGGCACCAGCCGCGGCGAGGTCAAAGGCCGCAACCACCACCCGACCATCGCCGTGTGGGACGTCTCGATGCGGCGGCACTTCGAACAGCGCTTCATGCCGGGCAGCAGCCCGCTGCCGATGCTGCTGCTGTTCCCCGACGAGCAGCAGTTGCCCAACTCGTCGCTGGCGCGCTACCTGTCGCTGGCCGCGCGCTGCTACGGCACACCCGACAGCCGCTCCTACATCGGCCCGCAGGGCTTAGACGTCGACGGCCTGCGCGCCGCGCTGGACCGCGCCGTGGCGCAGGCACAGCCGGTGGCCCTGATGGGCGCCAGCTTCAGCGTCGTGCACCTGCTGGACGCGCTGCGCGAACAGGGCCTGCGCTACACCCTGCCCGCGGGCAGTCGCATCCTGGACACCGGCGGCTACAAGGGGCAGGCGCGCGAACTCCCGCTGGACGCCTTCTACGACGCGCTGGCCGAGACCTTCCGCGTGCCGCGCAGCCGCTGCATCAACATGTACGGCATGACCGAGCTGAGCTCGCAGTTCTACGACGCGGGCAATGCGGTTGTGCCGTCGGTGAAGCGCGCGCCGCACTGGGTGCGCAGCCGTGTGCTCGACCCGCTGAGCGGCCAGGAACGGCCGCGCGGCGAACCCGGCGTGCTGGCGCATTGCGACCTGGCGAATTTCAATTCGGCCATCGCCATCCTGACCGAAGACATCGGCGTCGCAGTCGAAGATGCGCAAGGCCCGGGCTTTCTGCTGCTGGGCCGCGCCGAGGGGGCTGCGGCCAAGGGCTGCTCGCTGGCGGTGCAGGAATTCCTCGACGTGACACGGTCATGAGCACCGCCTGGCGCGCTGGTCACCTGCCCGGGCTGGACCCGGCAGCAGTGCAGTGGCACACGCTGCATTACGCGGCGCAAGGCGGCCGGCTCGACATCGAGCTGCCGCTGCTGAGCGACGCGCAGATGCAGGCCCTGGCGGCGCAGGTGCGCGCGGCCGCGCAGCAGGTGCTGCAGCGCATGACTGTCGATGCCGTCATCGACGTCATCGATCGCGCCGTGGCGCGCCTACTGGATGCGCAGAACCCGGTGCGGCGCGAACTTGATGCGCTGCTGCCTGTCGTGACCGGCTTCGACCCCGAGATGGTGCGGCTGGGCCTGACCGCCTACCTGCAGACCTTCCGCGCGCCGCAGCTGCAGCGCTTCGTGGCGCAGGACTTCGCCAACCCCAAGGTGCTGGACAGCTTCCAGCCCGCCGTGAAGGGCGGCGCCGTGCGCGCCTTCGGGCCCGGGCTGCTGGCCCATGTCTGGGCGGGCAACGTGCCCGGTCTGCCGCTGTGGAGCCTGGCCTGCGGGCTGCTGGTCAAGGCCGGCAACATCGGCAAGCTGCCCAGCGCCGAGCCGGTCTTCGCGACGATCTTCGCCCGGCTGCTGGCCGAACTGCACCCGCCGCTGGCCGACTGCCTCGCGGTGGTGTGGTGGCAGGGCGGCCAGCCCGGGCCCGCCGCCGCGCTGTACCGTGCGGCCGACACCGTGCTGGCCTACAGCGGCAACGCTGCGCTGCGCGCGATGCGCGAGCAGGTGCCGGCCACCACGCGCTTCATAGCCTACGGCCACAAGCTGGGCCTGACCCTGGTCGGCCGCGCTGCACTGGACCGCCAGCGCGGGCAGGCGGCCGCGCGGCGGGCGGCGCTGGACATCGTGCGCTGGGACCAGCAGGGTTGCTATTCGTCGCATGCGGTCTATGTCGAACGCGGCGGCGCGCTGTCGCCGCGCGACTTTGCGCAGCACCTGGCCGCTGAGCTGGCCAACCTGGGCTACCGCCACCCACGCCGCGTGCTGGCGCTGGAAGAGGCCGAGGCCGTCGCTGCCTGGCGCCGGGCGGCCGAGTGGCGCGCACTGGGCAGCGCGGACGGCAGCGCGACCCACGGCCCGGGCGGCAGCGCCGCCCACGAACTGCTGGGCGACGCGGCCGCACCGTGGTCGCTTGCCTACAGCGATCAGCCACAACCGCTGGCCCCCACGGCCGGCCAGCGCTGCGTGCAGGTCAGCGCCGTCGATGCGCTGGACGATGTGCTACCGCTGCTGTCGCCGCACGCCGCCTTCCTGCAGACGGTTGGCCTGGCCACGACGCCGTCCGAGCTGTACCGCCTGGCCGAGGCACTGGGCCGCGTCGGCGTGACGCGCATCGCGCCGCTGGGTGGCATGACGCAGCCCGAGGCCGGCTGGCACCACGACGGCCGCTTCAACCTGGCCGACCTGGTCCGCATGGTCGAGATCGATCACGCCGCCGAGCGCGCCGCCGACGCCCTGGCCCCGTACGCGCAGGAGTGCGTCGGATGAGCTTCCTCAGCCTGCGCGGCGTGCACTTCGCCTACCCCGGGCAGGCCCCGGTCGTCGAGGGCCTGCGCCTCGACCTGGTCGCTGGCGAAATCCACTGCCTGGTGGGCCGCAGCGGCTGCGGCAAGACCACGCTGCTGAAACTGGCGGCCGGGCTGCTGCAGCCGACGGCCGGCACGGTGGCGGTGCGCGGCGCGCCGCTGGTCGACCGCCGCAGCGTCGGCTTCGTGTTCCAGCAGCCGACGCTGCTGGACTGGCTGAGCGTGCGCGACAACGTGCTGCTGCCGGTGACGCTGCAGCGCGCACCCAGCGGCAGCGACGTGCAGGCCGCCGATGCGCTGCTGGGCCAGCTCGGCCTGGCGGCGTTCAGCCTGCGCCATCCGCACCAACTCTCGGGCGGCCAGCAAAGCCGGATTGCGCTGGCGCGAGCGCTGCTGCTGCAGCCGCCTCTGTTGCTGCTGGACGAGCCCTTCGCTGCGCTGGACGCCCTGACCCGCGAAGAGCTGCAGCGCGACCTGCTGCGGCTGTGTCGCGTGCAGGGCGTCACAGCGCTGTTCGTGACCCACGACATCGGCGAGGCGGTGTTCCTCGGCGACCGCGTCTCGGTGCTGGCGGCGGGCCGCCTGGTGCACAGCCTGGCCGTGCCGCCGGACATGGCGCGCGACACGCCGGCCTTCGGCGCTTGCTGCGCCACGCTGCGCGCGGCGCTGGGGACGGGATTGGGGACGGGGTTGGAGACGGGGTTGGGGATGAAGGGGGTGGCCGCATGAACCACCGTGAACGCGCCGCCGCCCTGCTGCTGTTCGGGCTGCTAATAGGCGGCTGGGAAGTCGCCGCGCGCGGGC
The DNA here is from genome assembly GCA_043760065.1 of Rubrivivax sp. Lineage (GTDB taxonomy): Bacteria > Pseudomonadota > Gammaproteobacteria > Burkholderiales > Burkholderiaceae_C > Rubrivivax. The sequence goes on from JAYUPN010000392.1 coordinate 5,634, forward strand.
TGGGTTTGTCGGCGCTGGTGCTGCCTCCGCCCAGCCGCGTGGCCCAGTCGCTGTGGCAGGGGCTGGCCAGCGGCTACCTGTGGCCGCACCTGGGTGCGACCGCCCTCGAACTGTTGCTGGGGCTGTTGGCCGGCTGCGCGGTCGGCTTCGGCGCCGGCGTGCTGCTGGCCGAGGTGCCGGCCCTGCGCCGGCAACTGATGCCCTACGTGGTGGTCAGCCAGGTGGTGCCCAAGCTGGCGCTGATGCCGCTTTTCATCGTCTGGTTCGGTTTCGGACTGGCGCCTACCGTCGTCATCACCGCGCTGATCTGTTTCTTCCCCTTGCTGGAGACCACACTGACCGGACTGGCCAGGGTGCCGCCGGCGCAGCTGGAACTCTTCCGCATGCTCGGCGCCACCCGCTGGCAGACCCTGCTGCGGTTGAAGCTGCCCAGCGGCCTGCCCGCCGTGCTGTCCGGCTTTCGCGTGGCCGTGGTGCTGGCGCTGGTGGGCGTAGTGGTCGGCGAGTTCATCGGCGCCAGCCGCGGGCTGGGCGCTCTGGTCATCGCAGCGCAGGGCAGCATGGACACGCCGTTGATGTTCGCGGTGCTGGTGCTGGTCTCGCTGCTGGGGCTGTTGCTGTACGGGCTGGCGCTGGCCCTCGAACGCCGCCTGCTGCGCCACCATGACCGGGGCTGACCTCCGGCCTGAGCCTCGCCTGCCGAGCTTCATCCCTCTCGCAGCCCCATTTGCCAACCCGATCCCCAGCCCCGACCTCACCATGACGCTGCACCCCAACCGCCGCCACCTGCTCGCCGCCGTCTGCGCCGCCCTTCCTGCACTGGCCTGGGCCCAGGCAGCCACCGCCCCGGACACATTCACGGTCGCCGGCTGGAGCAAGCCCATCACCGAAGTCACGCCATTGCTGATCGACGAGGACAAGGGCTTCTACCGCGCCCAGGGCCTGGCGCTGGCCTACCTGCCCGGCGCCGGCGGTGGCGACGCCATCCGCAACCTGTTGTCCGGCCAGGCCGATGTCGCCTTCACCGACCCGGGCTCGCTCTTCGCCGCGCTGGACAAGGGCGAACGCCTGCGCGCGGTGTACGACATCTACCCGCAGAACGTCTTCAACGTGGTGTCGCTGCGCAAGAGCGGCATCAAGAAACCTGCCGACCTGAAGGGCAAGAAGATTGGCGTCTACAGCCTGGCCAGTGGCACGCGCCAGGCCTTGCAGGTGCTGCTGCACCAAGCCGGCCTGACCGAGGCCGACGTCACGGTGGTCGTCACCGGGCTGCTGAATTTCGCTCCGCTGCTGCAGGGGCAGGTGGACGCGACGGCGGCCACCGACACCGGCCTGGCCATCGGCCGCCGCCGCGGCCTGGGCGAGGTCGATGTGATGGAGGTGCGGCAGTTCCTCAACGTCTCCAGCGACCTGTTCGTGGTGCGCGAAGACACCTACCAGCGCCGCAAGGACGTGCTGCGCCGTTTCCTGCGTGCCTACCGCGACGCCGCCGCCTGGATGATCGCCGAGCCGGCCGAGGCGGCGCAGCTGGCCGTGATGCGCGCCATCGACGGCAGCGACCCGCAGCTCAACCTCGAATTGATCAAACTGCGCAACGCTTCGAGCGTCTCGGCGCTGACCCGCGACAAGGGCCTGGGTGCAATGGATCTGGCGTCGCTGCAGAAGGCGGCCGACGTCTACCGTCAACTGGGTCTGGTGCAGCGGCCATTGGACATGTCGCAGGTCGTGGCCAGCGACCTGCTCCCCGGCCGCTGAACCACGGAACGCAGACCGATCATGTTGGACTTCCAGGGCAAGGTGGTGCTGGTGACGGGGGCGTCGCGCGGCATCGGCGCGGCCATCGCGCGGGCCTTTGCAGCGCGCGGCGCGGCGGTGGCCCTCAACTACCTGAGCCGGCATGAAGCGGCACAGGGTGTGGTGCAGGCCTGCCGCACTCTGGGGGGAAACGCGGGCGGTGACGCAGTGGCGCTGGCCGCCGACGTCACCGACCCGGCCGCGGCCGCCGCCCTGGTGCAGCGCACGGTAGCCGAGTTCGGCCGCCTCGACGTGCTGGTCAACAACGCCTTCGCGCCCTATGCCTTCGACCCCGAACAGCGGCGGCCCATCGACGCACTGGCCTGGCCCGACTTCCAGCGCCAATTCGACGGCGCGGTGGGCGCGGCCTTCCACCTCTGCCGCGCCGCCCTGCCGCACCTGCGGCGCGACGCGCAGGGCGCCATCGTCAACATCGTCAGCGACCTGATCGAGGACCCGGTGGTGGCCTACCCCGACTACGCCACCGCCAAGTCGGCGCTGGTGGGTTTCAGCCGGCAGCTGGCGGCCGAACTGGGGCCGCAGGGCGTGCGGGTGAATTGCGTGGCGCCGGGGCTGGTGCACCCCACTGAGGGCAGCGCCGCGACGCGCGCCGCCTTCCGGGAAGCGTTGGCCGCGGCGACGCCGCTGCGGCGGCTGGCCCGGCCCGAAGACATCGCGGGGCCCGTGGTGTTCCTGGCCTCGGCTGACAGTGCCTTCGTCACCGGTCAGGTCGTGTTCGTGGATGGTGGCAGGGTGATGCGATGACTGAACTTCTTGAACCGCGAGTGTTCGTGCTGGCCGCCCCGGGCGGCCTGCCGCGAGAGCTGCCCCTGACACAAGCCGGCGCACAGGCCGCTGTGGCGGCCGCGTCGCCGGGCGACTGGCCGGGGCTGACGGCCGGGCTGCGCGCGCGAGGGGCCGCGGCCGTGCTGGTCCGCGCCACTGCGCAGGGCACGGCGCGCTGCTGGGTGGATGCTGTCCACACGCGGGGTTGGGTTACGCCCGTCGAGGGCGGCGACATCGGGTCGGACGACCTGCTGGCGGCCTGGCAAGTTCACCTGGCGGCCGGCCATGTACCGGTCGACGCGGCGCTGCTGGCCTGGCCGACCTTGCCGATGCTGTCGTGGGGCGATCCAGCCGGCGTTGCCATCACGCAGGCGGATGTGCAGGCCCGGGCAATGCGCGCCACGGCCGAGCCCGCGCTCGGCCTGTACGCAATCGTCGACACCGCCGCTTCGTTGCGCGATGTGCTCGAGGCCGGCGTGCGCACGGTGCAATTGCGGGTCAAGCGCCCGGCCGATGCCGATGCGGCCTGGACCGCCGGCCTGCGCCGCGAGGTACGTGACAGCCTGGCAGCGGCCGCCAGCTACGGCGCGCGGCTCTTCATCAACGACCACTGGCGCCTTGCAGCCGAACTCGGCGCCCATGACGTGCACCTGGGCCAGGAGGACGTGCTGGCGCTGGGCGAGCAGGGCCGCGCCGAGTTCCGCTCTCAATGCCAAGCCAATGGGCTGGGGCTGGGCGTCAGCTCGCATGCCGTCTGGGAACTGTGCCGGGCGCGCGGCCTGGCGCCGGCTTACGTGGCCTGCGGGCCGGTGTGGCCGACGACCACGAAGAACATGCCGTGGCGGCCGCAGGGCCTGGACAACCTGGCGTGGTGGTGCCGCGTTGCCGGTGCGCCGGTGGTGGCTATCGGCGGCATCCTGACGCCTGCGCAGGTGCGCCTCGCCGCGGCGGCAGGCGCTTCGGGCGTCTGCGTCCTGCGCGGCTTGGGCAACGACCCCCGGCTGACCGTGGCGGCGCTGCAGCAGGCCTTCGAGGAGGGCCGGCGGACAGCGCTTGCGCAAGCCGGCCAGGCCGTCGCGCTGCTGCACCCCACGCTGGGCCCGGCCGCATGACGAACGACGGAACGCCTCCTCTGCGCATCGGCATCGCCGGCGCCGGCCTGCTGGGCCGCTTGCTGGCCTTCACGCTGGCGCGGGAAGGTCACCATGTCGAGGTGCACGACCCGGCCGACGGCCCCGATGCGCGAGGCGCCGCCGGCTGGACGGCCGCCGGCATGCTCAGCCCGCTGGCCGAACTGGAGTCGGCCGACGAGCGTGTCTTCCGCTGGGGCCTGCGCTCCATCGAACTGTGGCCGCAGATCGTGGCCGCGCTGCCGGTGCCGGTGGAATTGCTCTGCGACGGCAGCCTGCTGGTAGCGCATCGCGAAGACGCCGGCGCGGCGCGGCGCGTGCTGGACGTGCTGGCGCACAAGGCGCCGCCGGGCCATGCAGCGCAGCCGGTTGCGGCGGCCGAACTCGCGCAGCTGGAGCCGGCCTTGCGCGGCGGCCTGCACGCCTGGCTGCTGCCCGGCGAGGGCCGCATCCACACCGTGCAGGCGATGGCCGCGCTGGCGGTCGCCCGGCCCGGTGTCGCCTGGCACTGGCGTTCGCCGGTGGCGGCGGTCGAGCCCGGCCGCTTGCAGTTGGCCAGTGGCGTGGCCGCCTACGACTGGGTCTTTGACGTGCGCGGCGTCGGTGCGCGGGGGCAACTGCCGGTGCGCGGCGTGCGCGGCGAGATCTTCTGGCTGCAGGCGCCCGGCTTGGGCCTGCGCCGGCCTGTGCGCCTGCTGCACGCCCGCCATCGCGTCTACCTGGTGCCGCGTGCGCCCGACATCGTGGTCGTCGGCGCCAGCGAGATCGAGAGCGAGGACCGTTCGCCGGTGTCGCTGCGCAGCACGGTCGAGTTGCTGGCGGCGGCGCACAGCGTCGTGCCGGCGTTGGCCGAGGCGCGCATCGTCCACACCGAAACCAACCTGCGGCCGTCACTGCCCGACAACCTGCCGTGCATCGAGGTGCAGCCCGGGCTGGTGCGCATCAACGGCCTGTTCCGCCACGGCTGGCTGATTGCGCCCGGGTTGGTCGAGACCGCACTGACCACGGCACGCGAGAGCGGCTTCGCCCGCATGCCTGACACCTTGAAGGAGACCTGTTGATGATCGAGATCCGCCTCAACGGCAAGCAGCGCCAGATCGACGAGGGCACCACGCTGGCTGCCCTGGTCGAGGCGTTGGGTTTCACGCCGTCAGCGCTGGCCACCGCCGTCAACGGCCAGTTCGTGCCGCGCCCGCAGCGCAGCGACTGCAGCCTGCGGCCGGGCGACGCGGTCACCACCTTTCAACCCATCACCGGGGGATGACACCATGACCTTTGCCATCGGAGGCGTCGAACTCACGAGCCGCTTCTTCCTCGGCACCGCCACCTACCCCTCGCCGGCTGTGCTGCGCGCGGCCATCGACGCCGCCGGCACGCAGGTCGTCACCGTCGGCCTGCGGCGGCAGCTGGCGGGCGACGGTGAGGCCGGCGATTTCTACCGCCACATCCGCGAGTCGGGCGCCCACCTGCTGCCCAACACCGCCGGCTGCACCACGGCGCGCGAGGCGGTCACGCTGGCGCGCATGGCGCGCGAGATGTTCGACACCCACTGGATCAAGCTCGAGGTGGTGGGCGACGAGTACACCTTGCAGCCCGACCCCTGGGAGCTGGTCGTGGCCGCGCGCGAACTGGCCGCCGACGGCTTCGAGGTCTTTCCTTACTGCACCGACGACCTCGTCACCTGCAATCGCCTGCTCGACGCGGGCTGCCGCATCCTGATGCCGTGGGGCGCGCCCATCGGCTCGGGCCAGGGCCTGCTGAACCCGTCGGCGCTGCGCACCCTGCGTGCGCGGCTGCCCGACGTGCCGCTGATCGTCGACGCGGGCATCGGCTCGCCGCGTGACGCGGTGCAGGCGATGGAGCTGGGCTTCGATGCCGTGCTGGTCAATTCCGCTGTGGCGCTGGCCCACGACCCGATCACCATGGCTCGTGCGTTCCGACTGGCCATTGAGGGCGGACGCCTGGCCTGGGAGGCCGGCATCATGGCCAAGCAGGAGATGGCAGTCGCCACGACGCCGGTCACAGGTCGGCCTTTCCTGCTGTAGAAGCCGGCCTCGTTGCGGCACGCTTCGCGAACGAGCCACTTCCACATCAACAGGATTGACCGGCCGATCCTTGGCACCCGTGACGCCCAGCCGAGTTGCCATGCGCGCGGTGCGATTGGGTCGCGATCGGGAACTGCAGGTTTGCTTTGCCGCCTTTCTTGCAGTCACCGGCGCATCAGTCTGCGGCACATGGACTGCCACCGACAGGCCAGCTGTCCTCGAAGACCAGCGTCGACAAATCAGCGCGCTCGCGCCACGCTTCCATCTCCAGCATCGGTCGTGGATAGAACGCTTCGACGCGCCCTAGGCACAGGATGGCCACTGGGTGGCTGCCTTCGGGCATGCCGAGCAGCAAGCGCAATGTGTCCGGGTCGAACATTGAAATCCAGCCCATGCCGACGTTCTCGACGCGGGCAGCGAGCCACATGTTCTGGATGGCGCATGCCACCGAAGCCAAGTCCATCTCGGGCATGGTGCGGCGCCCGAAGACATGCGACTCGCGCCCGTCGCACAGCGCAGCGACGAAGACTTCCGCACATTCGCGCAGGCCCTCCACCTTCAGGCGCAGAAACTCCTGCTGACATTTATCGAGAGCGCGGGCCGTCTCGAAGCGCTCCGCGTCGACCAGTGCATGCATCTTCAAGCGCAGATCGGCGGACCGCACCCGGATGAAGCGCCAGGGCTGCATGTAGCCCACGCTCGGGCCGCAGTGGGCTGCCTTCAGCAAGCGGGCCAGAAGCGCATCGTCCAGCGGGTCGCTAAGGAAGTGCCGTATGTCGCGGCGCGCGGCGATCACTTGGTAGAGGGTGTCGATTTGCTCGGCGGTGAATTCGGTCATGGCTCTCGCACTCGGTGCGCCAGTATGCAAGCTGTCAGCCACCGCAGCAGCCGACGGATACAGACATGAGCAGCCAGTCAGCGCGTCACCCGGTCGAGGTGGCATTTCCGTCCATGGGCTCGGCTATAGTGACGATGTTGGTGCTCGCAAAGGCATTCTTGTCGATGCAGTTCAACGGGAATCAGGAGAAAGGGAACCGCAAGGAAGGCGACCTTTCAACCTGAGCTGCCCCCGCAACGGTAAGCGGACGAGAGCCCTTGGCTCTCAGCCTGTGTACGCAACCCACTGGGTGCCTCGCGCGCCTGGGAAGGGAACACAGACAGTCTCCGTCAGCCCGGATACCGGCCAACAAGGTGGCACGCTGTGCAAGCGGTGTGCCGTGAGGTGTATGCCTGCGGGGAAGCTGGCGCGCACGACCACCTTGGTTCTTACGTCCATGTTTTCTCCAGCCTCCAGGCCCGTCCGGGCCTTTTTCTCCGTGCGTCTTCGTCCCGGGGCCAGCGCTGCCCTGGCCGCCTGCCTGGCCACCCTCAGCCTCAGCCCCAACGTTTCGGCGCAAATGGCTGCCATTCCCACCGACCGTCGTCTCGATACCGTGTTTGTCACGGGCACACGCACCCCGAGCCGTATCGACCAGAGCCTGGTGGAGGTCAGCATCATCGACCGCGCACAGATTGAACAGGCCAGTGGTCGGACACTGGCTGAGTTGCTCGGCCAGCAAAGCGGCGTGCAGTTCTCGTCCAACGGCGGTGCAGGCAAGTCGAGTTCGGTCTACCTCCGCGGCCTGGAAGCGCGCCACACCCTGCTGCTGATCGACGGCGTGCGCTACGGTTCAGCCACCTTGGGCACGCCAGCGTGGGAAAACATCCCGCTGGAGAGCATCGAGCGCATCGAGCTCGTTCGCGGCCCGCTGTCCGGCCTGTATGGCAGCGACGCCGTGGGCGGCGTGGTCCAGATCTTCACCCGCCAGGGCGTACCAGGTCTGCGTCCTCAGGCCTCGGTCAGTGCCGGCACCCACCGCAGCGGGCAGTTGTCGGGCGGCCTGCAATTCGGTCAGGGTGCGCTCGACGGCGCTCTCCAGCTGACCCGCAACACCACGCAGGGTTTCTCGGCCACCAACCCGCGCGTGCCCTTCGGCAACTACAACCCCGACGACGATGGCTTCCGGCAGACCAGCGGCACGGCCCGCCTGGGCTGGCGGTTCGCGGAAGGCTGGCGCGCCGACGTCAACACGCTCGTCTCGGATGGCGAAACCCAGATCGACGACGGACCCGGAGCCGACGCACGCGCCGGCCTGCGCACCCAGGTCATAGGGCTGCAGGTGCGTGGTCCTGTGCGGCCGGGATGGACCACGGCCGTTCGGCTGTCGCGCTCGAAAGACGAGTATGAGACCCTCTCCAGCGCCTCAACCTTCAGCACCCTGGGCACCATCGCCACCGTGCAGCAACAGCTCGGCTGGGAGAACACGGTCGACACGCCGCTGGGCAGCGCGCTGTTGCTGGCCGAGACCCTGCGCCAGACCGTGAGCCGCCCGGGTGCGCCCTTCGCCGTTTCGCAGCGAAGCATCGACGGCGTGGCGGCCGGCCTGAACGGCCGGGCCGGCGTACACACTTGGCAGGGCAACCTTCGCCATGACCGCAATTCGCAGTTCGGCGGCCAGACCACGGGTTCACTGGCCTACGGCCACGACCTCACGCCGGCCTGGCGTGCAGCGGCCTCCTTCGGCACCAGCTTCGTCGTGCCCAGCTTCAACCAGCTGTACTTCCCAGGGTTCGGCAACCCGAACCTGTTGCCCGAAGAGGGCCGACACACCGAGCTCAGCCTCCGGTGGGCAGGCGCCGCACAGCAACTGCGCCTGGCGTATGTCGACAACCGCATCCGTGGCTACATCAGCAGCGGGCCGGCACCGACCAACATCCCGCGCACTCGCATCAACGGCTACACCCTGAGCTACGACGCGCAGTGGGCCGCCTGGACCGTAGCCGCCTCGCTGGACCGGTTGGACCCGCGCAACGACACCGCTGGCACGGCCAACTTCGGTCGTCAGCTGCCGCGTCGTTCAAAGGACAGCCTGAAATTGGCCGCGGACACCGTGCTGGGTAGCTGGCGCGTCGGCGTCACGGCGGCTGCCTTCGGCGAGCGCTACGACGATGCGGCCAATACGAGGCGGGTCGGTGGCTTCTCCACGCTGGATCTGCACGCCGACTGGCGACTCGCGCACGAATGGACACTGGGCCTGAAGCTGAACAACGCCGGCGGCAAGGTCTACGAGACGGTCTATGGCTACAACCAGCCAGGCCGCGAGGGCCGCGTCACCCTGCGCTACGGCGGGATGTGAAGGCACAAACTGCCGGCCTGCCGTTGTCGGAAGAAGCACCCGCATGCACGAGCTGATCCTCGGTGGCGGCCGCAGCGGCAAGTCGCGCTGCGCCGAGGCGCGCGCTGCAGCCTGGCTTCAGACCCCCAGCCACAGCGCGGTGTTGATTGCCACCGCGCTGCCGGGGGACGACGAGATGCGCCAGCGCATCGCCCGCCACCGTGCCGACCGCGCCCTGCGCGTGCCGGCGCTGCAGACACAAGAAGAAGCGCTAGCCCTGCCGGCGGCCTTGCTCGAGGCCAGCGCACCGCAGCGCATGGTCGTCGTCGACTGCCTGACCTTGTGGCTGACACAACAACTGATGCCGTTGCAGGGCCCGGGGCTGGACGACGAGGCCTGGCAGGTACAGCAGGCGCTGCTGTGCGCCGCCCTAAGGGACGCCGCAGGTCCGGTGGTGATGGTGTCCAACGAGATCGGCATGGGCGTGACACCGCTGGGCCGCGAGGTCCGGCGCTATCTCGATGCGCTGGGCGCACTGCACCAGGCGATGGCCGCCTGCTGCACTCGCGTGACATTGATGGTCGCGGGTATCGAAGTACGCGTCAAAGGATGAGCATGCGGGCCGTGAACATGGCTCGACGCGCGCTTGCGGTGCTGTTGCTGACGCTGCTGGGCCCGCCGTCGCAGGCCCAGGTGAGCGTGCGCGACGACCGAGGCGCGGTGCACCGCTTTGCAGCACCGCCGCAGCGCATCGTCAGCCTGCTGCCGTCCATCACCGAAAGCGTGTGCGCCCTGGGCGCCTGCGCGCGGCTGGTCGGCGTGGACCGCTACTCCAACGCGCCGTCGCAGGTCGACGCCTTGCCGAAGTTGGGCGGCCTGGACGACGCGCAGGTCGAACGCATCGTCGCTCTGAAACCCGACGTGGTGCTGGCCGGCACCGCGGCGCGTGTGACCGACCGACTCGAGTCGCTGGGGCTCACCGTCGTGCTGCTCGAGTCGAAGACGCATGCCGACGTGCAGCGCTCGTTGGGCCTCATCGCCACGCTGCTCGGTACGCCGAGCGAGGGCGATCGCGTGTGGCAAAGCATCCAGCGCGACATCGCGATCGCTGCATCCCGGGTGCCACCGGCGCTGCGCGACCAGCGTGTGTACTTCGAGGTCGCCTCGGCGCCCTTTGCCGCCGGCACGGCCTCGTTCATCGGCCAGACACTGGCGCGGCTGGGGCTGGGCAATGTGGTGCCGGCCGAGCTGGGCCCCTTCCCCAAGCTCAACCCGGAATTCGTGGTGCGCAGCCGGCCCGACATTGTGATGGCTGTAAAGCGCGAGGTGCAGACCATGCCCGGACGCCCGGGCTGGCAGGGCCTGGAAGCCTTGCAGCAAGGCCGCAGCTGCGGCTTCGAGCCGGCGCGCTACGAGGTGCTGATCCGCCCCGGGCCGCGGATGGGCGAGGCCGCGCTCTTGATCGCCGACTGCCTGGCGAAGCTGCCTTCGACGTTCGCGCGATGAGGCCGCCGGAAGTGATGGTGACTGCAACGATGCCCGGGGTTGCGCCATACGGCAGGACGCAGGGGGCGCGGCGTCAACGCCTGCTGTGGGCGCTGTGCGCGGCGGCGCTGGTGCTGCTCGCATTGGGACTGGCGGCCGGCAGCGAAGGCCTGTCGTGGCGCGGCTTCCAGGCGGACCTGGCGGGTGACCAGGCCGGGCTGATCCTGGGCCAGATCCGCGCCCCGCGCACGTTGGGTGCGCTGCTGGTCGGTGCCCTGCTGGGCCTGGCCGGCGCGGTAGCGCAGGGCCTGTTCCGCAACCCGTTGGCCGACCCCTATCTGCTGGGTTCGGCGGCCGGTGCCTCGCTGGCCGTCGTCGTGGTGCTGGCCGCCAGCGCGCTCACCGGCCAACTCATCAGCCTGGCCACCGCTGCCTGGCTGGAACGCATGGGTCTGGTCGTGGCGGCCTTCTTCGGCGCACTGCTGGGCGTGGCATTGACGTTGCTGCTGGCCCGCGGCGCGCAGCAGACAGTGCGCTTGCTGTTGGCGGGCGTGGTGGTGGGTGTGCTGCTGGGCGCCGCCAGCGACCTTCTCACTCTGGTGTCGCCCGATGCGCTGCGCGGCAAGCAGATGTTCCTGCTTGGCAGCACCGGCTTCCTGGGCTGGCACAGCGTGGTGCTGCTTGGCCTGGGGCTGGCAGTGGCGCTGCCGCTGGCCGTGCGGCTGGCGCGCGTGCTGGATGCGCTGACGCTGGGCGACGACAGCGCCGCCAGCCTGGGCCTGCCGCTGGCGCGGCTGCGGCTGGTGCTGGTGCTGCTGTTCGCGCTGGCCACCGGGCTGGCGGTGTCGCAGGCCGGGCTGGTGGGCTTCGTCGGCCTGGTTGCGCCGCACCTGGTGCGCCGCATGGCGCCGGGCCCACACGGTCACCTGCTGGCGGCCAGCGCCGCAGCCGGCGGCGTGCTACTGCTCGCGGCCGATGTCGCGGCGCGCGTGGTGATAGCGCCCCAGGAATTGCCGGTGGGCGTGATCACCGCCATCGTCGGTGGCGGTTATCTGATGTGGTTGTTGAGCCGTCGGGGAGCGCGATGAGTGCGGCGCTGGAAGCCCGCGAGATCGGCGTCACGCTGGGCACCCAGCGGGTACTGGACGGCGTGAGCTGCGCCTTCGGATGCGGCTGGACCGCGATCGTCGGCCCCAATGGCGCCGGCAAATCGACACTGTTGCGCGTGCTGGCCAGCCTGCTGGCACCGGCCACCGGCACCGTGCATCTCGGCGGTCAGCCGCTCGACACGCTACCGGCCCGCGAGCGCGGACGCCAGCTGGCCTGGCTGGCGCAGCTCGGCGACATCAGCGGCGAGTTGACGGCCCGCGAGACCGTGGCCCTGGGGCGCCTGCCGCACCTGGGCCTG
>JAYUPN010000393.1:0-5988 GCA_043760065.1 Rubrivivax sp.
AACCCACCACCGTCGGAGGCCGTCAACCCGAAATCATCACAGCCTTGCGCAGTAAATTCATGACGAATAGTGGCGCAAAGTCATTGACACGTTCCGGCCCCGCTTCGCGGTGCGATTGCTTGTCAAGAAGCGGCGCTTCGCCACTGCAGCCGCTTCATTCAATGCCCGGTCTACGCCGGTCGCTACGGCGTACCCATGAACGGGTACTCGTTGGTGAAGCCGCCACTGCCTCACTCCAGGCCGTCGTACGCTGTGCTGGCCGCCTACGGCTGGACCGATCTGCAAGCCGCGCTGGCCGACCACCGGCAAACCGAAGCCCGCGCTGCGGCGGTGGAAACGCTGCTGGAACGCCTGGTGGCGCTGAACGCCCAACGCGCCGCCGAAGAAGCCGCCGGCCATGTGCGCTGGCTGCGGCCGGACTTCCAGCAGCGCGGCGCCGGTGTGCAGACCGGCATGGACGTGTCGACGGAAGCCGACGCGCCCACCGAGCCCGCCATTCCCGCGACCCCCGCCCCCACCGTGCCCAAGCGCCCCTGGCCCAGCGGCCTGCCGGAACAGATCAAAGCCGTGGCCGACACCCTGGCCAGCAGCCCGGCCGCGCTGAGCCTGGCTGACATCGAAGCCCGCTTCAGCGCCCGCGGTCGCTGGCGCGAGCGCCTGCCCACCATCCTGGACACCCTGGAAGCCCTGGGCCGCGCACGAAGGCCGCAGGCAGGAGCTGCGCTCTGGCAGGGGGCTTGAGGGACTTGGGCGGCTCAGGTTGCGGGCAAGCGGTCCAGCGCGTCGCGCGCTGTGACGATGGGGATGGCCTGGAACTGCTTCAGGTCCAGCAGGTGCGCGTCCCCCGAAACGATCAGGTCCGCCTGCGCGGCCAAGGCAGCCGCAAGCACCTGGTCGTCAGCCGGATCACGCGTGATGGTGAGGGCCATACCTGCGGGCGTGACGATGAACACCAACGAGGCGTAACCATCGAAGACATCGGAGACGAGCAGCCCTCGTCGCGCGAGCTGGCTGTTGAACTTGGTGCGCGACAAGACGCCTTGCAGTTCGGCCAGCAAGGCGGTGCTGCTGGCCAATTCAACCCGTCCATCCAAGGCTGCATTCATCAGAAGCCCCGGCGTGCCGCCCCACAGCAAGGCGGACAGCGCCGTGTTGGTGTCAAGAACCAGCCGCACGCCGTTGTTCGCTGCGGTAGGCGTCGATCTCGGCGCCGATTTCTTCGGGGGTCATCGGTTCCACAGGCTGGGCCGCGAGCGTGGCGCGTGCGGACTTCATTCGCTCGATGCGCTCCTGGCGCAGCCGGTCGCGCAGGATGCGTTCCAGCTTGTCGGGGGCCAGCAGACCCGCCTGCGCAGCTTCCTGCGCAAGCGCGTCTGGCAATGTGATCTGCACAGTGGTCATGGCCGGTTCCCCGATGGACGCGCCGCGGTGCGGCACGTGGCCGCTATTGTGCCCGGACGCCGCTCGTGCCTACTGCACAAACCCGATCGGCGAGCGCCGCGCTTGCCCATCCGGCAAGTCGGCCACCGCAATGCAGTCGCGCCCGGCCAGCCGCGCATTGCCAAAGCCCGTCATCCACGCGCGGCGCATCTCGCGCGGTGCCAGGCTCGACATGCGTTCGAGCACGGCGTCGGACGGCGTTTCTTCGAAGCGTTCGCCCCAGCCGTGTTCGCCGCGCAGCCGCTGGTACAGGCGCAGCGCGATGGCGCAGGCGGCCGCAGGGTCGGGGGCCTCGATCTCGTAGACGTTCATGCGGTTCAGGATCGGCTCGGGGATGCAGCGATCGTCGTTGGCGGTGGCGACCCAGATCAGCTGGCTGGCGTCGATGGCCACTTCGGCGAACTCGTCGGTGAAGGTGCCGGCGGTGTCGTGCTCGAGCAGGCTGTACAGCGCACCCAGCGGGTCGTAGGCGTGTTCGGCGCGCGCCTTGTCGATTTCGTCGACCACCATCACCGGGTTGGCGTAGGCGCCGTCGACCAGGGTCTCGAAGACCTTGCCCGGCCGCGCGCCCTTCCACTGGCTGCTGGCGCCCGACAACACCCAGCCGGCGGTGAGGCTGCTCATGCTGATGAAGCCCATGCCGGTGCCCAGCAGTTGCGCCACCTCGCGCGCGAAGTGCGTCTTGCCGATGCCCGGCGGGCCCAGCAGCAGCATCGGCGTGATCTCGAGCGCGTCGCGGCTGTCCTGGCACAGCGCGAGCTGGCGCTTGACGTCGTCGAGCACCTCGGTGAAGTTGGGCAGCTCGTCGTAGAGGTGCTCCATCGCGGGCAGGCCGCCGGGCTTGACCTGGAAGCGTTCACCGCCCTTTTCGAGCATGCGCGCATAGGTGGCGCGCAGGTGGTCGTGGTCGTGGGCCGGCAGCTTGTCGAGGCGCTTTTCCACCTCGTCCAGCCGGTACACGGCCCGCATGCGGGCGATCGGCAGGGTGCCACCCGAGGGGATGGTGGCGGGGACCAGGCTGCTGCTGTCAAGGCTCATGCAGGGCTCCTTGGCCGAAGGCGGGACGGCGCCTTCAGTAGGTCACAAGACTGCCACAACCGGCGCCGGGAACAAAGCCGCAGGGGGACCGCAATTCGGGGGCCTCGGCGGGCGGGGCGTCGCAGTCCGTGCAGTCCATCATCCGGCGCTCGCTTTGCGGGTGGTGATTCAGGGGCGGTGCAGCGCCTGCGCCAGGAACGTGAGCGAGCGCCCGAGCGCCAGCGCCGCGCTGGGCGCGTGGTACGAGGCGCGGGCCCAGCAGTTGAAGCCGTGCATCGATCCCGGGTAGACGTGCACCTCGGCGCTCTTGCCGGCCGCGACCATCGCCTGCCGCACTTGCTCGACCGCGGCCGGCGGGATGTGGTCGTCGTGGCCGGCGTAGTGGAACTGCGCCGGGCAGCCGATGCTCGCCGCGCGGTCGAGCTGGCCCTGGATGCCGCCGCCGTAGTAGGCCACCGCGGCGTCGACATCCGTCGTCGCGGCGGTGAGGTAGGCGAGTTTGCCGCCCATGCAGTAGCCGATGGTGCCGACGCGGCCCTGCAGTTCGGGCCGCGCGCGCAGCGCCGCCACGGCAGCGCCGATGTCGGCCAGCGCATCGGCGCCGCTGTAACCCTGCATCAACGCCATCGCGCGGTCGCGGTCGTCGCCGGCGTAGCCGAGCTGCACGCGCGGCGCCTGGCGCCAGAAGGCGTCGGGCGCCAGCACCACGAAGCCGGCCAGCGCGAGCTGCTCGGCGACGGCCTGGATGTGCTCGTTGACGCCGAAGATCTCCTGCCACAGCACGATGCCGGGGCCGCGGCCGCCCGGTGGCAGGACCAGGTAGCCCTCGAAGCCGGGGGCGATGGAAATCCACGACGTGGTCACGGGTGATGTCATGAGGCTGTCTCCTTGAGTGAAGCGGCTTTCAATAGGTCCTGCCCTTGCGGTACTGCGCATGCTGCCTGCGGTCCAGCGTCGTCGATCTTGCGAGCGCGGCAAACGAAGTGCCGGCATGGGCGTGCGAGATCGCCAGCCCCAGCGCGTCGGCTGCGTCCTTGCCCGGCAGCGTGGGCAGCTTCAGCAGCCGCTTGACCATTTCCTGCACCTGCGACTTGGTCGCCAGGCCGTGGCCGACGATGGCCTTCTTCATCTGCAACGCGGTGTACTCGGCCACCGGCAGGCCGCCGCTGACCAGCGCCGCCAGCGCCGCGCCGCGCGCCTGCCCCAGCAGCAGCGTGCTCTGCGGGTTGACGTTGACGAACACGATTTCGGCGCAGGCGCAGTCGGGGCCGTAGCGCTGCATCACTTGCTGCACGCCTTCGAAGATGATCTTCAGCCGGCCCGGCAGGTCGCCGCGAGGCACCTCCAGCGTGCTGATGGTGCCGCTGGCGACGTACGTCAGCCGCGCGCCCTGCGCGTCGATGACGCCGAAGCCGGTGCGCTGCAGGCCGGGGTCGATGCCGAGGATCAGCATGCTCAGGCGCTCAGACGAAGTACCAGCGCACAGCGTGGAAGAACACCGGCGCCGCAAAACACAGCGGCGCGACGCGGTCCAGCAGACCGACCGCGCCGGTGACCGAACTGCGGTTGCCCCAGTAGCGCACGCCGGCGTCCTTCTTCAGGGCGCGCATCACGAGCTCGCCCAAGTTGCCGCAGCCGCCGGCCAGCGCGGCCATCGCGGCCGAGCGCAGCGGGTCCACCGGCGTGATCCAGAACAGCAGCGCGCCCACCGTGCCGGCGGCCAGCACACCCAGCGCCCAGGCGCGGTACGAGAAGCTGCGGTCGATTTGCCGCGCCACCGGCCGGCGGCGCAGCTTGCGGCTTGCGAGCTCCTGCACGATCTGCGCCGCGGCAGTGGCCATCACGAGCAGGAACAGCAGGAACGCGCCGCGCCCGGCGTAGCGCGGCAGGTCCAGCAGCAGCAGCGCCGGCGCGTGCGCGAGGCCGTAGACGCAGACCATGATGCCCCACTGGATCTTGGCGTTGCGCTCCAGGAAGCGCTCGGGGTCGCCCGACAGCGCGCTGACGACCGGGATCGCCAGGAACACGTAGACCGGCACGAACACCGTGAAGAGGTCGAAGGCGCGCACGCCCACCAGCACGTACTGCAGCGGCAGCGCGACGAAGAAGACCAGGATCAGGCTGCGGTGGTCGCCGCGGCGCGTGCGCACGAGGGTGATGAACTCGCGCAGCGCCAGGAACGAGAAGACGCCGAAGGCCAGCGTGGCGCCCAGCGGTCCCGAGACCCAGGCCAGCCAGAACACGACCGAGCCGATCCACACCGCGCGCAGGTCGCGCTGCATGCTGTCGTTGCGCTCGCGCCGGGCCTCGCCGGTGTCGCGCATCGTGTACAGCATCACCGCCACCGAGGTCAGCAGCAGCAGCCCGAACAGCGCCACGAACAGCAGCGCCACCTGGCTGTGGACCGACCATTCGCGCAGCGGGTGCAGGTCGATGTTCATTTCGGCACCCTACGGCCTGCGGCCCGCCAGGCGGGAATGAGCCCTCGGCAGACCCTCGGTGCTCATGCCCGGCCCGGCCTTGCCGCCAGCACCGCGGCACGGGCGCGATCCAGGAAGGCACGCTTGTCCTCGCCGGGCTGCAGTTGCAGCGGCGTGCCAAAGGTCACCGTGCACAGGATCGGCACCGGCACGACCTCGCCCTTGGGCATCACGCGCTGCACGTTGTCGATCCACGCCGGCACCAGCTGCACGCCTGGGAACTGCTCGGCCAGGTGGTACAGGCCGCTCTTGAACGGCTGCGGCTCGTCCTTGTTGCTGCGCGTGCCCTCGGGGAAGATGACGAGCGAGTCACCCTTGCCCAGCGCATCGGCCAGCGGCTCCAGCGGGTCCTGGTCGTCGACGCCGGAGCCGGCGGCGACCTGCGGTCGATTGCGGCTGACGTAGACGGCACGGAAGACCTCGGTCGTCAGCCACTCCTTGAAGCGCGACGAGGTCCAGTAGTCGCGCGCCGCGATCGGCCGCGTGCGCGCACGCAGGTCGCTGGGCAGCGCAGCCCAGATCAGCACCCAGTCGAGGTGGCTCTGGTGGTTGGCGAAGTAGATGCGCTGCTCGGCCTTGGGTGGGCATCCCTTCCAATGGCCTTGCGCGCCCGTGATCAGGCGCGCGATGAAGGCCAGCAACAGGCCCATGAGATCGGCACGCGACATGGCGGGGATGCTAGCGCGGGCCGTGCCGCGCGCGCCGGGCGCCACGGCCGGCGCGCGCGCTGACTGAAAGGCCTGTCTTGCCCAGGCGGCCGTTCAATGCCGAAAATGCCGCGTGCCGGTGAACACCATCGCGATGCCGCGCTCGTCGGCGGCGGCAATGACCTCGTCGTCGCGCATGCTGCCGCCGGGCTGGATGACGCAGCCCGCGCCTTCGTCGATGACCACGTCCAGGCCGTCGCGGAAGGGAAAGAAGGCGTCGCTGGCCACCGCCGAGCCGGCCAGCGACAGGCCGGCGTTGCCGGCCTTGATGCGCGCGATGCGGGCGCTGTCGATGCGGCTCATCTGGCCCGCGCCCACGCCCA